>JBGSMF010000423.1:0-10178 GCA_041740315.1 Thermoflexales bacterium
ATCAACTCGAGCCGGTTTTCCAAGAAAGCGTCAACCACTGTTGTGATTTGCTCCGGCCGATTTTAGGGATGGATTTGCTAGATGTGCTCTACCCAGCCGGCGTAAGCACCGCCGCACCCTCACAAGGAATGGACCTGCAACGGCTGCTGGGACGAACCAGCCCTCCCCGCTCGCCACTGGCCGAACGGCTCAACCAAACTGAAATCGCACAGCCGGCGGTCTTTGTGGTGGAGTACGCCCTGGCCCAACTGCTGCAGGCGTGGGGCATTAGGCCCGATGCGCTGATCGGCTATAGTCTGGGCGAGTATGTAGCGGCTTGTGTTGCTGGCACCCTTTCTCTGCAAGACGCGCTGACCCTTGTGGCCAGACGCGCCCAGATGATCCAGCGTCTGCCCGCCGGGAGCATGCTGACAGTCGCCTTATCCGAAGCCGAGGCGCAACCTTTCCTGGATGAGCAAGTGTGTTTGGCTGTGGTGAATGGCCCGACCACTTGCGTCTTGAGCGGCCCGCCAGAGGCGCTGGCGCGAGTCGAGCAACGGCTAGTGGCCTCGGCAATCGCCTGCCGCCGCCTGGAAACCAGCCACGCGATCCATTCCACCATGATGGAGCCAATTGTGGCCGAGTTTACGGCCTTGGTACAGAGCATCCCATTGAATGAGCCGCGCATCCCATGGCTGTCGAATGTGACGGGTGGCTGGATCACGAGCAATGAAGCCACCGACCCCGCTTACTGGGCGCGTCACCTGTGCCAGACGGTGCGATTTGGCGATGGCCTGGCCGCGTTGCTAGCGAATCGCAGGCGAGTTTTGGTCGAGGTGGGGCCGGGACAAGCCTTGAGTTCTTTTGCCAAGCAGCACCCAGGCTGCACGAGAGACCAGTTGCCACAAATCCTGTCAACAATGCGATATGCGTATGATGAACAGTCAGAGGTAGCTTTCCTTTTGGGCGCACTGGGCAGACTGTGGCTGGCGGGTTGCCAAATTGATTGGAAGGTTTTTTACAATGATGAGCGCCGCCAGCGCATTCCACTGCCGACTTATCCCTTTGAGCGCCAGCGTTACTGGATTGACCAGCCGGCTAGCCAGGCTGCCTTGCCCCCCCAGCCCAGCACAGGCAAAAAGGCGAATGTGGCCGATTGGTTTTACGAGCCGGTGTGGAAGGCCTCGGCGCTGCCAGAAACAAAGGGCGAGGCTGACCGAGCCTGGTTGATTTTTGAAGATTCACTGGGATGGGGCGAAGCAATTGGGCAACAACTGAGCCAGCAGGGCGCTGCCATGGTGCGGGTAAAGGCCGGCAAAGCCTTTGAGCAATTGGCAAAGGGAGTGTTTGCGCTACGGCCCGATGCGCCGGCTGACTATGGCGCATTGCTGGACACACTCCAAGCGGCAGGGAACATACCCGCTCAGATAGTCCATGCCTGGGGCATAAACATGGACTGTCTGGCAGGTATCGAGGCTTTTGGAGCAGCGCAGCGGGTTGGCTTTTACAGCCTGCTTTACCTGGCCCAGGCGCTGGGCGAGCGAAACACGGCCCAAGCGATAAAGGTTGTGGTTTTGACGAACGACATGCAACCAGTCAAGGGTAGCTCAGGTTGCCCTGAGAAAGCGACCGTTCTGGGTTTATGCCGCGCTGTTCCGCAAGAGTACCAAAACATTCGCTGCCGATCGGTAGATGTGTCTCTGGACGAGGGCAAGCCCAAAGAGGAGCTCGTTTCACAGTTGGTTGCAGAGTTGACGGCCTCAACCACAGAAGTGACGGTGGCCTATCGCTCCGGCGCGCGCTATGTGCAGCGATTTGCCCCCCGGCCATTGACTGCCGAGCCGACAATGATGGAGCGGCTGCGGGCAAGGGGTGTTTACCTTATTACAGGAGGAGGGGGAAGCATTGGCACGGCGCTGGCCGAGTATCTGGCGCAACGGCTGCAGGCCAGGTTGGTGCTGGTTGGCCGCTCGCCACTGCCTCCCCGCGATATGTGGGATGATTGGTTGGACGGCCACGACAGTCAAGATCCCACCCGCCGCAAAATCGAACGGGTTCGAGCGATAGAAGCGTTGGGGGCGCAAGTGCTGGTGGTGTCTGCCGACGTGTCTAATGAAGAACAAATGCGCGCCTGCATCGCCCAAACCTACGAGCAATTTGGCCGGCTGGATGGGGTGATTCACGCTGCCGGTTTTGTCAGCCGAGAGGCCTTTTCATCCCTTGTCAACACTAACCGGGCCATGTGTGAAGCCCATTTCATGCCCAAAGCCTATGGACTATACGTTTTGGACCAAGTGTTGTGCGGAGTAGACCTGGATTTTTGCTTGCTATTTTCCTCATTGACTTCAATCCTGGGCGGGTTGGGTGAGGCGGCTTATGCATCCGCGAACAACTTTATGGATGCCTATGCCCACAAGCACAACCGCGCGGGTTCCCCCAACTGGATCAGCGTAAATTGGGACTTTTGGAAAACGAGCCAAGCCGGGCTTCCCGCCGGTTCAACCGTGGCCGAGTTTGCCATAACACCTGAGGAAGGCGTACAAGCCTTTGCCATGGCCGTGGCTGATGGCGCCACTCAGCTAGTCATTTCAACCGGCGATCTAGAGACACGCATCCGCCAATGGGTGATGCTCCAGACTCTCCAAGAAGAGGAGGCGACAACCCGACATGGGTATGCACGGCCAGACCTGGGAACTGCTTACGTGCCAGCCCGCAACGAATATGAAAGGCAGATTGCAGCCATCTGGCAAGAGGTGCTGGGCATCGAGCAAATTGGCGTTCACGACAATTTCTTTGACCTGGGAGGAAACTCGCTGATCGGCATGCAGCTCGTTTCAAGAATTCAAAAAGCGTTTAATGTTCGAATCCCAGCGGTTGCCCTGTTTGAAGCGCCTACGGTGAACACGCTGGCCAAGTATCTGTTACCCGATGTGAAATCTGAGCCAGACACTGAGGCAGCGACGCTGACCGAGCGCCGCCGCGCCGCTCGCCAGCACACGAGCAATCAGAGCATTGCCATCATTGGCATGACCGGCCGCTTCCCCGGCGCGAAAAATGTCGGCCAATTCTGGGAAAATATATGTAACGGCGTCGAGTCCATCACTTTCTTCGCAGACGAGGCTCTGCTAGCTTCGGGCGTGGATCCCCAGTTGATCCAAGACCCCAACTATGTCAAAGCGCGCCCCATCATTGACGATGTGGATATGTTTGACGCCGCCTTTTTTGGGTACAGCCCGCGCGAAGCAGAAATCCTGGATCCGCAACTCCGCCTTTTTTTAGAGTGCGCCTGGGAAGTGTTGGAACTGGCAGGCTATGCCCCAGATAGCTACAAGGGATTGATTGGCGTTTTTGCCGGGACAGACATAAGCACTTATCTGTTGTCGTGGATCACCGACCTCCAACTGGTACAATCGGTTGGGCGGTTCCAGGCCGCATTGAGTAGCGATAAGGACTCGCTGACGACGATGGTTTCGTACAAAATGAATCTAAAGGGGCCTAGCATTGCAGTACAGACATATTGCTCTACCTCATTGGTGGCCACACACCTGGCCTGCCAGAGCCTGTTGAACGGAGAATGCGATATGGCCCTGGCAGGCGGGGTATGCATTCGTGTGCCTCAGAAGCAAGGGTATATATACCAGCCAGAGGGACTAGAGTCGCCAGATGGACATTGCCGCACCTTTGATGCGCGAGCGCAGGGAACCATATTCGGCGACGGTGTTGGGGTTGTGGTTTTGAAAAGGCTGGAAGATGCGCTGGCAGATGGAGACACAATCTACGCCGTGGTCAAGGGTTCGGCGGTGAACAATGATGGCTCACTGAAGGTGGGCTACACGGCGCCGAGTGTGGCGGGACAGGCCGCCGCGATTTCTATGGCGCTGGAGCGCGCAGGCGTGAATGCGGAAACGATTGGCTATGTCGAGGCGCATGGCACGGCGACAGAGCTGGGCGATCCAATCGAGATCACGTCGTTGACGCAGGCATTCCGCTTGTATACGGATCGGAAAGGCTACTGCCCCATTGGCTCAGTAAAGACGAATGTGGGCCACTTGGACCGGGCGGCCGGTATGGCCGGATTGATCAAAACAGCTCTGATCGTCAAACATGGCCTAATCCCGCCCAGCTTGCATTTCGAGCAGCCCAATCCCCAAATAGATTTCGAGAACAGTCCCTTTTATGTGAACACCAAGCTATCAGAGTGGGTGCCTCAGAACGGACTGATTCGTCGGGCTGGGGTAAACGGGTTGGGTCTAGGGGGAACGAATGCCTACGTTCTTGTAGAAGAGCCACCCGAGCAGACGCCCACCGGGTCATCGCGGCCGTGGCAGTTGATGTTGTTATCGGCGCGGAGTACAGAGGCCCTGGAAGCAGCGACGGCCAATCTGGTTCACTATTTGCAGCAGAATCCAGACACGGCTTTGGCCGATGTGAGTTACACATTGCATGTGGGCCGGCGTGCGTTTGAGCAGCGGCGTATGCTCGTCTGCCACACCGTGGCCGATGCCACAGCAGCCCTGGAGACTCTTGATCCCTTGCATGTTGTGGATGGCGCAGCGCCGCGAGAGGAGGAGGGGGTCGCCTTTATGTTTTCAGGCTTTGGCGACCAATATGTCAATATGGGGCGAGAGTTGTATCAGCTCGAACCGGTTTTCCAAGAAACCGTAAATCACTGCTGTGGCTTGCTCCGGCCGATTCTGGGGTTGGATTTGCTCAATGTGCTCTATCCAGCCGATGAGGGCGCTGCCGCTCTCTCACAAAGCACAGACTTGCAACGACTGTCGGGCCCCCATTCGCCGGCTGTCGAACAGTTCAATCAAAATGAAATCGGACAACCGGCTCTCTTTGTGGTAGAGTATGCCCTGGCCCAACTGCTGCAGGCGTGGGGCATTACACCCAACGCGCTGATTGGCTACAGTCTAGGTGAGTACGTGGCAGCTTGTATTGCCGGCACCCTTTCTCTGCAAGACGCGTTGATGCTCGTGGCCAGACGTGCCCAGATGTTCCAGCGCCTGCCCGCAGGGAACATGTTGGCGGTCACCTTATCTGAGGCTGAGGCGCAGCCTTTCCTGGACGAGCAAGTGTGTTTGGCAGTGGTGAATGGCCCGACCACTTGCGTCCTGGGCGGCCCGCCAGAGGCGCTGGCGCAAGTCGAGCAGCGACTGACGGCCACGGGGATTGCCTATCGCCGACTGGAAACCAGCCATGCATTCCACACAAGCATGATGGAACCAATTGTGGCCGAGTTTACGACCTTGGTGGAGAGCGTCCCCCTGAATGCGCCGCGCATTCCTTGGCTGTCAAATGTGACCGGCGATTGGATCACGAGCGACGAGGCCACCGATCCCGCCTACTGGGCGCGTCACCTGCGCCAGACGGCGCGATTTGGCGATGGCCTGTCTGTGTTGCTATCGGACCGCAGGCGGGTTTTAGTGGAGGTAGGGCCGGGACAAACGTTGAGATCTTTGGCCAAACGAAGGGTGAGGGCAAACCGAAAGGAGAAAGCCCATGCTGCAGAGACGGGACAGCCATCGAGTTCTTCACAACCTCCAGCCAGTGCCAAGGAGCACATGCCTTTGATCTTGCCGACGATGCGCTACGTCTACGACGAGCAATCCGACTTGCGTTTTTTGCTAGAGACGCTAGGCAAGCTATGGCTGCATGGACTGAACCCCAACTGGGCAGGCTTTTACCAGGCAGAGCGGCGACACCGCATTCCACTGCCAACGTACCCCTTTGAACGCCAGCGTTACTGGGTGGAATCCAGCCAAGGGCAATTGGGGATGCAAGTCGCTGCTGCACAAATAGGGGTATCTATCGAGGGCAACATTACGTTGCCTCGCCTGGAGATGTCAAACTGGTTCTACGTGCCTAGTTGGAAGCAATCAGCGCCGCGCTTGTCTCAGTTGCTTGGGAGAGCCAGCGAGATCGGAACATGCTGGCTGATATTGGCTGATCAGAGAGGGTTGGCAGGGCAAGTGGCAAGCTGGCTTACAGAACATGGACAAAAGATAGTCATTGTCGAGCGCGGCGCGACATTCCAAGAGCTGGAGCCACACCGCTACGAGGTGCGGCCGCAGTCACGCGCTGACTATACGGCGCTTTTGCAAGCGCTGCGTCAGCGCGGGCTAGAGCCAAGCAGAATTGTGCACATGTGGACGGTGGGTGTGGAAAAAGCAAGCCCGGGCGATGCGGGCTACCTGAAAGAGTGTTTGGACTTGGGGCTGTACAGCCTGATCTATCTGGTTCAGGCGATCAGCGACGAGAGAATGGCCTGCGAGATTTCGGTGGTTACGTCGGGGCAGCAGTCCATTACCTCTGGCGAACAGCCCAGCCCTGAAAAAGCGCTGCTGCTGGGACCGTGCCGCGTGATTCCGCTCGAGTATGCATCGGTGACTTGTCGGTGCATTGATGTAGATTTGCCCGCGCCTGACAGTGGACAGGCCAAAGCACTGCTGGCAAACTTGATGGGTGAATTGGTGAGCGAGGTAGATGACTCACTGGTGGTGTTGCGGGGATATCAGCGCTGGGTGGAGGCATTTGAGCCGCTGCAAGTGCCAGCGGTTTCCGAAGGAGGATTGCAATTGCTGCGCCCTGGCGGCGTGTACATGGTGACAGGCGGGTTGGGTGGGCTCGGTCTGGCTTTGGCAGACCACCTAGCGCGGCTGACGCAAGCCAGGTTGGTATTGGTCAGTCGTTCAGGCCTGCCTCCACGCGGTGAGTGGGAACGGTTGGCGTTGGCCGAGGACAGCGAAGAAGGCGTAAAGCGCAAAATCCGCGCAATCCAAGCATTGGAAGCGGCTGGCAGCGAGGTAGAGGTGCTGGCAGCCGATGTAGCCGACGAAGCGCAAATATTGGGGGTAGTGCAGCGAGCCGTGGCGCGCTTTGGCGGCTTGCACGGTGTGATTCACGCGGCGGGCGCGCCGGGCAAGGGTCTGATCCAACTCAAGACACCTGAAATGGCAGCGGAAGTATTGTTGCCCAAGGTAACAGGCACGCTCGCATTAGAGCGCGCCTTGCAGGGGATCGAGTTGGACTGGCTCGTCTTATTCTCGTCCATCGCGTCGGTTGCTGGCGGTGGGCCGGGGCAGGCGGACTATTGCGCGGCCAATTCTTTTTTGGATGCCTATGCCCAAAGTCAGGTGGGGAACAAGCGGCTGACAATTTCAATCAATTGGTGTGACTGGCAGTGGAACGCTTGGGCGAAATGGCAGGCTGGCTTTGGCCAGCAGATTGAGATGCTTCTCAAAGAGCGGCGAGAGCGATTTGGAATCACCTTTGAAGAAGGTGGTCAAGTGTTGATGCGCGCTCTGTCATGCCACTTGCCGCGGATCGTGATATCAACACAAAACTTGGGCCAAGTTCTCCAGTTTACTCGCGAGGCCACCCTGGCGAGCATTTTAGATCAAGAATACAAGCTTTGCCAAGCGCGGGCAAAACATTCGCGCTCAGAGTTGACGACGCCTTACGCAGCGCCAACGAGTAAAACGGAAGAGCGTATCATCGAAATATGGGAGGCTCTTTTGGGCTTTGAGCCGATCGGGGTGCATGACAACTTTTTCGAGTTGGGTGGACATTCCTTGCTGGCGACCCAAGTCGCTTCGCGGGTGCGGCAGGTCTTTCAAATAGAGCTGCCGTTGCGCACCATACTTGAAAAACCAACCATAGCAAGTTTAGCCATGAGCATTGAAGCGATCGTGCAGGCCGGGCAAGAGGAGAGTGTACTGCCCCTGGCGAGTGTTAGGCGAGCGGACAAGTTGCCGCTGTCGTATGCGCAGCAGCGGCTGTGGTTTCTGGATCAATTAGAGCCAGGCAGCGCATCATACAATGAGCCGACACCAGCGCGCATAATGGGATGTTTGGATGTGGAGGCCTTGGAGTGGAGCTTGAAGCAAGTCATCCAGCGGCACGAAGTGCTGCGCACGACCTTTGGAATGATGGACGGCCAAGCGGCACAGATGATAGCGCCAACGCTGGTCTTTTCGATGCCAGTGGTGAGCCTGGAGGAATTGCTACAGAGAGAGCGAGCCAACGAGGTAGAACGATTGGCGCAAGAAGATGCGCAACGTCCATTTGATCTGGAGCGTGGGCCGCTGCTGCGAGCGAGTTTGCTCCGCTTGGATGCAGAGGAGCACGTGCTGCTCATGAATATGCACCATATAGTAACAGATGGGTGGTCAATGGGGATATTGACGCGAGAGGTAGCCGAGTTCTACCGAGCCTATGTGAGCGGTCAAGCTGCAGAGCTGCCAGAGCTACCCATCCAATACGCCGATTTTGCCGTCTGGCAGCGAGAATGGCTGCAAGGGGAGAGGTTAGAAGCACACTTGGCCTATTGGAAGCGCCAGTTGAGCGGCGCTCCCCCTCACCTGGAATTGCCGACAGATCATCCGCGCCCGGCGGCGCAGACCTTCCGAGGAGCACGGCAGTCGTTTAGTTTACCTAGGGAGTTGTCCAATGCGCTGCAAGCCTTGAGTCAGCGTGAAGGGGTAACACTGTTCATGGCGCTGCTGGCGGCTTTCCAGACGCTGTTGCGCCGCTACACTGGGCAGCGCGACATTGTGGTTGGCTCGCCCATTGCCAATCGAAATCAAGTGGAGATTGAGAACCTCATTGGCTTTTTTGTCAACACCCTGATGTTACGCGCCGACCTGAGGGGCAACCCGACCTTTAGCGAACTGTTGAGGCAAGTGCGCGAGGTAACCTTGGGAGCGTATGCCCACCAGGACATGCCCTTTGAGCAATTGGTGGATGCGCTGCAACCCGCGCGAGACCTCAGCCGTTCGCCCTTGTTCCAGGTTGTGTTCGTGTTTCAGAATGTGCCCGCGCCATCGCTACAGCTAAGCGAGGGGGCGAGCTTGCGCCCAGTGGAGTTTGAGAGCCAGATAGCCAAGTTCGACCTGACCCTGTTCATGAACGACACGCCAGAAGGATTGCGCGGAACGTTGGAATACAACACCGACCTGTTTGAGCACGCCACGATGGCGCGACTGGTGGAGCATTTGCACAACTTGCTGGAAGGCGTGGTGGCCAATCCCGATCAAAAGCTGGCAGATTTGCCGCTGCTGACAGAGGCCGAGCGGCAGCAATTGTTGGTAGAGTGGAACGCTACCAAGACCGACTATCCCTGTGACAAGTGTGTGCACGAGTTATTCGAGGAACAGGTGGAGCAAAGGCCAGAGGCCATCGCGCTGGTGTATAAAGACCACCACCTGAGCTACAGAGAACTCAACCAGCAGGCCAACCGCCTGGCGCACTATCTGACAAAGTCGGGTGTCGGCCCAGAGGTGTTGGTTGGCATCTGCCTGGAGCGTTCGGTCGAGATGGTAGTAGGATTGCTGGGAATCCTGAAAGCTGGCGGCGCCTATGTTCCACTGGATCCAAGCTACCCCACAGAACGATTGAGGATGATGCTGGATGACACACAGGTGCAGGTAGTGTTGACAAAAGCCAAGTTGGCGGAGCGGCTGCCAGAACACGAGGCGAGGATAGTCCACATGGACAGCAGCATAGAAGGGGCAAAAGAGAACCTAAACAATCGGGGCGAAGCAGTAAACCTGGCCTATGTGATGTACACGTCAGGCTCAACTGGGCGGCCCAAAGGCGTGAGCGTGACCCATCGGGGGATAACACGGCTGGTAAAAGGGACAAACTATGCGGCGTTGAGCGAGAAAGAGATCATGCTACACTTTGCGCCAATCTCGTTTGACGCCTCGACGTTCGAGATATGGGGCAGCCTGCTGAACGGGGGACGGCTAGTGGTGTATCCAACTGGGGTGGCATCGCTGGAAGAGTTGGGAGAACTAGTGCGAGCGGAGGAGGTCAGTACATTGTGGCTGACAGCCGGCTTGTTCCACCAGATAGTAAATGAGCAAATGCAAAACCTCAAGAGTGTGCGGCAGTTGTTGGCCGGGGGAGATGTGCTATCTGGGGGCCATGTGCAGAAAGTGAAGCGAGCGCATCCCGGGTGCTGGGTGGTCAACGGGTATGGGCCAACCGAAAACACTACCTTTAGCGCATGCTACCAAGTGCCAGAGAATGGCTGGGGCGCAGGGAGCGTGCCAATCGGGCGGCCAATCGCGAACACGCAGGTTTACATATTAGACGAACAGATGCGTCCGGTGCCGATAGGAGTAGCAGGAAAAGTGTACGTAGGTGGAGATGGCCTGGCGCGAGATTATTGGCGGCGGGCAGAGTTGACG
>JBGSMF010000424.1:0-7041 GCA_041740315.1 Thermoflexales bacterium
TAACGTAACTGCTCAGCATCCTGAGCGGAGCAGCGCGCTCCTTCGACTATGCTACGCTCCGCTCAGGGTGCGCGCTGTGCAGTCGAAGGATAGGGCTGAGCAGTTACTAGCTAACAATACTACAATTTCTCTTTCCAGTCCTGAGCAATCCCTGAGCGTTGGCTGAGTCTCCAGTTTGTGGTGAATTGCCCGTCACCTGCTAGGTGACGGGCAATTTGGAAACTGGGGTCGAGTGGGTTGGCGCACTTTGATAGACAAGTATATAATTCCAGTGATGATTCACCCTCCCGCAGGTTGCTTAAATCTGCGGGAGGGCAGGGAAAGGCAGTGACAGTATGGCATTTGAGCGGTCTTGGGAAGCGTATCCACTGGCCTACCGCGCCAGAGAGATGAGGATTTTGGCGGGTTGGATTCGGGCCGGGGTGAGCGGCTCGGTGGTGGGGCTGGGCGGGGCGGGCAAGTCGAACCTGCTGGGCTTTGTGTGCCACCGGCCAGAGGCGCTGCAGGCCTACCTGGAGCCTGGCGACGGCCCCGTGGTGCTGGTTCAGGTTGACCTGAACGACTTGCCGGCCAACACCCCTTCTACTTTTTACCGGGTGATTTTGCGCTCGTTCTATGAAGCCCGCCGGCATTTTGAGCAAGCCCTGCAGCAGAGCATTAACGATCTCTATATGGAAAATCGCGCCGCGCGAGATTCATTTTTGGTTCAGAGCGCGCTGCGCGAGTTGCTCTTTCAGTGCCAGGCCAGACGCACGCGGGTGGTGCTGGTGCTGGATCGCTTTGACAAGTTTTGCCAGGCGCTCACGCCAAAATTTCTAGATACGCTGCGCGGCCTGCGCGACAGCTTTAAGGATACACTGTGCTACATTGTGGGCACGCGCCAAGAGATGGCCTTTTTGCTCGACCCGGCCGACCTGGGCGAGATGTACGAGATTTTGGATACCCACGTTTGTTGGGTGGGGGCGATGGACGAGGTAGATGCCCGGCGGTTGATTGCCGAGGAAACGCGCGCCGTTCCCCATCCTATCAGTGAAGCAGAGATTGTTCACTTGCTGGCGCTGACGGGCGCTTATCCGGCTTTGCTCAAGGCGGCTTGCCATTGGCGGCAAAGCGCGCCTGCTGGGCTTGCCCCGGCAGAATGGGCTGCTATGCTGTTGGCCGAGCGCGGCATCCAAGCCCGCTTGCAAGAACTGTGGGCCGGGCTGACCCAAGAAGAGCAGCACGCGTTGGCCCACATCCACACATGGCCTCAAGGCGGCGCGCACCTTGACCATGCGCTCAATCGCCTGGCCGACAAGCAGCTTTGCCGGCAGACCGATAGTGGCTGGCAGATTGTTGGCGAATTGTTTGCCGCTTACGTGGCCCAGGTGGGCGGGCGCGGCGGCGGCAAAATTTGGCTGGATGAAAAGAGCGGCGAATTGTACCAGGGCCAATCGCTGCTGGGGGGGCTATCACCCTTGGAGCGAGCCGTGCTGCAATTCTTGACCAGGTTCCCCAGAGCGCGCCATGCCAAGACCGATCTCATTGTCAATACCTGGCCCGATGAGCTGCGCCGGCAAGGCGTAGCCGACGAGAGTCTGTACCAGGTGGTGCGAGAGCTGCGCAAAAAGATCGAGCCTGACCCTGCCCGGCCCTGTTACATCGTCACCTGGCGCGGGCAACCAGAGGGAGGTTATCAATTCTTTCCAGAAGGCCGCCCGGCATGAGCGTTTCTGCAGAGCCGCGAATTGAAAACCCCGCCGCTTTGTCTTTGCCGGCAGCCGCCCAAATTCTGCTGAAGCAGTTGTTCCCTGGCTACCAGCGGGTCATTGTAAAAGCAGAATTGGGTAGCGGCTTTAGCGGCAGCCGGGTGTTGCTGGTCCATCCCATTGCCGATACGCCGGCCTTGCCCGTGGCGGTCAAGCTGGCCCCGGCAAGTCTCATTAAACAAGAGTACCTGGCCTACCAGGAATGTATCTACAATAGATTGCCCGGCGCGGCCGAGATTCGCAGCGAGCCGATCTTGCCGGCGGGCCCAGGCGACCTGATGGGCTGGGGCGGGTTGTGCTACTATCTGGTCGGCAGTGGAATATTCGAGATTGAAAGCCTCATGGCTTTTTGCCGCCGCGCCAGCGTGGAAGAAATTTTGCACGTGTTGGAAAAACGGCTGTTCAAACGTATGGGGCTGCTGTGGCGCTTTAGTGATGCTTGCCTTCACTTTGATATGAGCGCCAGTTATGACCCTTTGCTGCCTGTCAATTTATTGATTCGGCCCGCGTCAACGCCGCCGGGGTGCCGGCCTTGTCTGCTCAAGCCGGTTCTCAATTCTGCAAAAAACACTCTGATTGATCACTCGGTGGGGCAGGGCAGCCACGTGCGCTTGGAAGGCTGGTATGTCACCGAGGTAGATGCGGCTCAAAAGGCTGTGACGCTTAATGTGCCCGCGCTGGATTCGGCGTGCCCAATGGCTTCGTACCGCGTGCGATTGCAGCCGGTTGAAGATGTATCAGTTTTTCAGGTGGGCGATACGCTCGATGCTGTTGAGGGTGTGGTGACAGCCACTCGCCGCGATTTGTTGCTGGCCTGTGCCCCGCCAGCCCAAAGCAAGTTGCTAGGCGATTCGCTTGCGCTGCCCAATCCATTGGATAGCTTGCCAGAGGTCCTGGCCGAGTCTCGCCATGTGCGCGTGGCCCGTATTCACGGCGACTTGAACCTGGCCAATATTTTGGTAGATGCCGACGCGCGCGATGTGCACCTGATTGATTTTGCGCTGGCGCGCCGCGATCACGTTTTGCACGATTTGCTGCGCCTGGAAACGGGCATTGTCACCTGGCTGCTGCCAGAGCTTTTAACGCAGGCCCGCTTGCCCATGCAGGCAATTTACACCTTGTACGATCGCTTGCATAGGCTGCAAGATGCGGGCGGTCCTATAGACCCTATCGCGCTGGCCGGGCGGCTTGAACTGGCCTTGCGCAAGCCCTTTGTCATGCTGGCCGCCGTTCGCAAGATGGCGCGCGAGTGCCTGTTCGACGCCGGCGACTGGGGCGAATATTACCAAGGCCTGACGCTTTACCTGCTGGGGGCGCTCAAGTTCAAAAACCTGGATAGCGCCCCCTGCGCGCCTTTGCCCAAGCAGCTTGCCTTTTTGGGAGCGGCGGTGGCCCTCAAACTGCGGCGCATCGCCCCACCTCGCCAAATCAGGACAAGCGTTCTGGCCGAGTTGCCGCCCTTTATCGTCGGGCCGCCCATTCTTCACCCAAAGCAATTCTTTGGGCGCGAGCGAGAATTGAAGCGGCTGTTTAATTTGTGGAAGCACACGCCTTTGCAGAATGCGGCCATCATCGGGCCGCGGCGCAGCGGCAAGACTTCGCTGCTGTGGTATTTGAAAAGCATCCTGGCGGCCTTGCCTGCTCAACTGCGCCCCGGCCAGCGCAGCGATTGGCTGGCCGACCCGCAAGGGTATAGCTGGGTGCTGGTAGATTTTCAAGATGCGCGGATGGGCCGCCGGGCCGAGTTGTTGCGCCACTTGCTGACAGGGCTGAACCTGCCCGTGCCGCAGCCGTGTGATCTGGATGGTTTTATGGAGGTGGTGGGTCGCAACTTGCGCGCGCCAGCGGTGATTTTGTTCGACGAGATTGATGTGGCCCTGCAGCGCTATGCCGAGCTGGATAATGCTTTTTGGGAAAGCCTGCGCTCGCTGGCCTCAAACCAGGTAAAAGGCAACCTGGCTTTTGTGCTGGCCGCCCACACCTCTCCCGATTCGTTGGCCCGCCACAGCAACATTGGCTCGCCGTTCTTTAATATCTTTGGCTACACAGCCCAGTTGGGGCCGCTGACCGAGCCGGAAGCCCGCGAGTTGATTGCCGGCTCGCCTCTTGCTTTTGCCGCCGCCGATATCGAATGGATACTGGCTAACAGTGGGCGCTGGCCCATCTTGCTGCAGATTCTATGCCGAGAACGCTTTATGGCGTTGGAAAGCGGCGAGGCCGGTGAAGACTGGCGCCAAGAATCGCTGGGCCAGATTGCGCCTTTTCGACACCTGTTACAGCCTGGCGAATAACAATGACTCTAACCCACCCCCCCAATCGTTCGAATATCTATACCGATGCGCCCGAGTTGCACCCAAACCTGATTTTGGGCAGCCTGCATTTGCTGTTCTGGCTCTTTTTTCATCCTTCAGCCTGGCGCAACTTTGTGACCGGCATTGACCTGAGCCTGCGCCCCGATTTTTGTCTGGCCGAATTGCGCCGGGCGCAGTGGCGTAACCCCGCCTTGCGCCGTTTGCTGATACAAGAGCATCTCGTCTTGCCGATTTTGGTGGGTTTGCCCATCAGCCTGATTATGATGAGCCTGAGGACTCCCAGAGGCGATCTGGCTTTTGGACTGGCTTTTAGCCTGGTGTTTGCGGTGGTGTTTAGCCTGGCGGCCGGCGTGGCCGGCAGTGTGGCGCTGGGGGTGACTGTGGGAGTGGCTTTTGGCGCTGCGCTCAGTGTGGCGCTGGGAATAGAACCGGGCATTGTGGTGGGTATAATGCTTGGCATGGTGGTGGGTGTTGCCGGCGGCGTGGCCAGAGGGGTGGCCGGCGTCAAGACCTCTTATTCCTTTGCCAGGCAAGCCGGCGGCGTGATTGCGGGTGTTTTGACCGGCGCGGGCGTGTTTGGCGTGGTATTGGGCAGCTTGTTCTATGGCATCAGTCTGGGCCTGGAATTTGCCCGCACTTATGGCTGGCTGCACGATCCAATCGGCGCGGTGGTGAGCAACGCGGCGATCATGGTTGTGCTTAGCGCAGCGGGGGGCATTGTTGTCGGCCTGGCGTGCGGATTGCGCACTCGCCGTTGGAAGCTTGGATTGGTGACCGGCCTGGGTGGCAGCTTGATTTTTGGCCTGACCTATGGCGCAATGTTTGGCATGTCTTCTGGCGTCGTGTTTGGCGCGGCAGCCGGCGCATCGCTGGGCTTGCTCACCAGCGTCTTTTTTGCGCTGATGTATGTGCTCACCGAGCGCTTGGCCGGGCCGTGGGCCGGCGCAATAGCCGGGACCCTGGGCAGCGGCGGAGGTTGGCTGGCGCTGGTGATTGCCTGGAAAGGCTCGGTTTTGCTCTGGTCTACCCTCTTGCTTGGGGTGACCGGCATTTTCTTTGGGCTGGCGCTGGCATGGTGGCGGCCAATCCTATCTTACCCTTTTTTGGCGGTGTGGAACATGCTGCTTCTGCGCGCCGATGGGCGGCGCGCAGCGGGCGGGCGCTGCCTGTTGCGCTGGAACTCGGCGTTTTGGGACGAGCACCAGTACTTGCCCTTGTGGGGGTTGGATGAGCATCTTGTGTTGGTGATGGAGCGCAATCCAACCGAGGGGCAGGCGGCAATGGATTATTTGGCAACCAGGCGACAGCGGTGGGCGGCCCAGGCTGCCCAAATTGAATTGGATGCGCGCCGCTTGGAGCGCTGTGTGGAGGTGGAGGCGATAGCCCAGGCTCACCGTGAGCTGGCGGCCGGCGAGTTGGAAGGCCCCGCCAGCGCGCTGCTGCGCAGCTTTAGCCGTGTCAGCCAAGATGCAGAAGCCGCCCTGCGCCAAGAAAGCGCCTACAATCAACGCCTGGCCCTCAGCGCAGTTGAGGATCGCCTGGACGGCCTGGTGCGAGAATTGACCCGCAGCAGCGAGCGTTACGCCGCCCGCTTTCATCCCATTGCAGAGCATTGGCGGCAGCGCGTATCTAGCCACGCCCGCCGCCTGGCCGAGGAAGCCGAGCTGCGCCAAGAGATTGCCAACCCCTATATTATTGGTGTGCCGCTCACCGAGCAGCAAGAAATCTTTGTGGGGCGCAACGATGTCTGCACCCGCATCGAGCAGGTGTTGCTCGATAAAAGCTGCCCACCGCTGCTGCTGTATGGCCAGCGGCGCATGGGCAAGACCTCGCTGCTCAACAATATGGGGCGCTTGCTGCCCAGCACCCTGGCGCCGCTCTTTGTAGATTTGCAAGGCCCCGCTTCGCAAGCCAGCGACCATGCCGGGCTGCTGTACAACATTGCGCGCGGCATGGCCGATTCGGCGCGGCGACAACGTGATTTGAGCCTGCCGGCGTTGTCGCGCCAGTTCCTGGCGAGCGATCCCTTTACGCGCTTTGACGAGTGGCTGGACGAGGTCGAGGCTGCGCTGGGGCAACGCACGGCGCTGCTGGCGCTGGACGAATTCGAGGCCCTGGAAAGCGCCATTGCCAGGGAACGCTTTGACGAAGAAGCAGTCTTGAGCATGCTGCGCCATCTGATCCAACACCGGCCTCGCTTCAAGGTGCTGTTGGCCGGCTCGCACACGCTGGATGAATTGCAACGGTGGGCCAGTTATCTTATCAACGTGCAAGTGGTGCACATTGGCTATCTCAAAGAAGATGAGGCGCGCCAGCTCATCGAGCGGCCGGTAAAGGGCTTTGCGCTGCGCTACGAAACGCTTGCCGGCCGGCGTGTTCTAGAAATCACGCGAGGGCATCCTTTCCTGGTGCAGTTGTTGTGCGCCGAAATCGTGGCGCTCAAGAACGAGCAAGCGCCTGCCGTTCGTCGCCTGGCCAGCCTGGCCGATGTGGAAGCGGCAGTGCCAGAGGCGATGGGGCATGGCAGCTTTTTCTTTGCCGATGTTCAGCGCAATCAGGTAGACGAACTTGGCTTGGCCGTGCTGCGTTTCATTGCCGCCCAGGGCGAGGGTGCGGTGACCAGCCGCCCGGCATTGAGCCGGCAATTTCCCCACGGCATTGACCTGACGCTAGATTCGCTTATCCGCCGCGAATTGATTGAAGCAGCGCAGGGGGGCTATTGCTTCCAGGTAGAGCTGATCCGCCGCTGGCTTGCTCAAGCCTGAGCGGCTGGCCAAAAGTAGAGTGGCATCCCTATGCCACTTTTTATGGGCTTGCGCAGAGTGGCAGGGCGGGGTAGAATTCGGCTTTGTAAAATTGGTTCTTTGGGAGTTGCCGTGCTGAACCCCTCCCCGAAGCGGAGAGGGGGAGCACGTTCCCCTTCCCTCGTAGGGAAGGGGGCCAGGGGGTT
Organism: Thermoflexales bacterium; assembly: GCA_041740315.1. Classification (GTDB taxonomy): domain Bacteria; phylum Chloroflexota; class Anaerolineae; order Fen-1058; family Fen-1058; genus JBGSMF01. The sequence continues at coordinate 7,011 of JBGSMF010000424.1, forward strand.
AGGTCTACCACGCGAAATCCCAAAGAGCCAA
>JBGSMF010000425.1:0-4080 GCA_041740315.1 Thermoflexales bacterium
GCCCATCCGCCGCCAGCGTCCCCGGCGGCAGGTAGAGCTCGGCCAGCCCGTCGCCCGACCACACCGTGCTGTGTTGATCGTGTTCGACTGGGGTGATGTTGAAAGGCAGCCATGCCTCGACGCTGTGCGTTTGGGTATTGACGGCGCGGGCGGCGAGGATGCCCTGCGTGGGCAGGCCGGTCGTCAGGATGGCGGTGGCGGTGTACACGTCGCGGCCGGTGTCGTAATGCAACGCGATGGCAGGTATTTGTAAGCGCCGATATCGGTTGCGCCGCCCTGGGGGCGGAAAGTTCGGTTGCGATCATCGGCTGGCAGCGTTGCGCCGCTCAAGGGCGCGTCACCAACGGCAGATGCACAACGTACACATCTGGCGCCACAATGAGGGTGACTGGAACAGCCACGTCGTTGCGCCCCCCGGCCAATGTCATCGTTGTCGTATAGCGCCCAACGCTCAGGCCGGTGATATGTGCGGTGACGGTGATGGCCGATGTCGTTGTGTCAGTGACCGGCGTTGTAGCCAGCCAGCCCACCGTCGGGCTGATCGTCGCCGTCCAGGTAATGGGCCGGCCAGTGCTGGTCAATTGCACGGTTTGGGGAACAGGATCAGCCCCGTCTACTTTTACCAACCAGAAAACGGATGGAGGAGCAGCGCGCAACTCGGCTTCCGCAAAGGCTACCAGTCCGCCGGTCCAATCGGCGATAAAGACGGCGTCGTCGCGTAACGCGATGTCACGCGCATTCACTGGGGTATCGGCTACGACGATCTGCGCCATATTGAGGGGATCGGGATCGCTGATGTCCCATACCGTCAGCCCGCCGTCCCCATAAGCAAAATAAGCGCGGTCGCCGTTGATGGCAACGCCCGTGTAGCCGCCTTGATAGCCGTTATAGTTGCCGGGGATATTCACCGCCAGCGTCGGGTTGGCCGGATCGGTCACGTTGATGACGAGCAGCGCATAGCCGGTAGTCTGGTAAACGTAGCGCGCGCCGCCAGGCGTGTCTACGAGCGCCAGATCACCGGCGCCGCTGTTAACGTTTTGCAACACCCCCACGCTGTTCGGCTGCGCCGGATCGGTGACATCCAATACCCGCAAATAACCATTCGAGCCGATGGATTTCTGTTCGTATTCGGAGATGTACGCATAGCGCCGCCCATTGAGCCAAGTCTCGCTGACCGCGACCGCTGAGACCGGGAAAGGCGCCGTATACAGCCCCACCGGCGCAGGCTGCGCCGGATTGCTCACATCCACAATGCGCAGCGCGTTGTGATTGTAATCGGCAATGTAGGCGTAATTTCCGGCCAGCGCCAGCGAGTTGGCCTCGGCTGTATCGGAATCGTAAGCGCCCACCTCGACCGGGCTGGCCGGATTGCTCACATCAAGGATACGCAAGCCGGCGTTGTGGTTGGCCAGGTAAGCATAGTTGCCCCGCGCGACCACATCCAGCGCGTTGCCCGGCGAGTCGTAGAACCCCACCTCGGTCAGCGCGGCGGGCTCGGCGGCGTGGATGACCCGCAGGCCGTAGTAATCGTCAGCTACATAAACGTAATCGCCGTCCGTGGCCACCCCGCTGGCCAAGGGGGTCTTTTGGTAAAGCGCTGCCAACGTGGGCTGCGCCGGATTCGCCGCGTTGATGGCCAGCAATTCTGAATCATCGGCCACGAAGACATGGCTGCCGCTCACAACCACGCCCACGGGAGATCCTGGCACATCTACATAGCCTGTTTCGGTGGGATTGGCCGGATTGCTGATATTGACCACAGTGAGCGAACAGCCCATTGGGCTGTAGCCGCCCACATAGGCATAGTTGCCAGAGACGGCCACGCTGCGGGCCGTGCTGCCCGGTATGGTGTAACTCCCCACCGGTGTTGGATGCGCCGGGTCGCTAACATTGACCACCAGTAAATCCGTATCGGCGATGTAGACGTAATCTCCCGCTGCGGCCACGGCGACTGCGAACCCGGGGGTGTCATAGTTGCCCACTTGCACAGGGTGGGCAGGGTCGGCGATGTGGATGACGTGCAGCCCGCCGACCCAGCCGACGGCGTAGGCGTACTCTCCCACAATGGCGATAGCCCGCGTCGCATCCGCCGGGGTTGGCGTCAGCATACCGACCTCTACGGGGTTGGTCGGGTCGCTGGCGTTGAATACGCGCACGTCATAGCCATCGCCGATGTAAACGTGTGCGCCTTTCACCGCCACGGCGCGCGCATAGCCGGGCGTCACGACTTTCCCCACCGTGACCGGATGGGCCGGGTCACGCACATCTATGATATACAGATCATTCTCGTCGGTAACGTAGGCATAGTCGCCCGCGACGGCCACTTTGTACACCAGATGGGGCAAGATAGGGCCTTGGCCCACCGGGCGGGGATTCACCGGATCGCTGATGTCGAACACGACCAGGCGTGGGCCAATGCCGACGTAGGCATAGTTGCCCTGCGCGGCAATGGCCCAGGTAATGCCGCCAAGCTGCCCCACCAGGTCAAGTGCGGTTGGGTCGAACGAGGCCGAACCGACCGGTTTTGCCTGCGAGAGACCGGGGAACACACTTGATACAAACGCCGCAAGTACTAGTCCAGATGCAATCAAACGATAATGTTTTCTGTGCATTGCTTGGTTTCTCCTTTGCCGGAATGGGCCGCCCAACATGAATCACGCATCACCTATCACACATCACATCTCCCCACATTCTCTTGCTGATCTGCGTCCATCTGCGCCCGCAAAAAAGCCAACACCCCTTCCATGCTACCGAAACCGCGCTTTTGGCGCGTGTTTGGATTTTCCAGGACAAAACGCCACTCGGCCGGATGATTTGGCAAAGCAGGCCGCTCCCACCGTTTTGAAAAATCCGCGACGCTATTGGCGCGCGACAAGCGGTAGATAGAGCTTGTGCCCACTCGTTACCGTCCCTAACAACGCAAATTTACCCAGGGAATTTGTTTGCACACTGAGTGTGTTTGCGTCAGGATCGCGAGCAGTAGCCGTCAGCGCCAGCCATTTACCGCTGCCATCCCAGTAGTACAGTTCCAGATTCTGCTCGTCCAGATTGGCCGGCAATTGCGCTTCGTCATACGCCACCACCAGCGTGATGGGCTTGTCCAGGCCGGCGGGCGTGGCCGGATCGAGCGTAAAGCCCACAGCGCCAAACAGCAGTGGATAGGCCGGATGCAGCAAGCCGCGCGGCGCATAGGTCACAGTGACGGGCAATCCGACCACGCCACTGCCCCACGCCAAACCAAGCTGCCCATCGGGCGCATCCCACGCGCCGGCGGTGGTTGTGAGTACAAAATCGCCGCCGCCGGACAGATATTCATAAGCGCCAATGTCGGCGGCGCTGCCTTGCGGCCGGGGCGTCGCGTCGCGGTCATCCAACGGCAGCAACGCGCCGCCGCCGTGATCAACCGCCGGAGATGCAGGGCTCGGGTAAAAATCATCGCCGGCGTAATCGGCAAAGGCGGGGTCGGCTTCTATGCCACCCCTGCCGCCGCTCACATTGTTATAGTTGTCCAGACCCCAGTTCCACACCAAATTGTAACCCAGCGTCAGGCCGCTCTGCGCCGTGCGTGAGCTGATGCCAAAACCGGGATTGCCGGTCATTTGCGCCACGATGTTGTTGACCACCGCGGGACGCGCGCCATTGTCCATAAAGATGCCGTCGGCGCGGCCGGGAATGCCGTCATCACCATCACTGCCAGCAATCCCACCACCGGTCAGGCTGATGCCACCGGTTCCGCCCTCCCCAGCGTTGCCCAGCGCCATATCCACGACAGTGTTGGCGACAATTTCCGGGTTAACACCATCGGCATAGATGCCCCAGCCCGAGCCGCCATTGCCGCCCTCGCCGCCGTCGCCGCCGTTGGCTGTGTTAGGCCCTCCAGACGCCACGCCGCCGTTAGCTTTGCCGCCATCTCCGCCGTTGGCGGCCATTCCGCCCACAACGTTGTGGACGATATTGTTCTCGATGCGGATAGCGGTGTTGGTGCAGATGCCACAGGCGTTCCCGCCATCGCCGCCGTCCCGCCCATCGCCGGCGTCGGCCGCCACATAGCCGAGCGTGTCCGCGCCATGCCAGGCCGGC
>JBGSMF010000426.1:0-13479 GCA_041740315.1 Thermoflexales bacterium
GGCCCATGCCCAATGACCGCGCCCTGCCGCCATTGCTGGCCGAGTTAGCAGCGGCGGGTGTGCCTGCCAGCCAGGTGACGCTGATCAACGCGCTGGGCACGCATCGTCCCCAGACCGATGACGAGCTGCGGCGATTGCTGGGCAGCGAAATTGCGGGGCGCTATCGCATTGTGCAGCACAACGCATGGGATGGCGACAATCTGGTCGAGGTTGCCACCAATCACGCGGGCCGTCCGGTGCGCGTCAATTGCGCCTATATGCAAGCTTCGCTTCGCATCCTCACCGGCTTTATCGAGCCGCACTTTTTTGCGGGTTTCAGCGGCGGCCCCAAGGCTGTCTTTCCGGGCCTGGCCGATATTGAAGCCATTATGGATAATCACGGCGCGGCAATGATCGCCCACCCCAAGGCCACCTGGGCGGTGACGGAGGGAAACCCCATCTGGGAAGAGATGCTGGCTGTTGCCCAAAGCACCCGGCCCACTTTTATGCTCAATGTCACGCTGAACCGAGAGCGCCGTATCACGGGCGTCTTTGCCGGTGAGTTGTTGCAAGCGCACCGCGCCGGGGCAGATTACGCGCGCAAGACGGCTGTGCAGCCAGTGTCGGAGCCTTTTGATATCGTCATCACCACCAACAGCGGCTATCCGCTCGATCTCAATCTATACCAGGCGGTCAAGGGCATGTCGGCGGCGGCGCAAATTGTGAAAGCGGGCGGCGATATCATCATCGCGGCGGAATGTTGGGATGGCATCCCTGTTCATGGCGAATACAAACGGCTATTGTGGGAAGCCGATTCGCCTCGCGCGTTGCTAGAGAGGGTAATGTCGCCGGGCTTTCGCTGCCACGACCAGTGGGAGGCGCAAGTCCAGGCCCAAATCCAGCTCAAGGCAAACGTGCACGTTTATGCGGACAAGCTCACCGATGAAGAACTGCGGCGGGCGTTGGTGATTCCGTGCCGCTCAATCGAGGCGCGGGTGGCCGAGCTGCGCCAACACAAGCCAGATGCTACTATCGCCGTGTTGCCAGAAGGGCCGCAGACGGCGCCTTTACTTGTGAGCTTTTAGCTCTCACATCTAACCGGCATCGTAACTGTTCAGTCGGAGGTGATTTTCTACCACGAAGGACACAAACCTGTCTGCCGCCAGGTAGAGGACACCAAGCAAAGGGCAAAAGTAACTGCCTTCCATGCTTTGCGTCCCTAGCAGGCTGTCGGAGAGCGGGCTGGTAGGCTCGTAGTGCGCGCTTCAGCGCGCTAAAGCGCGCACTACGAACGGCCCTCTCCGACAAGCTCCTAGGGTTATAGTTCACCCACCTGAATGTTTACTTGCTATCTATTGGGTAGAGGGGTCGAAACGGAAGAAAGATAATTGGCTTTTATCCCTAAAGTAAACTCCAACAGTGCCCTTGTTGGCAGCCACAATGAGCGAGTTGTTGGCAAAGTCATACTCTTGACCAAAGCGCGGCGCAAAGTCCAGCGTTGCCACAATTTCACCTGTCTGTGTATTCAGGGCCACTAGCTGAGCCACGGATGTTAGCACAAAGGTTACATTGCCATCAACCGCAATGTTGCTCACCACAGGTTGTTGGGATTGCCAGACAATCGAGCCATCCTTTTTGTTCAAGGCAAGGATAGGGCTGGCTGTGCCATCTATAGGCCTTACCAAGATCAGGTCGCCCCACACAATGGGCATAGTGTCGCCTCTTTCCAGGTAATCCCCCGGACCCGTTCGGGTTGTCCATTCGTTTTGGCCTGTCACTACCACCGCGTTGCCATACCACTCGTAGGTGCAACCTTGATCAATCATAAACACCGGATCAGGTTTGTTGATGGATGTCTGGATTTTGCCCGTTGCTGGCAAAATAACATAAAAGGCGCCATTGTTGCGGTGATATGTTTTCACGCTCAGGTTTGGCTTTGTAATTGCCAAATAGTCAACACCGATGGCGTACTGATACTCGATCATTGTTTGCCAGATGGTGTCGCCGGTATGGATGTTGTAGGCAATGATGCTGACTGCATCGCCTGATTGTTCCGGAGCTTGGGCATACACTCGCCCGCCGTCGGTGGCAATAGAATTGGAGCCAGCCTCGGCTTGCCAATTGACTTGACCGGTGGCAATATTGGCGCTGACCAAGTCAACATTGATCCGCCGTTCACCTGCTTTGTTAATGTAACCGGCCAGGAATGCCTTGTCGCCAATAATGACGATGGGGAGGTCCTTGTCGTTACTCCACAAAAAAACGTCTTTGAATGTATTGATGGGGGTGAATGCAGTGGATTCAGAGGCTTGGTAAAACGGCAGCTCGCCTTGACTATAGATAGGCAGGTTTGTGTAGACCGGAGCGGTAGGTTCTTTAAAGACCTGTGACATGGTCAAGAGAGTTGGAATCATAAACACGATCGGCAACACAATCGTCACAATGAACGTCAGCGCAATTACACCGGCAACTATTTTGTTTGAGCGATTTTGCCCTGCAGGGTCTTGGCCCAAATTCTGAGCAACCGCCCACTTGGGTGGGGTGGCTCGCCAAAAGTATAGGTAGTAGTAGATTGGCATGGCAATGTATGGCATAAAGAACATGCCAACACCCAACAAAATGCGGGCAACCATTGAGGCTAGCGTGTTCTTGATAATGTGGATTAGATAAAACACGATCAACACAAGGTACACAACAGCCGTCAGAAGATGTATAGAGAAAAACGCAGAGGAAAGTGCGGCGAGGGAGGGTGGATTTGCCGTGCTCCCTAGCATCATTAACCCTGGCATCATTAGAAATAAAGTGGCAACAAACAAGATAGGGTAAATAATGCTCCAGGCTGTTCCAATGCCGACCAAAACTTTTAGCTTGCTCGGTTTTTTAACCGCCTTTTGTTTTGCAGGCGTTCTCCCCAGACGATTCAAACTATTCCCATCTATCAAATCCAGGGGTTTGCCTTGCGCCCAGTTAACTGCTTTGGCCTCAAATGTCCCATCGGTGAATAAAAATCCTCTTTGGGTGTTAGTTTGCTTGACCAGTTCATAAAGCGCCTGCGCTGTGGATACACCAACAGGCTGATTAGCTCGAATGACGATTGCGACATGCTTTTGCCCATTGGCTGTTTCAATGTGGAGAATACACTGGTCTGGTGTGCTACGCTCGATCTTTACGTTGGCCCAAGCTTTGCTGCGCAAGATTTGAGCTACCTGATCGGCCAGTTCGGTGACAGGAAACTTGTTCATAACAAAATATTATACTATACCCCGCAATTTTTGTGCTTGGATGGTTTGAAATCTGGATTCGGATTGAAGGTGGTATAATGCCAGAAACGTTCACAGTTGGGTGTGGCTGCTTGTGACTATTTCCAAAATACGTGGAGGGAATTCCAAATGCGAATGAGTCAATTGTTTGGTCAGACGCTTCGGCAGGTGCCGGCCGAGGCGGAAATCGCCAGCCACCAACTGCTGGTGCGGGCGGGGTTTATCCGCCAACTGGGGGCGGGCATTTTTAGCTATCTGCACCTGGCCCGGCGCTCGATGACCAAGATCGAGAATATTATCCGGCAGGAAATGGATGCCATCGGTGGGCAAGAAATCACAATGCCTGTCATTCACCCGGCAGACGTTTGGAAAGAAACGCAGCGCTGGTACCAGATTGGCTCTGAGATGGGGCGCTTTAAAGACAAGAATGACCACGACATGGTGCTGGCCATGACCCACGAAGAAGTGGTGGCCGATCTGGTGCGCAGGGAGGTGCAATCTTACAAACAGTTGCCGCGCCTGATCTATCATATCCAGACCAAGTGGCGTGATGACCCCCGCCCGCGCGCCGGGCTGATCCGTGTGCGCGAATTTACGATGAAAGACAGCTATAGCCTGGATGCCGATTGGGAAGGGCTAGATAAGCAATATCGCGCCCACTACCAGGCCTATTTCAACATCTTTCACCGCTGCGGCTTGCCGGTGGTGGCCGTTAAATCTGATGTGGGGATGATGGGCGGCAAGCTGGCCCACGAATTTATGTACCTGGCGCCCATCGGCGAAGATACGCTCATCATGTGCGATAGGTGCGGCTATCTGGCCAATCGCCAGGTGGCCCGCTTCCAAAAGCCTATAGCTGCGCAAGAGCCTCCAAGACCCATCGAAAAAGTAGCTACGCCGGGTGTCACGACAATCGAAGAGTTGGCAAATTTTCTTGGCCTTCCCAAATCAAAAACCGCCAAGGCTGTCTTTATGGTGGCGACGGTCACCGAGGAACAGCAAGATGTAGATAGGTTTGTGTTTGCCGTGGTGCGCGGCGATATGGACGTCAACGAAACCAAGCTGGTCAACGCCGTTGGAGCCAAAGAACTGCGCCCGGCTCACGACGAAGAAATCCGCGATGTGGGGGCCGTGCCCGGTTATGCTTCGCCGCTGGGGCTGAAAAATGTGTTGGTGGTTGTGGATGACAGCGTCGCCCAATCGCCCAACCTGGTCGCCGGAGCCAACCAGGAAGGCTATCACATGCTCAATACCAACTATGAGCGCGATTACAAGACGGACGTTGTGACCGACATCGCCGTGGCCGAAGAAGGCTATGCCTGCCCAGACTGTGGGGCGGCGCTGCGCGCCTCGCGCGGCGTGGAAACGGGCAATATTTTCAAGCTGGGCACGCGCTACAGCGATGCGATGGGCTGCACGTTTCTGGACCAGGCTGGCCAGACCAAGCCGGTGATTATGGGCTCGTATGGCATTGGGGTGGGGCGGCTGCTGGCGTGCGTGGCCGAAGAATGTCACGACGAGCAGGGCCTGATTTGGCCGGTTATGATAGCGCCGTACCACGTTCACCTGGTGGCCTTGAGCGGCGGCGAAGAAACTGCGGCGCAACTGTACAAGGCCTTGTGGGCGGAGGGCATCGAAACGCTCTATGATGACCGCAGTGAGACCCCCGGCGTGAAATTTAACGACGCCGATCTGATTGGCCTCCCCCTGCGGGTGACGGCCAGCCGGCGCTCGCTTGACAAGGGTGGGGTAGAGTTGCGTCCCCGTGGCAGCGATAAATATACTATTGTCTCGCTAGATGATGCCTTGCCCCAAATCAAAAGCCTGCTCTTGGCTATGGAACAAGCCATAGCCGGCAAGGTTGTAGAGGTGCCGTACAAAGATTAGGCTTGGACGTTATTGGAGATAGAAGGACTGGCATCCCCATGTAACTATTCAGCATCCTGAGCGGAGTGAAACGCAGTCGAAGGGTGCAGGCTGAGTTACATCCCCATGCCAGCCCTGCGGTGGAGGAATGATGGGAATAAAAATCGCTTTGCTTCAAATGGCCGCCTGCGGCAACGACCAGGCCGCCAACCTTGCCAAGGGCGAGGCCTTTTGCCGCCGCGCCGCCGCGCTGGGCGCGGATATTGCGCTCTTTCCAGAAATGTGGAACATTGGCCACCAGTCCTACGATCCAGCCCAACCCAACGCGCGCGAAATCTGGCAAGCGCAGGCCATTAGCCAGGGGGACGATTTTGTGACGCATTTCAGAACGCTTGCCAGAGAATTGGACATGGCTATTGCCATCACTTACCTGGAACAGTGGAGCGGCGCTCCGCGAAATTCAGTCTCGCTCATTGACCGGCGCGGCGACATTGCGCTGACGTATGCCAAGGTTCACACCTGCGATTTTGACGAGCCAGAGAATGCTTGCACGCCTGGCGATGATTTTTATGTGTGCGCATTAGACACGGCCAACGGCGAGCTCAAAATCGGCGCAATGATCTGCTTCGACCGCGAGTTCCCAGAAAGCGCCAGAATCCTGATGCTCAAAGGGGCCGAGTTGATCTTGACGCCCAATGCCTGCGAAATAGAGGCTAACCGCATGGGCCAATTCAAGGCGCGCGCCTGTGAAAATATGGTTGGCGTGGCGATGACCAATTACGCCGCGCCGCAAGAGAACGGCCATTCGGCCGCTTTTAGCCCGGTCGCGTTTGACAAAGATGGGCGCTCGCTCAACCCACTCATCATCGAGGCCGGAGAAAGTAAAGGCGTCTACCTGGCGGAATTTGAGATGGACAAGATCAGAGCCTGGCGAGAAAGCGAAGCGTGGGGCAACGCTTTCAGAAAACCGCGCGCCTACAGCCTCTTGACCTCGCTGGAGGTCGAGCCGCCTTTTGTCAGAGCCACAGCCAGAAGGAGCTAGATAATGACAGACTGGGCTTCAAGCTACCAACCCATCACGCCGGCCATCGTCGCCGAATTGCGCGCGATTGTGGGCGAGCCGCACGTCATCTATGGCGAGCCGGAGCGCATGCAAGATTACGCCCACGACGAGATCCCGGGCCAAGAATATGCCCACATGCCCGATGTCGTCATCAAGCCCAACGCCGCGGAGCAAATTTCACAGGTGATGCAACTGGCCAACCGCCAGCGGGTGCCTGTTACGCCGCGTGGGGCGGGGTCGGGACTTTCGGGTGGGGCGGTGCCGGTGTATGGGGGCATTGTGCTTTCGCTAGAGCGAATGAACCGCATTTTGGAAATTGACCGCGAAAATATGGTGGCGGTGGTCGAACCGGGCGTAGTGACCAACGATATTAACGAGGCGGTCAAAGAGTGCGGTCTGTTTTACGCAGGCTATCCAATGAGCGTAGAAATGTGTTTCATCGGCGGCAATGTGGCCGAAAACGCGGGTGGAGGGCGCGCCATCAAGTATGGTGTTACGGGACGCTATGTGCTGGGCCTGGAGGTGGTGCTGCCCACCGGCGAGCTTGTGCAAATGGGCGGCAAGCGGGTCAAGGATGTGACGGGTTACGACCTGGTGCATCTGATGGTGGGTTCAGAAGGGACGCTGGGCATTTTCACAAAGATCATTCTGCGGCTGGTTCCCCTGCCGGCCGCCCGGGTGGTGCTGCTGGCGCCCTTTGCCGATCTGCCCACGGCCATCGCTGCCGTGCCGCGCCTGATGACGCAAGGGCGCATCACGCCCTCGTCGGTCGAGTTTATGGATCGCCTCTCGACCCAAGCCGCTTACGATTACGTTGGCGAAGCGCCCCCACACCCCAACATCGGCGCGTTGCTGCTGCTAGAGCTAGATGGTAGCTCGCTAGAACAAGTTCAGAGTGATTGCGAGACGATTGCTGACCTGTGTATGTGGGCCGGCGCATTGGATGTTTACGTGGGCAACACACCCGCGCTTGAAAAGCGCATGTGGAAGCCGCGCCAGAATGTGCTCGAGGCGCTCAAGGCCATCAGCCCGGTACAAAGCGCCGAAGACCTGGTGGTGCCCATGGCCAATATTCCCAAACTCATGCCCGAACTGGAGCGGCTTGCGCAGCACCATGACGTCGTCATCCCCTGTTTTGGCCACGCCGGCGACGGCAACATTCACGTCGAGGTCATCAAAAAGCCGGCAAGCTCTATGGACGAGTGGCATACCAAATTGCCCCATATCTTGAGCGACCTGTACCGGGCTGTGGCGCAGCTTGGAGGCACGATTAGCGGCGAGCATGGCATTGGCTCAAAACGCGCGCCCTTTTTGTCGTTGGTGATGGACCCGGAGCTGATCGCTTTGCAGCGGCGTATCAAGCAAGCCTTTGACCCGTTGAATGTTTTGAATCCAGGCAAGATTTTTTATTGATGCTTGTATGGCTAGAGGAACACTCGCTCAGAATCATGTATAAAAATTTCTATGTGTTCCTTTACATGCCCGAAGGGCAGTAGGTGGATATGGAGTAGTATGAGTGAATAGCAAAAATTCGAGGGAGGCCAGTTATGGGTTGAGGGGAATTGTTCCCCTTTTATTTTTCCTCAGCGGCTTTAGCGGTTTGGTTTACCAAGTGGTGTGGGTGCGCTGGCTGGCTCTTGTTTTTGGCGTGAGCGCCTATGCGGTGAGCATGGTGCTGGCGGTCTATTTTGCCGGCATGGCCCTGGGAGGCTGGCTGGGCGGCAAATTGGCCGATTGCAAGCTGCCTGGTCTGCGCGCTTATGGCAGCCTGGAAATTGGCATTGGCTTGTATGCGTTGTGCTTGTCTTTCGCCACCGGCTCGCTCGATGAGTTTTATCGCTCGATTTACGCAGCGTTGGGGGGCAACCTGAGCCTGTGGCTGGCAGCCCGCTTTGTTCTGGTCAGCGTTTTGCTCATAGTTCCAACGACTCTAATGGGCGCCACGTTCCCGCTCATTGTCACCGCGTATAAACACATGCAAGTTCGCTTTGGGGCAGGGTTGGCCTGGCTATATGCCCTCAATACCCTCGGTGGGATGGTGGGGGTATTGCTGACCGCGTTTATCTTGATTGGCCGGCTGGGCCTGCGCAGCACTACGTTGGTGGCGGCTGCTGTCAACATCGCCGTCGGGCTGGTCGCAGTTGGCCTGTCGCTGACAATACCCGCCACTGTGGTGGGAAAGACTGATGAGGCCATAGGGCGGCGCGTCACGGCCGAGCGTTCGCCGCGGATGTTGCGTTATGCGCTGATGGCTGGTTTGTTCCTTTCTGGCGTAGCCGCGCTGGGTTACGAGGTGGCCTGGACACGGGTCTTGGAATTGTTGATAGGCTCGGGCACAGTCTATGCTTTTGCCCTGATGCTTTCGGCGGTTCTGTTGGGCATTGGCGTGGGCAGTTGGGTGCTGGTGCCCCTGGCCGACCGGATGCGCCAGCCAATGGCCTGGCTGGGCTGGCTGGAAGTGCTGGTGGGGGTCAGCACGCTTGTGACCATGTTGGTGGGTGGCTGGCTGCTGGCCTATATGTCTTTTTCTCAGCAGACCTGGGTGATGATTGGCCTGGGCTTGTTTGTGCCCAATGCTTTACTGGGGGCCGTGGTGCCGCTGGGGCTAAAGGTCTATGCTACGGCGGTGGACCAATCGGGGCGCGGCTTGGGTGAGTTGTATGCCGCAAATTTGCTTGGCGGCGTGTGCGGTTCGCTGGTGATGGGCTTTGTGCTGTTGCCTGGTTTGGGTAGCCAGGGCGCATTGATGGCGCTGGCGTTGGCAAGCGCGGGTGTGGGTCTGCTTTGGTTGTGGCTGACGCCTGCCCGCCGTGGGTTTGTCTTGGGGGGCGTGCCAGTGTTGCTTCTGACGGCGCTGCTGGTTATTCAGCCGGCTTGGCTCCTAGGGCGAGTTTTTGGCAGTCGCTTTCCAGGACAGGCCGTTCTGTTTAATGTCGAAGGCGTTGAGGGAACCGTGACCGTGACGGAAACCGGGGGCGTCAAGGCCGTCTATCTGAATGGCCGGCATCAATCCAATGACAAGCCCGAAATGCTGCGCCTGCATCGCCAGTTGGCTCACCTGCCCTTGTTGGTGCACCCCAATCCCCGCCGCATGTTGATTGTGGGATTGGGCAGCGGCAGCACGGCCGGCGCTGCCATGCTTCATCCATTAGAGCGGCTGGACGTAATCGAACTATCTCCCGCTATGGTCAAAGCGGCGGCCTTGTTCCCCTCTTCCAACTATGCTATTCTCAACAATCCACGCGCCCAGATTAGCGTGGGCGATGGTCGCCAGTATTTGCTGTTGACCGGTGAGACTTTTGACGTGATTGAAGCTGATATCATTCCGCCTCGCCAGGCCTACAGCGGCTTTCTTTACTCGGCTGATTTTTACCGCCTGGCGCGCGAGCGCTTGGCCCCGGGCGGCATGATGGCGCAGTGGATAGATAAAGGCTTGTCGGAAAAAGATTATAAACTATTGCTGCGCACCTTTGTTAGCGTGTTTCCCAATGCTACCTTGTGGCAAAATGGGACTTTTGTCATGGGCCAGCTCAACGATACGCCGCTCGATTTGACAGAACTGGAGGCCCGCTTTTCTCGCTTGGCGCTGGCCGAAAGAGAGCTGGCAGATAGTTGGGTAAGCGCATTCGCATTGAGAGCCGAGCTTGGTATGGGACCGGACCAGATTCGAGCCTATGTGGGTCAAGGTCCAATTTTGACAGACGACCGCCTTTACCTGGAATATTACCTGGCACGCTCACAGCCCTAAACTATCCTCCCGTAAGTTATAAACTTGCGGGAGGGTAGGGGTTGCAAAATGATGTTATGCATTGCCATCAATGAGCGCCGTCACTTGTCTCGACTTTTGTGGATAACTTTATCCACCCCATGATAGCCCACGGCATCATCGCGGAGAACCCAATCAGGGCCAGGTTGCCAGCGCCCCCAAGCAGCGAGCCAACGATGGTCCCCAGGGCGGTCACCAGGTAACCAAACAGCGCCAGCCGGTCGAAACCGGCTTCGGGCGCTTTGCCTGGCTTTCCCTGGGTGAGCAGGTACAAAGCATAGGTGGTAAAGACCGTCAGCCACCAGCCCAAAAAGTTATGCAGCGGGATACCAAAGTAGGCCCCGTCCGTATCCCAGACCCAGTTCCCGTTTGCCACCATGATGGGATCCATGATCAGATCCCAGGCGGTCATGATCAGCCCGCCTACTGCCGCCACGGCCAGGATCCTTTGCCATTGCCCTGCCTTGGAAGGGTTGCCATCAGAGTGCACCAGCCATTCGGCAATGACAAAGGACGGGTAGCTCATCATGAACCAGGCCACCGGGATCATGTAGGGCACCAGCCCCAGGAACTTGGGACCGAGTTTATCGGTGTAGTGGTAGGGACCGTACACCCAGCCCGTTGCCACGCCGACACTCTCAAAGAGCAGGCTGACACCAAAGACCAGCGCCAGCAGGCGCAGGGCGCCTCCCCAGCCTTCGCGCTGCCCGGCGTGTAGAAGGGCAAAGGCGAAGCCAACCAGCGGAAAGGTGTTGGCAGGGATGGGGCCCAGCGGCTGGCCGAGGATGGAATAGACAGTCACCAGGGCATACAGAACCAGCAGAATAAGGGTGAGGCGGCGCAAGATCATGTTTTCTCCTAAGGGGCTTTCTCCGGCTTGATATCCCCGGCCAGGAGTAAGGTGCTCTCAAAGACAGTGGTATCCTCAAACAGGGTGAGCAAATGATTAAATTCCATTATGTCAATATATCATAGGACAGTTTGTAAAGCAAGCATCGCTTCACGTTTATGCAACAGAGCAGCTAGAAAACACCATCACCTACGGCCGCGCCTGTGTTCGTATCACGGCTACTGCCGTCCTGCCTGCCCTGCCAGTCGGGCCAGGGTGGATCGAAACGACTGACGTTCTGCTCGCTCGTAAGCCAGCCTGGACAGAGCGGCTACTACTGCGACCCGTGCGCAAGCTCTACACGCATCGGCTGCGTGGGCTGGTGGCGACTTTGCCCAGCGAAATTCTAGTAGCAAGCGAAAAATCACTTGGGCTGGCAAGGGGATTCTCGAACAACTAAGGCTGCGCACCCCGTTTTTCTTTTCGGGCAAGGTGGAATATAATTGTTCGTAGCGACCAGCCGGCCCACCCGCTCAAGTTCCAGAGCATCGCCGTTCAGGGAATGGGTGGGGTTGGGGGGTACGCGTTTTTTCACCGCAGGGTAGCACAACTGATTAAAGATGGTGTAAGCGAAGGTGTAATCTTGGCAGCACACTAGTCTCGGCTTGAGACTTGTGCTATAACTAATTTGCAACAAAAATCTAGTGGAGGATAACAATGGCAGGCGAACAAGTGAACGTTCAAGCAAAAGCCCTCAAGAATTTCTGCGTGAAAATTTTCCTCAAGTTAAATGTCCCTGAACAAGACGCAAAAATCACAACAGATGTGCTGGTAACCGCCGACTTGCGCGGCATTCCCAGTCACGGCGTGGCTCGCCTCCGCAGGTATGTTGATGGGCTGCGAAGCGGCATTATGCTGGCCCATCCTCAGGTCAAAACAGTCGTCGAGACGCCCGCCACGGCCACCATTGACGCGGGGGCCGGCCTGGGCCAGCCGGTTGCCTACGCTGCAATGAACAAGGCGATTGAGAAAGCCAAAACGGTTGGTGCGGGCTTTGTGACGGTGCGCAATTCGAACCATTATGGCATTGCAGGCTATTATGCCATGATGGCGCTGGAGCACGATTGCATTGGCATTTCAATGACCAATGCCGATGTGTTGGTTGCGCCCACCTTTGGGCGCAATGCCATGATGGGCACTAATCCTATTGCCGTGGCGGCCCCGGCCGGCCAAGAGCGGCCTTTTGTGATGGATATGGCCACCAGCACCGTGCCGCGTGGCAAGCTAGAAGTGTACGACCGGCTGAGCAAATCTATGCCTCTGGGCTGGGCCACCGACGAGCGCGGCGTGAGCACAGAAGACGCCCATCGCGTGCTAGAGAATTTCAAGCAGCGCGCGGGCGGCGGCCTGTTGCCGCTGGGCGGCGAAGGCGAAGTGTTCAGCGGCCACAAGGGCTATGGCTTGGTGCTGTGGGTAGACATCTTTTGCGCAGTTTTATCGGGCGCGGCCTATGCCAACATGGTCTATCCCAAGACGGCCGATGGCAAGCCGCTGCCGGCCAACCTGGGGCACTTTTTCGGCGCATGGCGCCTGGATGCCTTTCGCCCGGCCGATGAATTCAAGGCGGCGATGGATGATTTGCAGCGCAGGCTCAAAGATGCCCCCAAGGCTGAAGGCAAGGAGCGCATTTACATCCACGGCGAAAAGGAGTATGAAGCAACCGAGCGATGCCTGCGCGAAGGCGTGCCGCTCAACCCAAAGGTGGCCGATGACCTCAAGGCATTGGGTCAAGAGTTGGATGTAGCCTACGACCTTTAATCGTCAGGCAGAACGGTATCCCCATACCGTTCTTGCCATGTGGAGGAGGAAATGTACCGTCGCAGGCGTTATGACGCAAGCGTGGGTGGACTGGGTGGCCTGTTTGTGGGCTTTATCTTTGGCGCGGTCTGGCTGGCGCAAAATGTGCTGGGCATCCAGTTGCCGTTTGGTGAAGCGGTCAAGTTCAACGTGGGGTCAGCCACTCGGGCAATTTGCGTACCATGCGCTGACCCCAATGTCTACCAGAAAAGAAATCGCCAGGCTATGCACTTGTCCTTGATTCGTGGGGGTTCAAGGGCGCGGTTGATATCAAGTGGAGTGTAAAATAGGCTCTATTGCCAAGTTTAAAATCAGTGAAAGCTGCGTTTATCCGTGTCCAAAAAGACAGGAGTAAATCATGTACAGCATCCCATACAGCAAAGCCAGGCTAGAATTTGACCTGCCGCCAGGAATGCGCGGCACAGTGGTGGTATCCAAGCCGGTAGAGCCGCTGGCTAATGTAGATAGCGCCATTGCCGCGGCATTGGCGCATCCCATTGGCTCGCCGCCTTTGCGCCAACTGGCCCGCCAGGGCAGCCGGGCGTGTATCGTCTTTACCGACATCACTCGCGCCAGTCCCGATCATCTGCTGGTGCCGGCGTTATTGCGCGAACTGGAGCTGGCCGGCGTCCGCGACACAGATATCACGCTCTTGTGCGGAATTGGCATGCACCGGCCCTCGACGCCCGAAGAAAAAATCACCAAGCTGGGCCAAGATATCGTTGGCCGCTACCGCGTGATAGACAACGAGCCGCGCAACGCTGCCGCGCTGGTTGACCTGGGCATCACTCCCGGCGGCGTGCCCGTCACAGCGCACCGGGCGGCGGTGGAGACCGACTTGCTGATCGCCACCGGCATC
>JBGSMF010000427.1:0-57917 GCA_041740315.1 Thermoflexales bacterium
CGCCGCGATGCGCGCCACAATCGAAGCAGGCGGCGGGCCGGCCGGCAACCCAGGAGCTATGACCAGCGCGGGACAAGGCAACTTTGTGCTGAACGCACTCGTCAGGCTGCTCACTCAGCGGGTGGCAGGCAGCGCGGCCCCGGCGGTAGTGGCACAGGTGACTGCTGCCCCCACCCTCGAACCGACGCCGGCCCCGCTTCCCACGCCAACACCGGCTGCTGTTCAGACCGGCACGCAGGCTGCTGCGCCAGTGGATACATCTGCCCAAGCGCCGGTCAGCTCGCAGACTCTGGCGACCTCTACAGATACGTCTGCAACAACCCTGGTATCCGCGCCAGCAACCCAGGCCTCTCTGCCGGGATTGACGCGCCTTGAAGACACCGACCCTGCCCCTCCGTTGACTGTTCTGGTCAACTCGATCAACGTTGAACAAGACGGCGCATACAAATTGACAGGAAGCGTGCGCAATGACAGCGCCGAAACCTATGGAGGCGTCAGCGTCATTGCCACTTTTTACAGCGTCCAAAATATTCACAACCAGGAAACCCGCATTCCCCACGGCCCCTACGATGTCGCTTGCCCCTATCTGCTTTTAGAGCCAGGCGAGGAATGTTCGTTCAGCATGACAGTCTATCATCGCGATTACGTGGCATACCACCTACACGCCGAGGGTCGCCCTGCCGGTTATCGCCAGCCGGCCGACCTGACGTTGAGCAACTTGAACGTGGTCAATGATGGCGCCGGCAGTGTGCGTATCACAGGCACAGCCGCTAACCCAAATTCGTTCACCGTCGAAAATGCCACCATCGCCGGAACGCTTTATGACGCCAGCGGCCAAATCGCCAGTGTGGGATCAATCACCGTCCCCGGCCAGATAACCGCTGGCGGCAGTGTGGTGTTTGACTTGCGCATCGAGTATGCGCCATATTCGCGTTACCAGTTACAAGCCCAGGCAACCCAGAGCTAGGCCAAGATTCTGAATAATATCTTTAATGCTTCCTAACAGTTTCCAAACAATTTTCCGATATACTTTGGATAATCGAACAGACCGACGCGCAACCGGTGGCGCATCGGAATGAACGCAAACAGTTGAAAGGAGAATGTGTATGAAAAAATTACTGACAAGTGGTGTAATTGTAGGGCTGGTCATGGTTAGTGTGCTGGCAGTGGGAATAGCCGCAACCGGCACGGTCCTGGCGCAAGAGGGGACAAACCCCACACCCGAGGCGACAGCCCCCTTGGGCGGGCGCGGCGGGGGCCACGGACGGGGCGGCTACGGTCAGGTAGAGCTGGAAGCCATTGCCAAGGCGCTCGGCATGACGGCTGACGAGCTATCTACCCAGTTGTGGGGCGGTAGCACGGTGGCCGATCTGGCCGAAAAAGCCGGTGTAGAGCTAGCAGGTGTCCAAAAGGCAGCCCAAGATGCGCAACTAGCCGCAATGAAAGAGTCCATCAAGCAGGCTGTCACCGATGGCAAGATAACCCAAGAACAGGCCGATTGGATGATCGAGGGCCTGGACAAGGGCTATGTGGGCAAGCACGGTTTTGGTTTCGGCTTTGGCGGCTGCGGGGGTCGAGGCGGCATGAAAGGCTCCCGCGGAAGCGGCACGTTTGGCGGCACCCGCTACACGCCTTCGACCTCTGGATCAACCGACTTTTAGTTTTGCGTTGAGTGGGAAGAAAGGAGCCGGTTAACAACTGAATAGCCAGGAGCGCAGCCGTTGGCTGCGCTCTTCGTTAGTAAAAAGGGTGTGATAGAGGATAGGTTCAGAATGAAACAGTTGAAAACACAACCTTGGATTGCTTTGTTAATTCTTGTCGTTTTGGCGGTTGCTGCTTGCAGCTTTCCGGCTACTGGCGTGATTGGTGTAAACTCAAAGGTCGAGGAAACAGGGCCGGGCCAGATAGATTCAACCGCGCCCATGCCGGTGTTGAGCAGCGCCTTGACTAATGACAGCTCACTCCAGACCTTGCTGGTCAACGTCTACCAACAAGCCAACCCATCGGTGGTGTATATCATCGTATCGTCCACCTCGAGCGGCAGCGGCTTTGTGTACAACCAGGATGGATACATTGTGACCAACCATCACGTTGCTCTAGCCGGCAGCAGCTACGAGGTGGTCTTTGCCAGCGGAGAGCGGCTGGCGGCCAAGCCCATCGGCGCAGACGCCGATAGTGATTTGGCCGTTATCAAGGTTGACCAATTGCCAGAGGGCGTGGCGCCGCTGACCCTGGCAAGCGCAGACAATTTGCAGGTGGGCCAGTTTGTCGTGGCCATCGGCAACCCGTTCGGTGAACAAGGCTCAATGTCGCTGGGCATCATCAGCGGGCTGGGCCGCAGTTTGCCTTCTCAACGCGAACGAGCCTCTGGCAGCACCTACTCGCTGCCCCAGGTCATCCAGACCGATGCCCCCATCAATCCAGGCAACTCGGGCGGCCCATTGCTCAACCTGGATGGGCAAGTGGTAGGCATCAATGCGGCCATTGCCAGCGCCACGGGCGCCAATTCCGGGGTGGGCTTTTCGATCCCGGTTGACGCGGTTCGCCAAATTGTGCCCAGCCTCATCCAGAACGGTAAATACATCTACCCGTATATGGGGGTTGGTTTTGACGATGAAATCACGCTTGCGGAAAAATCTAGCCGCAGCTTGCCCCAGACACAGGGCGCGTATGTCATCAGTGTCACGCCAGGCAGCCCTGCCGATAGGGCCGGGCTGGTGGCAGCCAATCTAAACACCGGGCGCGGCGGCGACCTTATCATCAAGATTGACGATCAGCCCATCAATGACTTTGAAGATTTGAACAGCTATCTGGTATTCCACGCAAGCGTCGGCCAGACCATCCAGATGACAGTCTGGCGCAATGGCAAGCAGGTGGTGCTGCCGCTCAAGCTGGAGGCTCGCCCATAGATCGCTTCAAGATGTTTTTTCAACGGCTTTGTCCACGCTCGGCGTCCCAACTTGGCGCTCAACCGGCGGCTTTGGCCCCGACCGGGCTTATTTTGATTGTCGAAGCGGATAAATGGAACGGCAAAGCACTGGGATGTTCGCTGGAACAAGCCGGCTATAGCGTGCAGGCAACCCAAGGAGAAACGGCTGCGCTAGAGCTTTTAAAACGCGAATCGCCCACCTTGCTGGTGGTGGGAGGCGCGCCCGATCCGGCCTTTTATCGCAGCCTGCGCCGCGCTTCATCGGCCTTTATCCTGGCCCTCATCCCGCAAGGAAACGAGGAACAAGTGCTGGCAGCTTTTGCGGCTGGGGTAGACCAATGCCAGACCGGCTATCTCAGCAACGCCGAGGGTGTGGCGCGAATTCGCGCCCTGTTGCGCCGGGGCGCTTGAATGTCCATCCTAACATTGGCTTTTCATACTGGCGAAGGGAGACTTGCCTGATTTGCTCCTCTGCCCTAACAGGACTATACTTGACCTTAACCCTTGACTTATGACAAAAACAATCCTGGTTGTTGACGACGAAAGATCCATGCGCAAGCTGCTGCACGAATACCTGACCCAGGAAGGCTTTCGGATAGTGCAAGCAGCCGACGGGCAAGAAGCCCTGTATGTGGCGCGCCACGAAAAGCCCGATCTCATTATCTTGGATTTGATGATGCCGGAAATGAGCGGGCACGAATTTTTGCGCGCCTATAGCAAGGAGCGAGATACGCCCGTCATCATCCTCACCGCCAAGCTGGAAGAAAGCGACAAAGTCATGGGGCTAGAGTTGGGGGCAGATGATTATGTCACCAAGCCGTTCAGCATGCGCGAACTGACGGCGCGGGTGCGGGCCGTGTTGCGCCGCGTTGGCGGCAAACAATCAGAAGCCCAAGTGCTGCGCGTGGCCGATATAACGCTCGATTTGGAGGGCCGCGCCACCCTGGTGGGCGAAAAGCGCATTGACCTGACCCCTTCCGAATTTGACCTGCTGGCCATGCTGATGTCGGCGCCGGGCCGCGCCTTTTCGCGCCTCGACCTGCTCGAACGCTTGCAGGGAATTGCCCTGGAAAGCTCTGAGCGCAGCATAGATGTTCATATCCGAAACCTGCGCGCCAAGATCGAGCCTGACCCGCGCAATCCACGTTATATTGAATCCGTTTATGGAGTGGGCTATCGCTTTGTGGCCGATGGCTAGGAATAAAGGGCTATGCGCTCGCTGACGATTAAACTTGTTTTAGCTTTTCTGTTTGTCAGCTTGATCGGCGTGATGCTGGTGGCTTTGTACATCGGCCTGCGCACTCAGCGCGAGTTTGACCAATTCGTGCTGGACCATAACCAAGAAATGCTCGTTGCCGCGCTGATACAGCATTACCAAGTTAGCGGAAGCTGGGATGGCGCAGAAGCCATCTTTGGATACTATTACTATTATAGAGATGGGAAGCAAAACCCTCCCGCAGCGCCGGTAAAGCTGGTTGATGCAAAGGGTCAAGTTGTGGTCGGCAGAAGGTCTAGCAACCCAATATCTCAAGCCGAGCTCGACCGCGGCGTGCCGCTCAAGGTAGATGGTCAAATTGTCGGTTGGCTGCTGATAGATATCCCCATGCCCCGTGGGAATCGAGGAGGGATAGAGCAGGCCTTTCTGGCGCGCATGGGCCAGACCATCTTGCTCAGCGCGCTGGGCGCGGCGGCCATAGCCTTGCTGCTCAGCATCTTATTAGCCCGCTCGTTGGCGCGCCCCATCCACGAGCTGACTATTGCAACCCATGCCGTGGCCAGGGGGGAATTGGGCCGGCAGGTTACGGTCCGCTCGCGCGACGAACTGGGCGAGCTGGCCGCCTCATTCAACCGGATGAGCGCCGATTTGGCCCAGGCCAGCGAGCTGCGCCGCCAGATGACAGCCGATGTGGCCCACGAACTGCGCACCCCCCTGAGCATGATCCTGGGCTATACCGAGGGGCTGAGCGAAGGCAAGCTGAAAAGCACGCCCGAGACATTTTCCATCATGCACGACGAAGCCAAACGCCTCAAGCGCCTGGTGGATGATTTGCGCACCCTGTCGCTGGCTGATGCGGGCGAGCTGCCCCTGATGCGCCAGCCGCTTGCGCCCCAGGCGCTCTTGGAGCATGTGGCCCTGGCTTATGCCGCCCAGGCCGAAAAGCAAACGGTCTCGCTCCAGGTTCAGGCTCAGCCTGATTTGCCAGAAATTAACATAGATCGAGATCGAATGGCGCAGGTGTTGGGCAACCTGGTAGGCAATGCGCTGCGCTATACGCCCGCCGGAGGGCACATTACACTTGCAGCCAAACAAGATGCGAATGATCATAACAAGGTTTCGTTGGCGGTGCAAGATAGCGGCGCCGGCATCGCCCCAGAAGATTTGCCCCACGTGTTTGACCGTTTCTACCGAGGCGACAAGTCGCGCAGCCGGCAAGAGGGCGAATCGGGCCTGGGGCTGGCCATTGCCCGCTCGCTGGTAGCCATGCACGGCGGGACAATCACCGCCAACAGCACGCCGGGGCAAGGCACCCTTTTTACCATTACACTGCCGTCGGCCAGACCCCACACGTAACTGCTAATCCTCCCGCAGGTTTGAACGCTTTCGGATGAGCAAATGCAACTCTACCAGGGTTGCCAGCCTGCCCAGGCAGCCAATTTTGTAACCTGCGGGAGGGTAGGCTGAGTTACCCTTACACAACAAACTGTCGCTCGTATAGCCCGCGGTACAATCCACCTTCTGCCAGCAAGGCCGCATGGCTGCCCTGCTGCACAATCTGCCCACCATCAACAACATAAATGCGGTCAGCGTTTCGAACGGTGCTCAGGCGATGGGCAATGACAATGGCCGTGCGTCCGCGCAAAAGCCGCTCTAACGCGGCCTGGATCAGCGCCTCGGTCATTGTATCTACACTCGAAGTGGCCTCGTCCAAGATCAAAATGCGCGGGTCCACCAGCAGCGCGCGGGCGATGCAGACCAATTGCCGCTGCCCCACCGATAGATTCACACCGCCTTCCAAGATGCGGGTCGCATAACCATCGGGCAGGGCGCAGATGAACTCGTGGGCGTTGCCGGCCTGCGCCGCGGCCACAATTTGCTCATCGCTGGCCCCCGGCCGGCCAAAGCGAATGTTGTTGGCAATCGTTCCGGGAAAGAGAAATGGATCTTGCGGCACCAGGCCCATCTGCCGGTGCAGGCTGGCGCGCGTCACGGCCCGCGCGTCGTATCCATCTATCAACACCGCGCCGGCGGTCACCTCATAAAAGCGCCCCACCAGGTTGGCGATGGATGTTTTGCCCGCGCCGGTCGGGCCAACCAATGCAATAGTTTCTCCCGGCTCTATGACCAGATTGACCCGGTGCAAGATCTCTTTACCCTCGCCGTAGCCAAAAGAGACATCTCGCAACTCTACCCGGCCTTGGATGGGCGGCAACTCGATAGCGCCAGCATGGTCTTGCACCGCGGGCGGCACATCCAACAACTCTAGCACGCGCTCGCCGCCGGCCGAGGCGGCTTGCAATGTGGTGTACAACTGGCTCAAATCTCGGATCGGGTCAAAAAAGCGGCTGACATACGCCAAAAAGGCCACCACCACGCCAAGGGTCAACGCTCCCTGCGCCGCCATCGTCCCACCGGCCCACAGCACAATGCCCGTGGCCGCCACACCCAGCACATCTACCGTCGGCAAAAACACAAACGAGAGCGACATGGCGCGGATGTAGGCATCGCGGTTTTCGCGGTTGCTCACCTCAAAACGCTCGCGGGTGTTGTTTTCTTGGGCAAAGGCCTGGATGACGCGCATGCCATTCAAGTCTTCGGCCAGGCCGCCTACCACCGCGCCAATCGTCTCGCGCGTTTCTCGAAAGGCCAGGCGCGCATTGCGGCTGAACCAGACTGTGGCCAGCGCCATCACGGGCAGCACGCTAAATGTAATCAGCGCCAGGCGCGGCTCCATGCTCACCATCACTGCCACCGTCCCCACCAAAAGCAGGCTGTCGCTGATGATACTGATCAGCCCCTGAGAAAGCAATTCGTTAATGACCTCTACGTCGTTAACGACGCGCGAAATGGTCACCCCCACAATATGCCGGTCGTGGTACGCAATAGACAGCTCTTGCAAATGGCGGAACAAGCCGCCTCGCAGCGTGGTCAACACCCCTTCCCCCACCCTAGACAACAGGTAGGTCTGGACAGCCGATGTAAGGTAGACACACGCCAGGGTAACAGCCAGCCAGAGGCTAGTGCCCACCAGGCCGGCCACGTCGCCCGAGGCAATGTTTTCGTCAATGGCGATTTTGGTCAAATAGGGCGCTAGCAAACTGGCCGCGGTCGAGATAAGCATGAGCAGCGCCGCCACGGCCATCTGCCGCTTGTAGGGCGCAAGAAAACCCACCAGGCGCAGCAAGACCTGCCCACGAATCTGGCTTTCTTCTTTGGAGCCCAGGCTCTCTAGCACGCCGCCTGGCCCCATGGGGCTGACACTGCCGCCAATGTTGATCGTCATTTAGCACCAATATCTTTTAACACTGCCGGCGTATGGGCAGGTTTGCCTGCCCTGGCTTGCGCCAGCGCAGGCCAGGGAAACCTGCCCCCACGGACAACACCTTGGTTAAAAAGTATTGCATTGAGCGTTGCCCTCCCCTCCTTGTTCTTGCGGGCGCAACTGGCGATAGTAAATTTCGGCATACAGGCCGCTGGTCTGCAACAACTCGTCGTGCGCGGTGCGCCCTGCCGCGCGCTGCCCTCGCGCGGCAATGCGCCCCTTGTCCAACACCAACACCTGATCGGCCCGGCGGATGGTGCTCAGCCGTTGGGCGATGACGAACGAAGTGCGCCCTTGCATCAGCCCGGCCAGCGCCGCCTGGATCTCGGCTTCCGTCTCGGTGTCTACGCTGGAAGTGGCGTCATCCAAAATCAGGATGCGCGGATCTTTGAGCAGCGCGCGCGCGATGGCAATGCGCTGCCGCTGCCCGCCCGAAAGCGTCACCCCGCGCTCGCCCACCAGCGTGTCGTAGCCGTGAGACAGCGCGCAGATAAACTCGTGCGCCGAGGCAGCCTGGGCGGCGGCAATGATTTCCTCCTCGCTCGCATCGGGCCGGCCAAAGGCCAGGTTGTCTCTGACGGTGGTGGCAAACAGGGTCGTATCTTGCAGCACCGTGCCAATCTGCGCCCGCAGCGAGTTCACCGTCACCTGGGCAATATCTTGCCCATCAATCAGGATACGCCCCTGGGTGGGGTCATAAAAACGCGGGATCAGGTTGATGACGCTGCTCTTGCCCGAACCGGTTGCGCCTAGCAAAGCCACTACCTGGCCGGGCTGCGCTTCAAAATCAATATCGCTCAAAACCGTGTGCCGCCCAAAATAGGCAAAAGAGACGTGCTCAAAGCGCACCCGCCCGCTCACTTGCCCCAGCGGCGCAGCGCCGGGCCGGTCTTGCACCTCTGAGCTGGCATCCAGAATCTCGAAAACGCGCTCGCCAGAGGCCGCCGCTTGCGCCACCGCCGAAATGACCATTCCCAACCGGCGAATGGGAACCATCAACTGGCTCAGATAAGTCGTAAACGCCACCAGCGCCCCAAGCGTCAATTGGCCCTCGATAACAAGCTTGCCCCCGTACAGCAATATTGCAATCGTGCCGATGCTGGCGATCAGATTCAGCAACGGCAAAATTATGGCGCGCAAGCGGGCCGCCGTCAGATTGAGTTGAAGCAACTGTACGTTTTCATTGTCAAAGCGGCCGATCTCGGCCTGCTCTTGGGCAAACGCCGCCACAATGCGCGCCCCGCGCAGGTTTTGCTCCAACTGCGTGGTCAGCCGAGATACTTGCTGCTGAACGGCTACCGAGAGGGGACGAAAACGCCGCCCGAAATCTACCGCCCCATAAGCCAGAAAGGGCACCACAGCCAATGTCAACAGAGCCAGGCGGACATTCATCGCCAGCATGGCAAGCGCAATGCCGGCAATCAGGGTAATCACCTCCACCAGGCGCACAAAAGCGCGCCCGGTCAAAAAGCGAATGCGGTCTACATCGCCGATGGCGCGGGTGAGCAATTGGCCCGTCTGAGCGCGGTCGTGATAGCTGAACGACAGCGATTGCAGCTTGCTGTGGATGAGATTGCGCAGGTCATAGGCCACGTGCTGCGAAGCCACCTCGGTCCAGCGTCCCGAAAGAAAAACGAACAGACCGCGCACCAGCGCCAGCGCCAGCAGCGTCAGCGTTCCCCGCCAAATAATCCCCTGATCGCCGCCGCGAATGCCCTGGTCAACAATCGAGCGAATGAGCAAGGGCATGCCCAGCGCAATGCCATTGACGAGCAACAAAGACACATAGGCCCCCAGCACATAGCCCCAATAAGGCCGCAGGTGGCTCATGCACCTGGCTACAACCCTGCCGCTGCCCGGCTTGCGCAATGGCAAGGCCACAGGCGCTTTAACGCTCATTGGCGATTTCCAGCAATTGAGCTAGCTCGACCAGGGCCGCGTGAATCAAGGCCAGCCGCTTGGCCGGCAGCGCCGCCAGTTTTTCACGCAAGAGGGGAATACCCCCCAACGGCGCTTGGTGGGCCGCCTCGCGCCCGGCGGGCGTCAGAGCAGCCAGCACCACACGGTTATCTGCCTCAGAGCGAGTGCGCGAAACATAGCCAGCCTGTTCCAAGTGGGCCACCAACTCTGAGGTGCTGCTGTCGTTAATGTACAGATAATCGCGAAGCTGCCCAATCGTCAACGGGCCGGCCTCTAATAAGTAGCGCAGCGCGGCCAGCCTGCGCCCGCTCAAGCCCTGCTCGTGCATCTGGCTAGAGTATTGGCGCAAGTAGCGATAGATGGATAGAAAGGTATGGATGGTTTCCAGATATAATGCTTCATCTCGCTTAGTCATAGTTGCCTAACCTTCGGTTGCGAAAATTTCGATTCCGAAATAAAATACCACACTTGGCCTCGCCTGTCAAATCGGCTGAAATAAGACCCTCCCGCAGGTTCGAACCTGCGGGAGGGTAAACAGGAGCAGCACAGACGTGGAAATTTTACCCTATCTACATCAACTGGTCATTCCAACCCCGTTCTCGGTGGGGCCGGTCAATATTTACGTCGCGCGCGATCCAGACGGGTTGACGCTCATAGATTGCGGCCCGCACACATCCGCCGCGCTAGAGGCTCTGGAAGCGGGGCTGGCAGGCCTGGGGCACACAACGAGCGATATTCGCCGCATCCTCATCACGCACGCCCACGCCGACCATTACGGCTTGGCCGCGGAACTGGTCAAGCAATCTGGCGCGCAGGTGCTAACGCATCCCTTCAACCGCCTGGCGCTGCAAGATTATGGCGACGAGCGCGAGCAGCGGCTGGCATTTTACCGCGGCCTTCTTGTTCAAGCCGGCGTGCCGGCTGCCATAACCGAGACTATTAACACCATGCGGCGCGGAATAGGCCACTATGCCCAGGCGGTTGACCCAAGCGGCGAATTGAATGACGGCGACAGGCTGATGATGGAGGAGCAAGAATGGCAAGTGTTGCACACACCCGGCCACTCAGCGGGGCTGATTTGCTTGTACGAACCCGGCAGCCGTCTGCTGCTTTCCAACGACCATCTGCTGCGCGCCATCAGTTCCAATCCGCTGGTCGAACCGCCGCCGCCGGGGCAAAGCCATCGGCTCAAATCACTGGTGGAGTACATGGCGCAACTGGGACGTGTGGCAGCCCTGGATATTTCCACGGCCTGGCCTGGGCATGGCGGCCCTATCAAAGATGTGCCGGTGTTGGTGCAGCAGCGCATCGAGTTTCACGCCCAGCGAGCCGGGCGCATTTTGGAAATCATTGGCCAGCACAGCCTGACAACATTTGAAATTGCCCAACCCCTATTTCCACGGCTCGACCCGCTCAACTTTTTTCTGGCTATCTCTAAAGTGGTGGGGCACCTGGAATGGCTAGAAGCCGAGGGCCGCATCGGCTCAACCCGGCACGGGGAAATAGTTAGATGGCAAAGCGTCCCCAGATTCTAAACGTTCTAACCTAACCCCCCGCCCCCCTTCCCTTGTAGGGAAGGGGGAGCTTGGCAACGCCAAGCAGGGGTTAGGTCAGCACCAACGGGCATGTTTCTAGCCAGCCTGCGGCCGCGGGCAAGTTTCTTTTCCCTGGCATAGCGCTAAAGGCGATGAGTTCTCAGGGTGACAGACTTGGCCTGCGTCGAATTGTTAAACACGCTAAGCCAGGGGTCAATCGCGTACCTGGGTGGACAATCGAACAAAAAAGAAAAGCGCGGCAAACGAAAGCGCAATCCATAGCACAGCCCAAAAGAGCGCGGGGAGATAGGTCAGGCGCGCCAGCGCAACGGCGTCATTGACCACGCCATAGTTCGATAACGCCGCGCTGCCCGCCCCAAACAAATCACTGCGGATATCCAACACGGCATACAGGCTACTGGCAACAGCCACAAAACGCAAAATGAACTGGTTGACGGCGTCTGGCAATTTGAGGGCGCTGGCGAGCATGGCCGCCGCCACCACCAGGCCATACACAACCCCAAACAAGTTGCGAAAGAAAGCCAGGGTTGCCAACAGCATCAGCGCGGCCAGCGCCAACATTAGCCCACGCCCCCACCGCCGAAAGCTCGACAGGTACAGCAGCAATCCGCCCAGCAAAACACTGCCGGTATAGCCCGCCGACAGGATGACAAAACGCAGACCGCCCCGCGTGATGGTCAGGCCGCCCTGGCCGGGCAAGATTTGGATGCTCTCTACGTGCCCGCCCGTGAGCAGCGCTGCCAGGGCATGGCTCAACTCGTGCAAGCAAACCACAAAGATTTTAATCGGATACACCACCGGCGTATTCCACAACAAGAGCACCACCACAAATATAGCCGCCAGGGCCAGGGTTGTTTTTGTGCTTGTCTGTGATTGCATATTGGTGTATTAGAGTTTACCGGAAATAACGCAGCCAACGTATCCCCACACCCTGTCTGCGCCAGGCAGGCTGCACTCCCGAAGGGGCCAAGCGCAGCGCAGGTGCAAGTGTATGTTGGCGGATGGGCCTATTTCCGATAAATTCTATGACTTTACTGCAAAAAGGTCTTTTTCACCGCAGAGAACGCAGAGAGCGCAGAGAATCCAATACGGCCTTAGCCGTCCTGCGGACAAAACTCGGCGTCCTCGGCGTGCTCTGCGGTAAAAATCCGAGTTTTTTCAGTGGAGTCATTCTATTATACTACAAGAGATACTAGCCAGCTTTTGTTGGGAAAGTAGGCTGACACGCTTCGCGTCATGTCAGTCTATGCCAAGCGGCATGGCGCAAAGCGCGCCGCTTTTACGGGATTTCCCAACAAGAATTAGCCTGGCCGAGCCAGAACCAAATCACAAAGGGCACAAAGGTTTTACTTTGTGTTCTTTGTGTACTTGGTGGTGAAAATTCTTTGCAAAATTTGGCCCCGCCATGTGGCCGACCCCAAAAATTGTACATGTGTACAATACAAAAATCCCCCACTCATCCAATGCCAGCGCCTATTTTTCACTTTATACTCAATGAATGACAATCAAGCATCCATCAAGCATCCATTCAACGTAACCTGACCCCACTGCCCCCACCATAAATCACCACCAATATAGCCTAAAATGAGAGGAGATGATTACCTACTGCACAAGTTTAAAGCCCTGCCCCACTGTCAAAAGTTAGTAGTAGTTTGCATTTTTACATTCGCGGGTTTAAACTCACCGCAGAGGCGCACACTTGCCCCTGGCGCGCAAGTGCCGGGGGGAGAGCGCCGAGTTTTGTAAAAATTCCTCTGCGGCCTCGGCGTCTCAGCGGTGAAATTTAAAATCTGCGAAAGCACTGGTTTAGATTACTAGAGGAGTTTTCATCAATGAAAAAATATGCATTTTTCTTAAATTTGCTATTGGCCCTTTCTATGCTGGCAAGCCTGGCGCCGGCGCAGGCCGCGCCCCAACCAGGCCCAAGCTCAATCGCGCAGCCTCCCGCTCCCCAGGACCCAACTGAACGCCTCATGCAAGCCACTGGCGGCACGGCGCGCATCAGCGCCAACAAGGCAACCGGTGTGGCGCGCTTTGTGAGCCTGGAGCCAGGCTCAGTGCCGGCCTTTACGCTCAAAACGCTTACAACGCAGGCAGCCAGCGAGCAGGCGTTAGCCTTTCTTGGCGCGTATGGCGGCCTCTTTGGAATCAGCAACCCGCAAAACGAGTTGCAGCTCGCCGATGTGTCTACAGACCAATTTGGCGCAGTGCACGTCGAATACCATCAAGTTCATCAGGGTGTTCCAGTTTTTGCCGGTGTGTTGCGAGTGCACTTTGATGCGGCCGGCCAATTAACCGCTATTAACGGCGTTTTTGTCCCCTCTATCAAAGTAAACACGTCACCAACGATAAGCGTTGAACAAGCCTCTGCTATCGCCATAGCTCAAGTGAATGGCAACAAAAGCCAAACGGCATGGCTGAGCACTCAAAACGTAACCAAGCCTCGCCAGTCAGGCTTGAGCGCCACCGACATCACGCTGTATATCTTTCGCGCCAACCTGGCGCGCGGCGTTCCGGGCGCTAATCACCTGGTTTATGAGATTACGGTGACCAATGGCCTTGACGTGCGCGAGTTTGTTTATATAGATGCCCACTCTGGCGAGATAGTAGACCAGATCACAGGCGTCTATAGCGCCTTGTACCGCCGCGCCTTTAACGGCGAAGCCAACTATCCCGCCACCCCCTATTGGGTAGAAGGCGACACTTTTCCCACCCCCAACACTGAGGCCAATAATGTGCTGTACGGCACAGCCGAGATTTACAACCTGATCTCGAGCATTACAGGCGGCGCATACCGCGCGTGGAACGGCGCCGATATTGGCATGGACGGCATCTTTAACGCCACGATGGACGGAAGTTGCCCCAATGCCCAATGGACCGGCGCCTA
This sequence comes from Thermoflexales bacterium, assembly GCA_041740315.1. Taxonomy (GTDB): domain Bacteria; phylum Chloroflexota; class Anaerolineae; order Fen-1058; family Fen-1058; genus JBGSMF01. Next base: position 13,834 of record JBGSMF010000427.1, read on the forward strand.
TGCCCGCTTTTGCCCCGGCGTCAGCGGCGACGACACCGTGGGCCACGAATGGGGCCACGCCTATACCGACGGCACCCACAACCTGATTTACCAATGGCAATCTGGCGCGCTAAACGAGACCTATTCTGACATGTGGGGCGAGATCGTTGACTTTGTCAACAACCGGGGCACCGATTCGCCTGGCGGGCTGCGCACAGATGGCAATTGCTCAGTCTATGCCGGAGGCGGGCCAGACAACAGCTATCGCTGGCTCTCTGGCGAGGACGACCCCGGCATGGGTATCATCCGCGACATGTGGTGGCCCCACTGCTTTAACGATCCCGATAAAGTTTCAGACACACGCTACGTGTGCAGCACTGGCGACCAGGGCGGCGTCCATACTAACTGCGGAGTTCCCAGCCACAGCTTTGCCCTGTTGACAGATGGCGGCAGCTTTAACGGCCAGACCGTCGCCGGCATCGGCATCACCAAAACCGCTCACCTCTACTGGCGCGCCCAATACGTCTACCAGACGCCCACCACCGATTTTGCCGACCACGCCGACGCGCTCGAACAAGCGTGCCAGGATCTCGTCGGTCAACCGCTCTACGAGTTGAGCACAACCGTCTCGCAAACCACCTTCTCTACGGCAGTGTTCACTACCACCGATTGCGTCCAGGTAGGCAAGGCCGCCGCCGCGGTCGAACTGCGCGCCGAGCCGGTCCAGTGCAACTTTGAGCCGCTGCTCGACCCCACTGTTCCACCGCTGTGCGCGCCGCTTGAAATACACGACCCAATTTATGCTCAAGATTGGGAATCTGGCAACCTGGGCGATTGGACGGTGGGCACACGCGATGTGCTCAAACCAGCCAACTTTATCCTCGATAACTGGCTCGTGACGAGCACCCTGCCTGCCGGCAACACCGGGTGGGCCGTGTTCGCCGAAGACCCGTTGGATGGCTCGTGCGGCTCAGCCGACGATCAAAGCAGCGTTCGCTACCTGGAAAGCGCCACCATGACAATCCCGGCTGATGTCACTGCGCCCAAGCTATCTTTTGATCACTGGGTAGCGACCGAGCAAGATTATGACGGCGGCAACGTCAAGCTCAGCGTCAACGGCGGCCCCTGGCAGCTTGTCCCAGAAAGCGCATTCACCTTTAACCCATATCCCGACCAACTTGAAACGACCGGCAATGGCAATACAAACCCGCTGGCAGGCGAATGGGCCTTTCACGGCACCGATGGAGGCGTTCTCAGCGGCACCTGGAGCCGCTCGCTCATTGACCTATCGGGCTTGGTTTCAGCCGGCGACCAGATCAAGCTGCGCTTTGAGATGGGCGTAGACGGCTGCAACGGCGTGCTTGGCTGGTATATGGACGATGTGCAGCTCTATCGCTGCATCCAGGCGCCTTCTGGCACATTGCAAGGCGTCGTCTCTGATAGCTCAACCTCAGCCCCGATTGTGGGCGCGCAGATACAAGCCACGCTTGAGCCGACCCAGACTCTATATTCCGCGACCAGCGGCGCAGGTGGGGCGTACTCTATGCCTGTGATTGTCGGCACCTACACCGTGACCGCTTTAGCGTTCGGCTATGTCTCTGACGCAGTCCATCCCGTAAATGTTATCTCTGGCAGCATAACAACCCAAAACTTTGCGCTAGCACCGTTGCCCGCTGCTATCCTCAGCGGGCAGGTAACAGACGCCAGCACCAATTGGCCGCTGTATGCGCTGGTGGGCATACCCGGCTACCCGGGCGGCGGCGTCTGGACCGACCCGGCCACCGGCCAGTATACCGCCTCGCTGCCCAGCGGCATCACCTACACGCTGACGGTAGACGCGTGGGTAGCTGGTTATCTAACTGAAACTCGCGCGATGAATCTATCGGGCAACCAGGTGGAAAACTTTGCCCTGGCTGCCAACACTCTCACCTGCAACGCGCCAGGCTATGGCGGCGGGGGCGCAGACGTGATACAAGATGGCAGCTTTGAGGACGGGACGCCTAACCCACACTGGGATGAATATGGAGATTTGGGTTCTCCGCTGTGCACTACTGCCTGCGGTGGCGGCGCATCACATACGGGCGATTGGTTTGCCTGGTATGGTGGTTGGGGAGAAACAAATGTCGCCGCAGTGACTCAGACAGTCACTATTCCTGTTGGAACGGCCACGCTCAGCTTTTGGCTTTGGATAGACGCCACTCCCGGCACAGACAATGGCGTGCTAGACGTTAGCATTGATGGAACCACCGTCATCAGTTTTACCGAAGCCGACGCCCCCAGCTACCCATCTGGTTATGCACAAGTTACCATTGATGTAAGCAGCTATGCCGATGGCGGCGCCCATGAACTCTCACTTGTCGGAACAGAAATAGGCACAACCCTCATGAGCTTTTTCGTTGACGATGTGGCCCTGGTTGCCAGCCTGCCTTGCGTTGCTCCCACGGGTGGCGGCTTGGTCGTGGGCAATGTGTACGATGCCAACACCGACAGCGGGCTAAACGGCGCAGCCGTGAGCAACGACAGCAGCCATTCAACCACTGCCAGCGCCACGCTCGATCCGGCCGTGGCTGAAGGGTTCTACACCTTGTTCTCGCCGGCCGGTTCGCACACCTTTACCGCCACGCTGGCAGGCTATACCGATGATACTGCAACGCCCACCGTGTTGGTGAATGATACCGTTCGGCAAGACCTGAGCCTGACCGCTCCAAGAGTAAATGTTGCGCCCACTGCACTGAGCAGCACGCAGCTAGCCGATACCCAGGTGGACAAACCCCTGCTGCTCACCAATACAGGCACAGAAGACCTGGATTGGGAGGTCATCGAGTTTGCGCCCGGCCCGGCCAGCATGACCCACTCTTTGGCCCAGAGCATCGCCGCCGGCAACTCAATAGCCTGTGGCTCTGGTGGCCTGCACACCGACAATAGCTACTTGCGCGTCTTTGACCTCTCTGATTTTGGCTTCTATGCCAGCTTTGATGTGACAAGCATAGATATGGGCATTCAGTCAGCTACCGGCGGCCCGCAGCCGGCCATCGTCAACCTTTATACCCTGGACGGCCCGTTAGCATGGGGCAACCTCACCCTCATCGGCACCGCAAATACCACCGTGGCTAACCAAACACAGACCATCATCAATATTCCGGTGGTGGGCAGTGTGCCGGCCGGCTCGACGCTCGTGGTCGAATTCTTTACGCCCAACGGGCAGCCCTCTAACTATGGCCTGTGGGTAGGTTCCAACAACCAGGGGCAAACCGGCCCCTCTTACATCGCCGCAGCGGCTTGCAGCATAGCCGATCCCACAGATATTGCCAGCATTGGCTTTCCAACCATGCACATTGTAATGAACGTGCACGGCACCACCCAGGTGGCTGGCGACATTGCCTGGATCAGCCTTTCAACGCCCACCAGCGGCACGCTTGCCACAGGCATCAGCACCACCGTGGATGTCACCTTTGATTCTACCGGGATGGCGCTGGGCAACTATTCAGGCGAGCTGGGCGTCTACAACAACGCTCCATACAGCAACCTCCCGGTGATTGTGCCTGTAACAATGCAAGTCGTGTCTCAGGTCGTTCCGGTGACGAACACAGCTTTCACCTGGCTGCCCATAACGCCCACAGTAGGCGCAGTAGTGACCTTTACCGCCTCTGCCACTGGCACGCCTCCAATCGTCTACACGTGGGATATCAATGGCGTCATCAAGACCGGCATAGTCGTGACCCACGTGTTTGGCATAGCCGATACCTTCTCAGTCGTCCTGACGGCGACCAACGACTATGGCGAACAGGCGGTGACACACGACGTGACAGTAATACCAGCCTGCGAGCCAGTAGCCGATACCTTGTTCACCTGGACGCCCATAACGCCCACGGTAGGCGCAGTGGTAACCTTTACCGCCTCTGCCACCGGCACGGCTCCGATCATCTACACATGGGATTTTGACGGCGTCATCAAGGCCGGCGTGCTCGTTACCCACAGCTTTGCTACAAGCGGCACACACACTGTCATCTTGACGGCAACCAACGACTGCGGCGAACAGGCCATCACACACATTGTAACCGTCGAAGCTGAAACTCCGCCTCCGCCCAAGCGCATCTACCTGCCGCTCGTGTTGAGAAATCCCTAGGCCCAATACCTTTCAAATAACGACGCCAGCGTATGGGCAGGTTTCAAACCTGCCCATACTAACAACACCTCGTTTGAAAGGCATTATCTCCAAGCCTGGCACTCGCGATTCCAACTATCGGCTTGCATAAGGATGCAAGCTTAGGGGCGCAAAAAATAGGCCAAGCCGAACGGCGCTTGCTATCTCTATAGCAAGCGCCGTTCACTTTACCCAAAGTGTGGTACAATAGACCTTATCGGAAATAGCAGGATGGGCATCCCCATGCCGGTCCGCCAACGTATGGGGATACGTTGGCTGCGTTATTTCCGACAAGGTCTAATAAACCCGCTTACGGAGAGGTCGCATAGTTCGGTCTAGTGCGCACGACTCGAAATCGTGTGAGCAGCAATGCTCCGTGGGTTCAAATCCCACCCTCTCCGCCTGATGGCACAAGCCCCTTTGGGGAGCTTGTGCTTTTTGTTTTGTAACTCACCCTCCCGCAGGTTCGAACGCTTCTGGATGAGTAAACGCAACTCAATCGGGATTGCTAGCCCGCCCAGGTGGCCAAAATTCCAACCTGCGGGAGGGTAGGCTGAGCAATTACTTTGTGTTTACAAAAATTCTCCCGCAGGCAGCACTGCCTGCGGGAGAATTTGCTACGCCGACCCTAGAAATTTTTGAAAACAATTGGCAGGTAGATGCGATACCCCTGCACGGTGATCACTTGCTGAGAAGGCGCCGAACTGCAAGCATTGGCAGCCGTCAAGGTCACCGTACGGTTGCCCGGCGCTCCATAGCTATGCTGCACATTCTGCCCAATGCCACTTTGCCCATCGCCAAAAGTCCAGCTATAGCTGATAGGCTCTGACCCCTGCGCGGCTGTGCCGGTAAAGGCCACCGTCTGGCCCACAAGAGGCGAGTTGGGCGCAAAGACGAAACTGACCCCGCTCACTGGTGTGCAGGTGGTGGTCACCACCATCGTCACATTGATATTCACCGGGTTCTCGTCGGGATCATTATTGGGTATGCTCAAGGTAGTATTATAGGTGCTGTTCGGCATCCCCACGCTGCTGAACGTCAGCGTCACCTGGTCGGCCGCGCCGCCGACCGGCACATCGCCGCTGAGCGGCGCTTCACTCAGCCAGGCCGCCGCCGGCGATTCAGCCAGCGACCCCCACGTTAGCGGCCCAGCGCCAAGATTGGCGATTGACAGCGTACGAGCCGCAGTGCTGTTCGGAGCTATCGTCACGTAAAAGGACAGCGGGGTGGTTTGAATTTCTGGCACGCCCACCCCGGTGACGGCAACAGCAACATTGTTCGCCCGGTTGGGTTCTGGGCTAGCAGCGCCAATGCGCGCGGTGTTGGTCAAAATCGTCCCCTGCGGCGTTGCCAGCGGGATCGTGCCCGTGATCCAGATAAAGCCCGTAGCAGAGCGATTGACGGGCGAATTCAAGACCCAGATGATATTCTGGCCCACTCGTGTCACTATCGCCGGAACCGAAGAGGCATAGGTGACATTGGCCAAGGCCGGCAGCGTATCGGTGACGCGCACACCTGTGGCCCGAACCGCGCCAACGTTGCCGTACTGGATGGTATAGGTAACCGTCTGGCCGGGCGCGCGGGCAGCCGGCCCGCTCTTGCTAATCGTCAGGTCTGGGTAACCCGTGGTGGCCGAGGCCTGCGCACTGCCGGTATAGCTGCGATCATCACTCACCGTGCCCGGCTGCGATGTGCCAAAAGCCCAGGCATTGTTAACGATTGTGGTATTGGCATCAACCGTTGTTCCAACCCGCGCCGTGATGGTAAAGGGGCGAATTCCAGGAGCGATGCTATTCACCGGCCAGATGACCGACTGGCCATTCAGGCTATAGCCCGGCGTCGCGCTCACGAAACTCAACTGGCTTGGCAGTGTGTCGGTCAGCACCGCATCGTAAAGAGCGCTGCCGCCGCTGTTGTTGAGATTCACTGTCACCAACACCAAGTCGTTTGCCCCCAGGTTGGTGTTGGGCGCCATGTTCTTGCTGAGATGGATGGCCGGCTCGACCAGGGCAGCCCGGTGGGTCGTCGGGACAACCCGCATCATGCCGCTGGCATCCATCTCGTGGTAAGAAAGCGAAACCGTGTTGGTCAGCGGGTCGCCGGCCGTGTTGCCTGGCACATTGAGCACCCGCGCAGAAAAGATCACTGCGGCCGATTGAGGCGAACTACACCCTGGGGCAAGCGTCGGGAGAGATCCCCATGTAAGCACGCTGCCGTCAGGCGAGACGCTTGGGTTGGGCGGGTTTGCGCTGCCGGTCACATAGACCAACGCCGGGTCTGGCAAAACGCCGCCAGCATAGACCCGCGGCAAGGTATCTACAACCGACGGTTGGTAGAGGCGATGCCCAGGAGGAGCCGTGTACAGGATGGTATAGTTCACTACCTGGCCAATGGTCATGGTGGCAGCGGATGTGCTCTTGCTGAGCAAGGCCGGCAAGGTGGCCACCGTAGCCGTGAGAGGCAGCGTATTAAAGGCCGAGATAGAATCGGTGATGCGGGCCGTATAAGTGAGCAGCGTGCCATTGGATAGGTATGGATTGAAGCGAGCCGTATAGATGATATAACTTGGCGCGCCAACATTCACCGGCCCGGTCCATTCGATGGCATTCCGCGCGGAATTATAGCTGGCCGTGCCGGCCGAAGCCCACACATAGCCCCCAAAGCTCGATCGGTCGTCTAGCGCATCGCGCAGAGCAACACCCGAAAAAGCCGCTTCGCTCAGGTTAGTCAACGTCAGAGTGTGGGTCACTACCTCACAAGGCGCGGCTGCTTCAGGAGCCACCCCCCGGCTCAGCCGCAGCGGATATTGGTCAGCGCCAATATCTGCCATGCCAACGGGCCTGAGGTCGCCATCAACATCCTCCGTAACATCCACCCACAAGCCGGCGTTCACCGCCGCCGAATCGCCCTTGATGTGATAGTTTACGGCGTTTGGATCAACAAACTTGGGATCGCCCGCCACGTTATTGGTTGAACCCGGATACGCGGGGGTCAGGTGCCACAGGGTATGATCGGCGGTGATGCTGGCGCCGCCCAAAGCCGTAATGCCTGCGGCGTGGTCGTAAAAGATAGTGTTGATGAACGCAGCCGTGCCCGTAATCACCGCGCCGCCGGCCGCATTGCGGGCAAAGGTGTTGTGCGTCAACGTGCCTGCGCCGCTCGCCCGCAGACCGGCGCCCGCATTGTGCGCCAGCACGCTGTTCACCACGTGGTAGGCGCCGTTCATCACACGCACACCATCGCCGCTGCTGCCATAGACAAAAGTCTGGCTCAGATCAACATCCGCGTCGGTTGCGTCTACGCCTATGGCGCTATTGGCGATGCGCAAGCCTGATACAGTCACAGTCGCTGGCCCGGTCACCCGCACGCCAACTCCACTGCCGCCGCTATCCAGAAAAGTGGGATATAAGCTTGGGCTGTGTGCCCAGGTGCCAGCCTGGTACCCACCCTGCAGCGTGACCGTCTTGCCGGTTACGCTCACCACCTGCCCAGCGCTCAGCGTGTCAGTGTAGGTGGCCATCGCCACGCGCACCAGGTCGCCACTTAGAGTCTGGTTCACTGCATACTGGATGGTCTGGCAAGGCTTCCAAGACAACAAGCAGTTGTTGATGGTATCCACGCCTGTGGTCTGAGCCACATGGCGCGCGCCCGGAACAGCGTTGATCGTGGTAGCCACAGGAGCGGTGCGGAGGAAATTGTTCTGCCACTTGCCTGTGGCGTAATTGATCACCTGCGCTCCTGATGCCAGCCAACCCGTAATGCGCGCGGTAAAGGTGATATAGGTGGGCAACGTGGTAGACACAGGCCCGCCCCAAGTGATGGTGCGGCTGGCCGGGTGATATTGGCCAGAGCCGCGAGTATATGTCAGCCAACCGGCATAATCGAGGTGAGCATGAAGCGTATCCGTAATCACCAGATAAGGCGCCTCGGCGCCTTGCATCACGATGACATAGGTGATAACCTGGCCAGGATCGGCGCTGTCGGGCGCAAGCTTGGTAACCTCCAGCGGAAACTCGTCGGCGCCGATATCAGGCGCGTACAAGAGCGGGCGCCTGCCGCCGTCAATGTCTTCGGTCACGTGCATATCTAGCCCGGCATCCAACGCCGGCGAGTTGATACTGATGTGGTAATCCAGGCTATCTGGGTCGTAGAAAAGCGGATCGCTATAAATGTCGGTGTGCGTAATCACTGTGCCGCCGCCTGTGGCCGTGCTGTTGTACCAAATTGTATTCCACAATTGCGATACGCCAGCGGCAGCATCTAGCCCAACCGTCTCGCTATAAAAGATGGTGTTGGTAAAGGCGGCATTGCCGTTAATAACTGCCCCAACGCCGTCATTGCGGGCAAAGGTATTGTGCACCAGATTGCCTGTGCCATTGGCGCGCAGGCCGGCCCCGGTGTTGTGGGCAAACACATTGTTCACCACATAGTAGGTGCCGCCATCAACCTCGACCCCGTCGCCGCTATTGTCATGCACCCAGGCTCGCTTGACCGCCAGACGGCTGCCTGTCGCATGCACGCCATCTCCACTGTTGCCATAGATGTGCGATTGATAGACTTGCACCTCCGCGTCGTTGGTTGCCACCACGCCGCTCGTGCTGTTCGTCAAGTAAAAGCCCGCTACCGTCACATCGGCCGGCCCAATCACCCGCACGCCTGGGCTGCCGCCGCCGACCAGATATGTCTGGTACAGCTCTGGATTGCGTGTCCAGGGGATGACAGTGGCATTGTAACCGCCGGCCAAAGTAACCGTCTTGCTGGTTACGCTCACCACCTGCCCGGCGCTTAGTGTGTCGGTATAGGTGGCGGCGGCCACACGCACCGTATCGCCATCTAGGGCCTGCCCCACCGCATACTGAATTGTGCGGCACGGCTTCCAATTCGCCAGGCAGTTATTGAGCGCATTGGTGCTGTTGGGCATTTGCGACACGTGGCGCGGGCCGGGCACCGCGATCACAACCGTTGTAATGACATTGGTGTTAACGTAATCTGCTGTGGCTACATTAGTCACATAAAGCCCCGGCGCCAACCAATCGGTGATCCTGGCAGTGAAGGTAATCAAGCTGGGCGCATTGGCATAAACCGGCCCTGTCCACGAGATGGTGCGCGTGCTGGCGATATACTCGCCGCTGCCGGCGCTAGAGGCCAGTGTGCCGGCATACTCTAGCCATTCGTGCAAAGTGTCTGTGATTGCTATATTGGACCAATCTGCGCGGCTCGAGTTGGTTACCACAATAGTATAAGCAAGGTCTATGCTCGGCCCGGCGCTGGTCACGCCGCGCTTGGCGCGCGTCAACGCATATTCAAAGGCGCCTATGTCATAGCCTGCCTGTAGTGGACGCGGGGCGGCATAGCGATCTATATCCACCGTTGTGTTGGGGTCGCCAACGTCAATGCACGGCGAAGCGCCATTGATGCGAAGATCAGGCAACGACTCGGAAACAAAGCGCGGGTTTATAGATAGGCTGCCAGGGCCGGCGCTGGCATTGCCGCCATAGTCGCCGCCTGGATTATTCCACACATTATTGTAAGCCAGGCTGGGTGAGCCGCCGGCAGAGTAAATGCCGCCGGTATAATTCACCGGGCTGGTATTGCTCACCACGATGGTATTGCTGATGACAGGCGAGCCGGAAGAGTTGTAGATGCCGCCGCCATTGCCCGTGGCGGTATTGTTGTAGAAAGTGTTATTAAAGATTGCCGGGCTTCCAGAGACGTTGTAAAGGCCGCCTCCTATAGTAGCCTGGTTGCTGTAAAAAACATTGTTCCACATCTGCGGGCTGCCTCCGGCGACAAAAACGCCTCCGCCGTACCTGGCGTCGTTGTTGTGCATGGTATTGCCAGAGAGAACGCCGCCGCCGCTGCCCCAATACACACCGCCGCCAGAGCGGTTATCTTGGGCGGCATTATCGTAGATGATATTCTGCTGCACCACCGGCGCAACACCGGCGGCGACATACAACCCGGCCCCGCCTTCGCCGCTGTTTGCATACCCGCTGCGCAGGTGGAATCCGCCAAGAGTTGGCATGATGGGGCTACCCCCACCATCTATGTAAACGACGCGCCCTTGCCCGCCCGCGTCCAGCACAGTAGGATGCTTCAGGGGATCGGCGGTATCCCAATTGCCAACTGTGTAGCCGCCTTGCAAGACAAGTGTCTTGCTCAAGTACACTACTTGCGTCAGTCCATTGACAGAATAGAGATCATTAAAAGTGCCCTGCGCAACGCGCACCTCATCACCCGGCACAGCATAATTGACAGCATGCTGGACGGTGGCGCACGGCCCCAGGCCATCGGGGATCAGGCAGTTGTTGTTGTCATCCGTGCCACCAACCGCAACATAGCGCGTGCCAGCCGTCGGGCTGATCACGGTGAAATTGTTTGCGGTGGCCTGCTTGTCCGCAAAGGTTACCAGAACCTCTGTTACTTCAACCTCACCGGGCGCAGCATGATCAGGCAAGAAGACAGTCACCACCACTTCAGTAAAAGCCTGACCTGGGCCTAACTGGACAATTGGATCAGATCTAAGCTCAGAATAGCCAAACGTACTATGAGTCGTGAGATCAAATGTATCGGTATAGTTGCCGGTATTGGTCAAAACATGGGTATAGGTAATCATCGTGTTGGGAAAAGCCATCCCAACATGATCAGGCGCAATCACCGCCGAGGGGACATACGGCACCAACATCTCATCAGTCGCTTGGCCAAAGACAACCGCGGCAATGCGCGAAGTCGCGGTGATTGTGGCAACGTTGACGGTGCTGCTAACAGTCCCAGCCGGCACTCCTACTGCAACAATGACGGTAGAAGTAAGCCCAGGTGAAACATTGGATACCAGAGGCGGATTGACGCCGATTGTCCACTCAGGTCTGGTATTGGTTGCGGTGAGATCATAAGAATCAACCACCCCACCCACATTTTTCAGCACATGAACAAACGTAAACACCATGCCCGGAGCAACTGTCTGGCTATAGTTGGGCGCAAGAACCACGGCCGGGCGGCGCACGACTGTAGTGTCCGTTGCCGTATCTGTGCGCCAGATGGGCGGCACAAAATCCCCAGCTAAAATCGAATCGGCTTCAACTATCAATCTGTCGGTTGTCGTGTAGGCATTATCGGGCATCAAAACAGTCACATTGACTGGAGCGGACTCGCCCGAGCCCAGAGTTACTCGGATGGGCTGAGTAGGAGGAGGCGGATAAGGGATTCCATTGATCGTCTTGACCCAACCCAAGTTATCAAATGCGCTTAACTCAATGGTGTCTGTATAGTTGCCATTGTTGGTCAAGGTGTGAACATAGGGCACCGTCACCGGGCCGATGTAAGGCTGTGTTATCGTGGTAATATGATCAGGCGACAAGTCCACATCTAGGCACTGGTTGACGATCGTTTCATCGCGGGTCGTGCCGCTGCCATAACTTCCAACTGCTGTCAGCGTAGTCAGGCCGATAATAAGGTTCGTACAGGCCGGCACACTGGGCGGGACAAAGACATCAACCTCGACAAACGTGTAACCAATCGGCGCCAGCGTGACGGGGGATGGAGAGACAAGCTGGGCCGGAAATGGGCTACTTGCCGGAATGCTCAGGTTGAAGGTATCTGTGAAACAGTTGTTCGCATTCCACAACCAGTTCAAGTGATGAACAACAAGCTGATTGCCAATGTTAGAAACAACCCGCTGGGTAGAACCCAAAAGCTCCACCCCCTCTATGGGCAACACGGTAGCTGTGAGCGTTGCCGAATCTGAGACAGGCGGGTTATCTCCTCGTTCCACGCTGAATTGCGACCGCGCCATCAGCGTTGCTGCATACTGCTCCCAGCATCTGAGGTATGGCACCATTGCCGTGACAATAACCGTTGTTCTCACACCTGGCCCCAGGGTGACCTCGCGACTGGCCGGCTGAATGAGATGTAGCCAATCACTCGAGCGAATAATATCGAATGTATCAGTGTGATTGCCCGTATTGGTTAGTGTCAGGTAATACCACAGTATATCCTCAGGCTGGCCTTCCTTGGTGGTATCGGGTTCCAGCTCTACCCCCACCCATCGCGCCCGAACTGTCGTTATATCCACGGCGGTGTCAAAAATGCTCGTGTCAGATTTTGAAGTCGCCGTGATAACAGTTACATCCACCGTTCCGGTGACGGTAGCGGTTGGGATCTGGACAATTTGAACCCCAATAATCTGCGATTCGCTAATCCCCAGGGTCACCTCGGCCGGTTGATCGGTTACTCCATCTACTGTTACAGCCCACCCATGTTGGTTATGCCAGGTTAGATAAAAAGTGTCAACGGCGTTGCCGGTATTAGTCAATACGTGCTCATAGTTAAGCGCTGTGCCCTGGTAGCCTGTTCCGGTTCTGTTTGGCTCCAACATTACCCCGCCCCGCCAGAATTCATCTGCGCCAATGTCGGGCACCCCATCTGCTACGCGCGGCTGCCCATCCACATCCTCGGCCGCAATCGTAGCATCGCCCACGTCAATACACGGCGAGCCCAAGCGCAAATGCAAAAAGTTGGCCGCCGTGGGGGTAATAACAAGCATGGGGTCAACAGACATGCTGTGCAGCCCGGCGCTCAAACCAACATAATCGCCAGCCGCGTTGGCCCATACATTGTTGTAATCCACGCTAGGGCCGCCGCTGGCCAGGTAAATGCCGCCGCCTGTGATGACAGCGCTATTGCTAACGACAAGGGTGTTGCTGATTGTCGGCGCGCCGCCGGCCAGGTAAATGCCCCCCCCCCGATTGGCAACGTTATGGTAAATGGTGGCATGCCAAATCAGCGGGCTTCCCCCACTCGCGTATATACCTCCGCCAGCTATACCAGCCGAGTTATCATTGAGAATATTGCTCCAAAAGCGCGGCGCACCCGAACTGCTTGAAAAACCTCCACCCTGTTGAGCCGTGTTTCCGGCCAACACGTTTTGTTCTAGTAGCGGCGCTCCCAATCCACTGTTATAGATACCCCCACCATAAGAGCCAGCCGTGTTGTTTCTAATGATGTTCTTTCGGATAGTCGGCGAGCCTTGAGAGATATAGATGCCCCCGCCAGAGCCGGCAGTCCAGCCGCCCTGCAACGTGAATCCTTCTATTATCGGGCCGCCCAAAATGTATAGTACCCGGCCTGCCCCCTGAGCATCTATAATCGTTTCATACTCCACCGGGTCAAAAATCTGGAATTGGCTGTTATAGCCACCAGTAAGCGTAATATTCTTGTTGAGAACAATATCATAGCCGTTATAGACGCCAGCAGCAACCTTGATAGTATCACCCGTGGCCGCTTGGTCAGCAGCGTGAACAATGGTTTTACATGGCGATCCCACCACCTGGCAGTTGTTAAGCGTATCGTTGCCCGTTATCGCCACGTAGCGGTCGCCAGGCTGGTAATTGACTTCTATGATATCCGTCACAGTGGCTCGCAAGGTCTCCCCCCCGCCGCCAGAACGAATGGCCGTCACAATCGCCGTTTCAATCAAACCACCGGGGGTCGTCGCTGGCACCTCCACGCGCACCCACACGGTGGCGGTCTGGTAAACTCCCAATACTATGAGCTGCGTTGGCGTCAGGGTAGACCATCCCCGCGCCGAACCGAGGGTTAACTGGAAGGTATCGGTAAAGTTGCCCGTGTTTCTCAGGGTGTGCGGGAAGGTAATCACCGCGCCTGGGTTGACATGCTCATTGTATTCAGGATACAACTCTAGCCCCCAAGCTCGTTTTACAATCGTGAGATCCGTCACAGTGGCATAGACCGCAGCGTTCAACCCTGAAGTAGCGGTGATATTCAAAACGGAAAAAGCGCCGCTGATCACATCGGCCGGCACCTGAACAGCAACAGGAACAGCAATCGCTTCTCCAGGGCCAAGCATGATAGATGCAGGATAACTGGCGCTCCAGCCCGGCTCGGCTGCCACCAACGAATGAGACAACCCAAAGGTATCGCTGACACTGCCCGTATTGGTCAGGCGATGGTTGTAAACGATGCTCAGGCCCGGGAAACCACTCCCTTGCTCGCTCCGCTCAAAGCTGACACCCGGATAGATAGCCCCTTCGTCAGCGCCGATGTCATACCAGGCGCTTGCCAGCGGCAACGGACGGGAATTACCCTCCCAGTCCATAGTGAGCTTGGTATTCGGATCGCCGGCATTGACACACGGCGAGCCACCCGCCAGGTGAAAATCACCCCCGGCAAAATTCACAAAGCCCGGGTTGGCTAACTTGCTGTGCGTCCCCCAAGAAACGTTGGCCGTGTTATTCCACCGTACATTGTAATCCAACACAGCCGAGCCGCCGGCATACAAACCACCCCAAGAAACAGCGGTATTGCTGGCGATAATGGTATTGCTGACCACCGGCGACCCCGCCGCCAAGTACAGACCGCCGCCAGTGGAAGTGGCCGCGTTGGCGACAAAGGTATTATTGTACAGGCGCGGGTTGCCCCCCACTGCGGCAAAACCGCCCCCATTGGCAGCCGTATTACTGTTAAAGACCACATTCTGAATCACCGGGGTGAGCGCCTTGGCCAGGAAAATGCCGCCGCCATTATTGCCCCCGCCGGCCACGCCGGCCGCGCCGCCGCGCACCACAAATCCATCAATCACCGCAACTCCGGTGCCCGTGATGTAAACACCTCGGCCCGTGCTCTGGGCATTAAGCGTGGCAATCGTTGTCGGCGCGGTCCAGTTGGTCAGCGTATAGCCGCCCCGCAAAGTTAGCGCCTTGGAAATATAGGCCGTTTGGTGAAAAGTCTGGCTGCCTACCGTTCGCGGCAGGGTTCCATTGCACGTCCCTGCCACTTTTACCCACCCGCCTGTAGCGGCGGCATCAACTGCGGCTTGAACTGTGTTATACACCCGTGTGGCCGGAGCAACCTGGGCAAAGCAAGTGCCGGCATAATACTCAAAAGCCCCCATGTCCGCCCGCGCGCCAAACGGGCGAGTGTAGCGGGCATAGTCTTCTAGGGGATAGTTGCCAGGATCAGCCGTATCAATGGCCGGCGAAGCGCTTTGAAGGCGCAGGTCTGGGAGAGTAGTGTTGATGAATAGAGGATTCGAAAGAATGTTGCCAGCCGTCAGGTCACATGGCCCTCCCATCTGCGTACAGGTCCCCCCCCCATTATTCCAGATATCGTTATAGGCAATAATATGGCCTGTTCCACCGAGGGAGATCCCTATGCCATCATTGTTGGCAATGATATTATTGCGGATGATATAACTGCCGTGATTGCCATTGTGAATGCCGCTCCCGCCAGTGTTGCCAAAGATGGTGTTGTTGGACAGGACAGCGCTGCCACCTGTCCAAATGATAATGCCTGCGCCATACTGAGTAACCGAGTTGTTGTAGATGAGGTTGTTTTGAATGGTAAGGACATTATACCCTGGCTCTGTGCCCTGATTGTAAATGCCGCCGCCGCGCGACCCACCATAGTTGTGGTGGATGGCATTTCGTTCCACCACCGACACCGAATCCAGCCCGACTGTGTACAAATAGATGCCCCCGCCACCACACTCAACGCCGCTTGGGCAACCGATAACGCTATTGGCGTAAATATTGTTGCCCCGGATTTTCGGGCTGCCATTGCGCGCGTAAATTCCAGCGCCGTAGGCATGGTTGTCCACCCCTACAGTTTGGTTGCCAAAAATTTGATTGTTCTCTAATGTGGGCGCGGGGGACATTCCCGTAAAGCCTATAAAAACCCCGCCCCCGCTCGATTGGGCCGTATTGGTAGAAATAGCATTGTTTTGAATCAGGCTGTTGCCATCACGAATATAAAGACCGCCGCCAGACCCGTAATTTGCAGATTTGGCTGTGTTGCTGTAAATTTGATTATTCTGTATTGTGCTGTTGCCGGCGTAAATGTACAGCCCGCCGCCTTCAATACCAAGCCCTGGCTCGGCAGCGCTATTGTTGTAAATCTTGTTATGCCACAGGGTAGGGTTGCCCCCGGCAATATAGAGGCCGCCGCCCTGCGCCGCACGCCCATTGCGGATATGGAAACCTTCAACCAGCACAGAGCCGGCGATATTGGCAATATAAACCACCCGGCCCAGTTGCTGAGCATCTAGCACCGTTTCATTAACAGCCCAGTTTGGATTTTCCCAATCGGCCACCGTATAGCCACCCTGCAAAGTGATGGGCCGGCTGATATAAACCGTCTGGGTATAGCCTATAGGGCGCGATGAAACACCCTGGCAAATGCCAGCTACCCGCACCACGCTCCCACTCGTGGCGGCATCCACCGCTGCCTGGACACTGCCATACACTGCGCCATCATCCACGCGAGCGAAACAGGCGCCTGAATAGAGCTCGTAGGCGCCAATATCTGCCGCCAGGCCAAAGGGGCGCACCAAGCCGTTAAAATCCGCGGGCACGCTCTGGGCTGCCGGCACCCAGTCTACACAGGGCGAGCCAGCCTGAAGAGACAAAAAGTCGGGCGCAGCCGGATTGACGCTTGCAAAGAGCGGGTCGGCATTAATGTCTGTGCCCGGCGGCGGGCCAATATAATCCCCGCCGATATTTCCCCAAACATCATTGTAGCCAAGCTTTACAGAGCCAGGGGCGTAAATGCCTCCCACCGCAAAGGCCGCCGTATTGCTGGCAACTAGCGTTGCGGTCATGACCGAGCTGCCCGCAGCGATATATACTCCCCCGCCCTGATCATCCACTTGGTTGGCATAAAAAGTGTTGTGTTGAAAAATGCTCGCCCCACCGGCCACATAAGCGCCGCCACCCCGAATCGCCTGGTTCATATAAACCAGGTTGTTCTGCACAAAAGTAGCCCCGTCTGCAATATAGAGGCCGCCGCCGCTTGTGTCGGCCGTATTGCCGTAAATGCGGTTTTGGCTCAAGGTCGAGTTTCCACCAGAGATATAAACACCGCCGCCCTGCGCCGCATTCCCGCGGTAGATGTGAAAACCCTTGAGGGTAACTGTAACATTATTGATGTAAATGACCTGCCTGGCATCCTGGCCATCCAAGATCGTCGGGTGCGCTGCCGGATCAGGCGGCTCGGTAAAAGCGCTGGTATATCCCCCTTGCAGCGTAAGCGGCTTGGCAATCATGACCACCGGACTATTGAGGCTGGTAAAAGTCCCCTGCGCCACCTTGATGAGGCCGCCCACAGCAATAGCATCTACTGCCGCTTGAACGGATTGATAAGGGCAACTAGCACAAACCGTAATGACAGTTGGCGCTCCATTATCCACTGGTAATTGGAAAGGTCGGCCAAATGTAACACCCTCATCTGGAGGAACGGGAATGGCCACTGGGGCAGCTACTGCGGCCGTCTTTTGCTCGTAAGAGTCTTTTGGGGCTGCTTGAGCAGGTTGTCCCCAATTCATCAAGCTCACCAAAAACAAAAGCGATAAAACAGACAGGCTAATGGTTAAAAATAATTGGGCACCCTTTTTATAATTCATCTTGCCTCCTTCATCTTTTAGACGCCGACCCGAGGATGATTGACAAAAATAAATTCGTGTTTTTTGAGAAAAATGCCTAGTCCCTATTCCGAAAATAGCCCGAACAAGTTCGGGGATCCTCGACTTGTCGAGGTGTTTTCATCCATGGTGGAGAGCATAACTCACGTCGTCTATTTGGTAAATGAGAGAGCCGATGACGCCCGCAGGATCACTCCCCCTTGATAAACTCTAATACAAGCATAACACAAGCTATGCCCTCATGTCAATATGCCTAGCTCCAGTTTCCATATACCCGTATCTGGAAACTGGAGGCCCAGGTCAGAATAGCGCAAACTGCCGGCGAACGGAAAGTGCTCATCCGTTCGCCCATCCACCGGCCTGCATAGAGATGCAAGCCTACGGGGTTTGAAAAATAGACTCAGTAGATCCAAAATTCTAGCGGGGGCGGCTCCCACGCCGCCCATTGTGTGCTTGGCAAAGGCAGAAACGCGGGCGTGGGAGCCCGCGCCGCTCCCAAAATTGGATCTACTGAGACTTGGGGCTTTTAAGATTGAGAAACGCAGTTCAGGTGGCCGGCATCTCTGATGTGCCGGCCACCTCTGGTATTTTAGCCAAAACGAGAATCCCAGTTCTGAAAAGCCGCCCAGCGCTCGCTGATAAAAGCTCGCGCCAGCTCTTGGCGTTGGCGCAATCCAACTTTCCATATCCAGGCGCGGACCAACTCCCAGGCCTGGCGGCTGTCTTCACCCGCTATAGTGCCGCGGCCATACTGTTCACGCACATAGTTATCCACAATGGTCGAGATGGCTTGCCGGCCTTGGGGGACCGATTGACAGAACAACTCGCCCCGCTCGTGCGGCGTGTGGTGCGCATTCAACGTCAATCTCAACCAACCCGCCAAGCGCATCAGCCGGGCATAGGCTCGTTGAACAGGCGTAAGGCCCTGAAAGCTCAGGCGATCTTTGGCCCTTGGGCTGGAAACAATCAACAAGGCTACTTCGATTGGATTGAGGCTCCAACTATCAAAGCCCGCCCGGGCTAAAACGACGGCGGCCGCCAACAGCAACGCTCCAAAGGCAAAAACGCCGCCAACCAGCCAGAACGAAACCCGTTGCGATAATCCCCTCGTCATGCCACGATCAAAGCGGTCTTCAGGGTCTTCAAAATCGCGATCCGGGCGCGGTGGAGGTGTGCCGCCTGGAGTGCGAGTGCCAGATTCATCGGTGGGTGTCACACTCGGCTCGGGTGTGGGGCGCGCGAGGACAGACCGCGAAGAAGTCGGCTCGAATTGGATCCAACCCATTCTGGGAAAGTACACTTCTACCCAGCTATGGCTATCCTTGTCCTTAACCCGGTACGCCCGGCTGACGGGATCATACGTTCCTTCAACATAACCGGCCACCACGCGCGCCGGAATGCCCACCGCGCGCGCCATCACCGCCATGCCAGACGCGTAATAATCGCAATACCCCCGCCGGCTTTCAAACAGCAAATAATCCACCACATCGCGATCGGGCGGTGGGGCATCAATCTTGTCGTCATAAACAATGTTGGCTCGCATCCATCGTTCCAATGCGGTGGCTTTGTCATAGGGGTTGTCATACGGCGCGGTGATTTCTTCGGCCAGGTCGCGCACTCGCTGGGGTAAGGTATCGGGCAAGCCCAAGAACAACTCGGTTACCCACGCGGGGTAATCTTCTCCAGCTCGCTGCAAAATGCCTTCGTCGGCGCTGCTGACCCAAGAGATCACAACATAACCGCTTCCCTGGGCAAAGGCCGTGTCAGCCGAAAGCCGCACGGGGTCAAGCACAAGGTCAGAAGGCGACCAGGCATCTGCCCGAACAGGCACACTAACCTGCAATGGCTGTGGAGCAGCAAAAATCATGCTGGTTGCCGGGCGGTAAAGAGTCATCGTTTGCGTCACAGGATGCCGCAGCGCCCCCTCGTAGCGATAGGCCTTTTCGTATGCTTCCAGCGGTATTGCTCTGGTGTTTGTGGCCATCCACCCACTGCCGGTGTATTGGTTAAAAGCCGCCGCCCGCCAATAACTCGACTCGGTCGCCGTGACATCCATCACCGGCGCGTCCGTCACAAAGCGCGCCCCTTGCAAGGTGAGAAAGCGGCCAAACGGATCGGCGTACACCGGCTGGCGCGAACGAAGCGACGAGAAAATGCGATTCCACGTATCTTCGACAGAGCGCCAGGGGCCTTCGATCCGCCGCCAAATCTGCGCCACCCGCTCATTGCCGGCTGCCGCCGGCACGCCCCACCCAATTAGAATGGCGACCACGGCCAGTGTAAACCCCGCCCGCAGCAAGTCAAACCGAAAATCGGTGGTATACCTTATAAAACTCTGCCGCCAATCGTGTTCCTGGTTCAGGCTATACAAGCGCACTATGATCAACAACGCCGTCAACATGTACGCCAACAAATAAAGCGTTAACGAGCCGGCATAATAGACATTGGCAAAAATAAGCAAACCGCTGGGCAGCACCACCCACCAAACGCGATTGCTCCGCTGCGAATACCACACCGCATAATAGGCCAAAACCCACGCCAGCGCAGACAATAAAATAACAAAAATTAAAGCGTCTCGGCTGACCTCATTGTGCGTCACCTGCCATAGCCACACTCCCACACGGCGATCTATTTCCAATATCCGTTCGCGCCAGGTCTCGCCCTGCTCCACCAAGCGGCCCACCCAGTAAAGCCCCCAGCCAATGCCATACACATCTGAAAAGATTTGCGCCAACCAGGGCGGGAAACGGCTGACCGACAGGGCCAGGCCTGACGCCAACCCGCCCAACGCTATTAACCAAACTACAGTCAACCCCTCGGCCCAATCTGCCGCAATAATCGCCCAAAACACAAAGGTGATCATCAGGCCAACCAAAACAAAGCCCATCCAATCTATTTCAATTCGCGTTTGTTTCATGTGCTCACCACTCACTGCCCGCTTTGGCCGCCCACCCCAGTCGAACAAATAACCACGGCCAAATCCAGGTAGCCCACAAAAGCATTACGGTATAGCGCACAAAACGCAGGCCCAGGCCCAACGCCTGCGGCTCAGAAGGAAAAACCGCCTTCAATCCGGCCCACAGCCCAAACACCCCTACCACTCCCACGACATAACGCGCAGCCCGCTTCCAAACCGGGCCAGCCACCGTAAAGCGCACAGTGCGCCTCTCCAAGACCAACCCAAGGCCGCCCCCAAACGCCATGCCCGCCGAGGTAAACACACTCTCAATCGCCGCATCTAGCCCCCCTTGAAACAGGGCCGCATTATAGATAGACGCGCCCGGCGCAAACAGCGCCTTGCCCAAAGCGTACAACCCAAATACTATGGCCACTCCCAAGACCACCAGCCCCACCTGCATCGCCAGCCCCCGCCCAACCAGCCAATCGCTGAGGCGTGGCTGAAATGCGATATAGCACGCCAGCAAACCGACCCCAAGCAGCCACGCGCCCAAAACATCAGTGGGAAAATGGGCTCCCAGGTATAAACGCGAAAACGATACCAGGGCAATCACCCCCAAAGCCAGCACCCAGCCCCACGTTCTGCGCAGGCGAAACGCACTATAGCTCCACATGCTGATAGCATTTTGGGTATGCCCGCTGGGCAAGCCAAAGCTAGGCTCGGTGATTTTCTGCACACTGCTATCCAACCAATACGGGCGCGGCTGTTGAAAAATGCCCTTGGCCAGGCTGTTGAAATAACCAGAGAGAATCAAAAGATAAGCCAGGTTGGCGCCCGCCCCTCTATCCAGGCACCAAAAAACCAGCGGCACCAAGAGCAAGAAAATTTCTTCTTGCCCCAGGAGGGTAAAGAGCCGCATAGGAATATCAAAGGCCGGGCCCAAGGCCTGCGCCTGGCGCACCATCTCCAAGCCCCATTGAAGGATTGCATCCATCACTTTGCTCCTGCCTCACACACCATCTTGTCATCCAGCGGGAAACGTTTTAATCTTACCAGATATTGTTTTTTACCACAATCAGCCCCATTGTCACCGGCACGCTCATCAACCCTACCAGGATGGGCAAATCGGGCCGCCAGACATATAGCCAACCGGCTAAATAAGGGGCCACCCTTTGCAAAGCCGCCACGGTCGTTTCCACCAGCCCAAAAGCCAAACCCCGGCTTGCAGCGGGGACAGTATTGGCCGCCCGCACCCCCGCCAGAGTGCGACCGGCGCCATAGCCTCCGCGCAAAAAGAAACTGGCCGCCACCAACCCCGGCCAACTGCGCGCGCCTACCCACAGCAACGCCAATGAAAGCCACACCAAGCCTTGCGATAGCAGCAGCCCCCGCCGCCGCCGCCCTGCGCCCAACTGGCCTAACCAGGGATTTATCAACATTGCCCCAAGCGCATAGGCCGAACCGAGCGCGCCTATATTCGCCACAGACCAGTTGGCCGAATCGCGCAAAAAGTTGGAAGCAAGCGGCTACCCCAGATACATGGACAGAAAGATCAAAAAAATCAAACCGCTGTACGCCGCCAGCGGGCGCAATGGCATCCACCACCCGCCAAACAGCGATCGGGGCAGCCCGGCCCGGCCAGCCTCTAGTGCAAATGGCTCACCGGCGGCGCAATCGGTCAGGCGCATGACCACCAGGCAAGACATCAGCAAAAAACCGCATGCGGCCATATACGTTGCCCGCATGCCCCACATGCCGGCCAGCCAGCCCCCCACAGCCGGCGATGCAATATTGCCCGCCGCATATCCGGCGAATACCAGCGTTAGTTCACGCTCTAGCGGCAGTTTGCCGCGCGCAGCCGCCACATACGAACTGACCGCTGGGATGCAAAAAGCAGACAGAGCATACAAGGCTACACCGGGGATAAAGCCCCACCAATCGCGCGCCATGCTCATCAACGCCACTGCCGCCAGCCCAACCAACCACCCCATTTGAATGACGCGCCTGGGGCCAATACGGTCGGCCAGCATGCCGCCAGGGATAAATGACACAGCACGCACGGCGCCATCCAACGCCAGCACACTGCCAATTTGCACCGGGCCAGCGCCCAACTGGGCGATATAGAGCGGTTGAATGTACAAAAACATTCCCTCGCCACTGGCCCACAAAAACAGGGCCACGGCCACCAGGCAATTGTCACGCCCAAACCCAAAGAGGCACTCGCGCCTCAAAACGCCTCCGCCATCATTGCCCAATCAATCCGCTGTGATTGGCTATTGCTCAGCGGGCGACTGCGCATCCTGGCTATCCTGCCATCGCTTGTAACGTTCTAGTAACATGACGGCAAACGCATAAATGGCCGCCGCCACCGGAATGGAAAACACAAATCCCCACACCCCCAACATGCGCACGCCCACCAGCACAGAAGCCAACACCAAAAGCGATGGCATGCCGATAGACTCGCTCATCACCCTGGGCACGACAAAGTGAAGCAGAATTTGTTGGAGCACAAACAAAATAACAAAAATGACAATCGCCGCGACCACATTGCCGCCTATCAGCGCAATCACAGAAGGGAGAAACATCCCAATCGGCGCGCCAATCAGAGGGATAAACATCACCACCCCACAGAAAAAGCCAATCACTGCGCCATAGGGCAAGCCTCCAAAACCAGAAGCAATGCCGGTCAACACGCCCCATGTTACGGCCATCAGCACCTGGCCACGCAAAAATCCTCCAAAGGTCTTGTCTAGCGTCTTGGTGGCAAACTCTACCTCGTCCAGGTAGCGCGCCGGCACCAGCTTGTAAAACTGGTCAGACAACCGCTTGCCATCTAGCATCATATAGAATGACAAAGCCAACACCAGCAGCAACTCGCCCAAAGCCGATGCCACCTTGCCAATCACGTTGGCTGTGCTGCTTACAAGACCAGGGCCAATTGACGTGACTTGCTCTGCAATTTTTCCCGGCTCGTACAAGCTAGATAGCAGTTGAGGGTCCGTGTTAAAGCGCCGGGCCAGCGCCTCTTGCCAAGAGCTTAGCCAGGCAGGCGCTTGCTTCAAATATACGCCCAGGCTTCCTCCCAATTGGATGGATTGCTTGATAATCACCGGTATAATCGCCACGGCAGCTACCACCAAGGTCCCCAGCAAGACAAGGTAGATAATCGTTGCTGAAACCGCATACGGAAAGCGCACCGCCGCCAGGCGCTCGGCCGTCTTGTCGCCCCACCGCTGCCGCGCCCAGTTCCGCGCGCTGGAGGGCACCGGACCTACATTCAGCCACTCGACGACCGGGTGAAAGATAAAGGCAATCAACCATGCCAACGCAAACAGCATGAGCAAATCGCCCATAAACTGGGCAATTCGCAACAATTTTTCCAAAAGGTACAAAACCGCAATCAGCATCAAAAGGAAAACCAATGTTCTGCGCTCTGTTCTCATGGCTCACCTCACTAGTTCACCTCTCAAAACCCGTAGGCAAGTCCAGGGTGTGCCTGCCGCCACCGCATGAAAGTGCGGCAGTTATGGGGGTCTTGGGACAAACACTTGCGATTATTCTACACGATACGGCACAACAAAGCAATGTTTGTGATATACTCGTGCCAACAGGAAACAATCGGAGGCAGGATGGGGCACACGTTACTTTTTACAGGACAACCTGGCGCGGGCAAAACAACCCTCGTCAAAAAGTTGGCCCAATCGCTAGGCAGCCAGGCTGGCGGTTTTTATACCCAAGAATTGCGCGGGCAGGGTGGACGGCAGGGTTTTGAACTTGTCACCCTTGCTGGGAAACAAGCCCTCTTGGCCCATACAAAAATCCGTGGGCCGCACCGCGTTGGGCGCTATGGGGTAGACATTGCAGCCATTGACCGGGTCGGGGTGGCGGCCATCAGGCAGGCGCTCGACCAGCGCCAAATCGTTGTGATTGACGAGATTGGCAAAATGGAGCTGTTTTCCAGCGCATTCCAAGGCATTGTCCTCAAAGCGATGTCATCGCCGTGTCTCGTTGTGGCCACCGTAATGTCCAGGCCGCACGCCTGGATCAACGCGCTCAAGGCCATGCCACAGGTTGTGCTGTGGCAAGTGACATCGGCCAATCGAGAGGCCCTGCTAACCCAAGCGATAGGCTGGCTAGACGCGCACCGGTAAAATAGGCCAAGCAGTCTGGTTGACATTTGCAGCAGGGTACTGTATCATTGCCAGGCGGCACATACTGCCGCAAACCCTGATTGAGGAGATTGCGATATGTTCATGCGCAAAAAAGAAGAATCACAAGCGCCAGCTTTGCCGGTTGCTCCCGGCACTTCTCCCAAGATCGAAACCATCATCGGCCCTAATGCCGATTTCAAAGGTGAAGTGCGCAGCGACGGCAACATGCGTATTGATGGCCGCTTTGAAGGCAAGGTCGAGTTGGCCGGCAACTTGATCGTGGGTGAAAGCGGCAAGGTCATTGCCGACATCAAGGCCCAGAATGTGTCTGTTTCGGGGGCGGTCAAGGGCAGCGTCAATGCCGTCGGCCGGCTAGAAATCCTCAGTTCTGGCAAAGTCTGGGGTGACATTTCTGTTGCCTCACTGCTGATTGATGAGGGGGGGTATTTCCGCGGCCAAAGCATCATGGCCGGAGAGCAAGATTTTCCCCTGCTAGAAGCGCCCGGCTCCAAGGCGAATGGGCCGGTGCTAGATGCCCACCCAGCCAAAAACAACTAGCACGCGCAAACGCTCCGCTTGAGCAAACAAACGGAGCGTTTTCATTTAAGCGCCTATCCCAAAATTCGTAGAGCGGCATCCCCTGCCGCGCGCTTGCGGAATTTTAGGATGGTAGTTCAAAACCACTGGGGCTATTTTAATGTTGCATTGAACGAAGCTCGCAGTAACGCCCATGCCCGTTGCGGGATATGCAGCAAACTGCTGGTTGCAACATACATAAAGCCCAGCATATACAGCATTAAAAATGCCAGCGCGCCATAGCCCCAAAGCGCATAGGCCTTGCCTGTCAAAAACACCGTAAAGCCCGCCAGCGCCACTTCGCCCACAACCGTTGCATCCAACGGCGCTCGATAAGTCGCCTGCTCGCCGCGCGCCATCTGGCCCGCCGCCCTCAACTTGGGCGTGCGGACAAACTCACCCCTTTGACCAAACAGACCGTCCATCACTGCCCGGGCATTGTTAAACGCCAAGCCGCAGCCCAAACACAAGAGAAACGGCAAAGACAGCAAGCGGCGCGGCCAATCGCGGTACAGCTCGATCTGCGTCACAATGCATACCAATGGCAGACCCAGCGTCGCAATGCTCAAAAAAGCCAGTGGCAACTTGTGGAATAGATTTGAATACATCATGACTGGCAACCAGGTGATCAGGAACACTAACATCAGCGCATGCGAAAAATACATCGTCAAATGCAGCAGGGCCGCCAGCTTTTGAACCGGCGACAAGCGCGAGCGCATTAGGGGCAAGATGATCTTGCGAAAGGTCTGCGCGCCGCCCTTGGCCCACCGGGCCTGCTGCTGCTTGCACATATTGACTTGGGTGGGCAGTTCAGCCGCCACAGTCACATCGGGCAAAACGACCGCCCGCCAACCAGCAATCTGAGCGCGATAGCACAAATCCATATCTTCAGTCAACGTGTCGTCTTGCCAGCCGCCTGCGTTTTCAATACATGCGCGCCGCCAGATGCCAGCCGAGCCGTTAAAGTTGACCAGCAACCCGCCCCGGTTGCGCCCCACCTGTTCCACTATGAAATGTGAATCAGAAGCCAATGCCAGGGCGCGGGTCAACAGCGATTCTTCAGCATTGAGATGCGTCCAACGCGCCTGCACAAACCCAACCTCAGGCTGGCCCGCAAAAGCTGGCAACATACGCTGCAAAAAATCTGGCTGGGGCACAAAATCCGCGTCAAAAATCGCCATAAACTCGCCGCGCGCATGCGCCATCGCATGGCGCAGCGCGCCAGCCTTGAATCCCTGCCGGTTTTCACGATGGATCACGCAGATATCAACCCCCCGCGCTTGATGCTGCCTGACCCGCGCTTGAGCGAGCGCCGTAGTATCATCAGTTGAATCATCTAGAACCTGAATCTGCAACAGATCGTGGGGATAGTCTAGCGCGGCTACGGCGTCAATCACTCGCTCTACAACATAGCGTTCATTATAGATCGGCACCTGCACTGTCACCACCGGCCACTCTTTAAACTTGCCCCAAGGCGCCAGAGTGCGCCTATGGCGCAGGTAGAGGATCGTCAACCATATAGCCTGGAACCCATACAGCGACAGCCACAACACCACAACAATATAAAGAGCAATAACAACCAGCACTCATCCTCCTGGAGGTTTACAGCAACCGATCAAGATCTACTTGAGGCCCAGCAACTCGTACACCGGCTCTACAGCTACGCGGTGCTTGACCTGGATTGGGTCAAGCGCATTGACAACGACCGAATTGCTGACGAGGTTAAAAGCGGCCTGGCTCAACAAGATCTGCCCGCCGCGGGCATTTTCCTGCAGGCGCTTGCCATAGTTGACCACATCGCCCACTGCGGTGTAATCCAACCTGCCTTCGGTGCCAATCCGGCCCACAACCGCCATGCCCGAATTGATGCCCACGCCAAACCACAACTTTTCCTCCTCGGATTGATTGCGGTTAAAATCGACAATCGCCTTTTGCATTGACAGCGCAACTCGAATAGCCCGCAAGGCATGATCAGGTTGAGACACCGGCGCGTTGAAAAAGGCCATCACCATATCACCCATAAATTTGTCTAGCGTGCCATCTTCTTCCAACACCGCATTGGCGCCAATGGCAAGATATTGGTTAAGAGCCGTGATAAGTTGCTCAGGCGGCAGCTTTTCGGCATAGCTGGTAAAGTTGCGAATATCGCCAAACAACACGGTAACCTCGCGCCGCTCGCCGCCCAGTTTCCACTCGTCGGGGTTATCGGGCAAACTATCAAAGACCGCAGGCGGCAGCACCCGCCGCAAAATATCACGCTTGGCTTCCAGCAGTTTTTTCTCGGTTTGGTCCTCCAAGACAATCGCCACGCCCAGCGTGGTCGCCTGTTCGTCGCGAAGCGGAGATACGCTCAGGCTAAGATTCACCAGCCCGCGGCGCGGCAAGCGGGGAGTGACCTCGTAACCGACAATGGCGCGATCAGATTGCTTGACCCCCTCGACGACGCGCCCAAAGCGCTCATCCAACGGCAACACGCCGCGGTAGAAACGCCCGGCGGCATCGTAGGCAGGCACGTCCAAGATAGATTCCGCAGCGCGATTGAATAGCGTGATTTTATCTGCCACATCCGTGGTGATAACACCGCTGGTGATGGAAGCAAACACATTATCCATCAAAGTCTTCATTGCGCTCACCCGCTCGTACAGCTGAGCATTGGCAATGGCCGTGGCAGCCTGGTTGGCAAAGGCCGCCAGCAGGTCGCGGTCGCGTTCGGTAAAGAGGCCGGTGCGGATGCGGTTATCGGCGTAAATCACGCCCGTCACTTTGTCTCGCACGCGCAAGGGCACACACAAAATGCTGCGCAGGCTATATGCCACCACGCTCTCTTGCGTGGCAAAACGCGGGTCGGCCTGGGCATTGGTCGTCACAATCGGCTGGCCGTCTTGGGCGACATTGTTAACAATCGTCAGGCTGATCTCAAAAGACGAGCCAGAAAGCGTTTCACGGTCCATATTGCGGGCCACCTTAAATTCCAGTTCGCCGCTCTCTTCGTCGCGCAGCATCAAAAAGCCGCGCTCGGCGCCCGTGAGCTGGATGATGTGGTCCATCACCTGGTTAAGCACCGTCGCCAAGTCAAGCGTAGAATTGACCACCTGGCCCACCTCGTACAAGGCTCGCACCTCTTCGCGCTCACGCTGCTGGGCGGCCCACTCCACCTTGAGCCTTTCAATCACCTCGCGCCAGCGCGGCAGCGCGCCTTCGGTATCGTTGAGCGCCGAAAGAAACTGGTCGAGCGCCGCCTGGGGCAAGCCTGGCCCCAGGCGGCCCAACGCATCGCGCTGGCGTTTGACGATATCGGTCAAACCCAATGCGACGCTCTGTAAAATATTGAGATCAGGATGAGTTGTTTGAGCCTTGCCAGGAGAAAATTCTCTACTCACAGTTCGTCTCCTCGTCACCCCAGTGACCCAATGAGAGAAATCACACTTGAGCCTATCAGGCCAAAGCACGTGAGCCAAGTTGTGTGCCAGTTATTATACCACTTTTCGCGGCGCACGAAATATGCCCCCAACCTTTCAAACTAATGGTATACTTGCAGGAGGTGAACCATGCGCCGATTTTCATACTTTGGTTTAGGCTTGGGGTTATGTTTAGGTTTGTGCTTGTGTTTGTGTTTAATGGTTCTCTTTGCCCTGGTGGCCTGCGCACAGCTCCAGCGCAATATAGAGCCGGCCAGCCCGCCAACGGCATCAGAGATGGGCCTCGGCGCTCCCCCTACGC
This sequence comes from Thermoflexales bacterium, assembly GCA_041740315.1. Classification (GTDB taxonomy): domain Bacteria; phylum Chloroflexota; class Anaerolineae; order Fen-1058; family Fen-1058; genus JBGSMF01. The sequence continues at coordinate 42,735 of JBGSMF010000427.1, forward strand.
CTGACGCGGTCGAACGGTGGCTAGAAGTTGACCTGGCCTCTCAAGTAGTGCGGTTGCGCGAGGGCGAAAATGTAATAGCAACATACCCGGTTGCCACAGGGTTAGGTGACAGTCCCTCTACCCTCACCTACACCGGCACTTTTACGGTCCATAACAAAATCAAAGCCGCCACCTTTCTGCCCGAGTTTGGCGTTTACGTCACCGATTGGGTTGGCTTTGATCAGGACCATGCCATTGGCTTTCACTCGCTGCCCCAAGACCGCTATGGCCAGGTGGTAGATAGCCGGCTGGGAATACCCATCAGCCACGGCTGCGTTCGAGTAGGCAACGCGGCGGCAGTTTACAGCTTTGCCCAAATTGGTATGCGGGTGCTTGTGCATTAGTATCTTGTCAGTCAAATCTTTGCTTTTCCGGCAAAGAAAATTCACCACGAACCCCCTGCCTACGGTGGGGGCAGGTGTCACAAAGGAACACGAAGGGAAACTCTAGAGGGCACCTTTGTGTCACTCTACCTGGCGGCAGACAGGTTGGTGTACTTGGTGGTAGAAATGCCCCCTGTTTGGTTCCGGCTTGGCCGGGTTAGGGTAAATGCAGGACAAAAACAGAACACAATCGCGCTTGACAGCCCACCCAAGGGCAGGTATAATCGGTAGGTTATGCCTGTTCTGTACAGCAAATAAAAGGCCATAATTGTCGAAGCGCAGAGTTTTTCTCGTGCGCTTCTTTGCGCTTGTGTAAAGGTGAATGGAGGGATAGGTGGAAGCTAAAGATTTTCGCGCGATTAGAATCAGCTTGGCATCACCAGAAGACATTAAGAATTGGTCTTATGGTGAAGTGACCAAACCAGAAACCATCAACTATCGGCGGCTGCGGCCAGAAAAAGATGGCTTGTTTTGCGAAGCGATCTTTGGCCCGACCAAAGATTGGCAATGCTACTGCGGCAAATACAAAAATATCCGCTACCGCGGCCTTATCTGCGACAAGTGCGGGGTCGAGGTGACGCGGGCGGCTGTGCGCCGCGAGCGCATGGGGCACATTACGCTGGCCGCGCCAGTGGCCCATGTGTGGTATACCCGCCGAGTCCCCAGCTATCTGGGTATGTTGCTCGATATCAGCAAACGCAACCTGGACCGCGTTTTATACTTTGCCCAGTATGTTATCACCCACGTAGACGAGGACGCCCGCCAAAAAGCGCTCAAACGGCTAGATGAAGAAACCGAGCGCGAGCGCAAGCGGCTAGAACTGGCCAACAAAGACAAGATCAACGGACTCAAAGCCAAGCTAGATTCTGACATTGAAAAACGCAAGGCCCATCGTGACGAGCGCGCCGCCAAGCTGGATGAAAAGCTGGCCGCCGCCACCGAAACGGTGATGAAAGAAGCCCAATCCACGCAGCGCAAGGTGGAAGACAAGCAAGGCTCTACCATCCGCGTGCCGATTGTTTTCGAACTGACCGACCAAATCATTGCCGACAAGGGCGAGACCATCGGGCGCGAACACCTGACCCGGCTCAACAAAGCCGTCAAGGCCAAGCTTAACGAGGTGGAGGACAAGCACAAGGAAGAACGCACCCGTGTATTGAGCAAGCTGGACGATGAGATCAAGACCCTGCGCGGTTCGCTGGCCGATCAGATAACAGAAATAGAAGGCCAGTTGGCGCAAGAAGTTGAAGCTTTGCAGGGGCGCATCTCCGCCGAACGCGAAGAACTGCTCGACCTGACCTCGATGCAATTCTTGACCGAGCCGCGTTACCGCGATCTCAAGAGCCGCTGGGGGCAGGTTTTCAAGGCCGATATGGGAGCCGAAGCCCTATACGACATCTTGGCCCGGCTTGATTTGGAGGTGATGGCAAAAGAACTATGGCGCGAAGTCAAAACGACTCGCTCGAAGCAAAAGCGCAAAAAAGCCATCAAGCGCCTGCGCATTGCCGAATCGCTGCGCAAGAGCAACAACCGGCCCGAGTGGATGATTTTGACCGTCTTGCCGGTTATCCCGCCCGACCTGCGCCCCATGGTACAGCTAGACGGCGGACGCTTTGCCACCAGCGACCTGAACGACCTGTATCGCCGTGTGATCAACCGCAACAATCGGCTCAAGCGCCTGCTAGAACTGGGCGCGCCCGATGTGATTGTGCGCAACGAAAAGCGCATGCTCCAAGAAGCGGTTGACTCGCTGATTGATAACAGCCAGCGCGGCAAGGCGCTCTCGCGCCGCGGGCGGCGCGAGCTCAAGAGCCTGAGCGATATGCTCAAAGGCAAAAAGGGCCGCTTCCGCCGCAACCTGCTGGGCAAGCGCGTGGATTATTCTGGCCGCAGTGTGATTGTGGTGGGACCTCACCTCAAACTGCACCAGTGCGGCCTGCCCAAAACCATGGCCTTGGAATTGTACCGGCCATTCGTCATCAGCAAGCTGATTTCATACAACTATGCTTCGAACGTCAAAAGCGCCAAGCGCAGCATCGAGCGCGAAAAACCCGAAGTGTGGGAAGTGTTGGAAGAAGTCATCAAAGACCGCCCGGTTCTGCTCAACCGCGCGCCTACCCTGCACCGCCTGGGCATTCAGGCCTTTGAGCCGATCCTGGTGGAAGGCAAAGCTATCCAAATCCACCCGCTGGTCTGCGCTGCATTCAACGCTGACTTTGACGGCGACCAGATGGCAGTGCACGTGCCGCTTTCGGAAAAAGCCGTCGAAGAGGCCCGCCGCCTGATGCTTTCGACCGTCAACCTGCTCAAGCCCGCCGATGGTGAGCCAATGGTTAGCCCGGCTAAAGACATGATACTAGGCGTGTATTACTTGACCGTGGAAGCCGACGACAGGCAAGGCGAGGGGCGGGTATTTGCCGATACAGACGAGGTTGAACTGGCTTATGCCTTGGGACAGGCCGACCTTCACGCCAAGATCAAGCTGCTGCATGCCTCCCCCGACGATGGCCGCACCGAGCCGTTCGAAACGACGGTGGGACGCGCTATTTTTAACACCATCGTTCCCGAGCCGATGCGTTTTATCAACCTGCTGCTAGACAAGGGCGGCCTACAGCGCCTGGTGGCGCAATGTTACCAACAATTGGGGCCTGTGGTCACCACCGACTTTGTGGACCGCATCAAGGCCATCGGGTTTAAATATGCCACCCGCTCTGGCGCCACCATTGCGGTGTCTGACCTGACCGTGCCAAGTGAAAAGAGCGTGTTGCTCGAGCGCGCCAATGCCGAAGTCAACGAAGTAGAACGCCAATACCGGCGCGGCCTGCTCACCGAAGACGAGCAATATAACCGCACCATCGAGTTGTGGCAGCAGGCCACCAGCGACGTGGCCGCGGCGGTCAAGAAATCCCTGGACCCGCAGGTGCCTTTGAGCATGATGGCCCTCAGCGGCGCAACCAAAGGCGGTTTTCAACCCATCACGCAATTGGCCGGCATGCGCGGCCTGATGGCCGACCCAGCCGGGCGCATCATCCCGTTGCCCATTCGCTCCAACTTTCGCGAGGGGCTGACGGCGCTGGAATACTTTATCTCCACGCACGGCGCGCGCAAAGGCCTGGCCGATACCGCCCTGCGCACCGCTGACGCCGGTTACCTGACCCGCCGCCTGGTGGATGTGGCGCAAGATATCATCATCAACGATTATGACTGCGGCACCCATTCGGGCATCTGGATCCGGCGGGCCGATGAGGTAGGCGGCCAATCGCTGGCGCGGCGCATCGTGGGGCGCGTGCTGGCTGCGCCTGCGCTGCACCCCAAGACCGCGGCGATGATTGCCGATCATGGGACGATGCTGAACGAAGAGATGGCCGACCAGATTGACAAATCGGGGGTGGCCGAGGTATATGTCCGCTCACCGATGACGTGCATGCTGCGACACGGCATGTGCGCAATGTGCTATGGGCGCGACCTGGGGCGCGGCGAGATGGTGGAGCTGGGCGCGGCCGTGGGCGTTGTGGCCGCCGAATCCATTGGTGAGCCGGGCACCCAACTCACCTTGCGCACCTTCCACACCGGCGGGGTAGCCGCCGGGGGCGATATTACACATGGCCTGCCACGCGTTGAAGAGCTGCTCGAAGCCCGCAAGCGGCCCAAAGGCGAGGCGATTATGGCCGATATTGATGGCACGGTCGAGGTTCGCCGCACTGAGGGCGGCATGCGCAAGATCAAGTTAGTCAGTTCGCAAGTGACGCGCGATTCATATGACATCCCCGGCAACTGGTCAATCAAAGTTAATGATGCCGACAAGCTAGCCGAGGGCGACCTGATTGCCAGCCGGGGTGAATTGGAACTGCGCGCCAAGCATGCGGGGCGATTTGTAATCAAGAAGAAAAAAGAAGCTTTGGCCTACTATGTCATGTTCGAAGTTAAGGACGAGCGTGAATATGAAGTGCCGGCAGCGGCCCGCTTGTTGGTGGAAGAGGGGCAAAAGGTCAAGGCGGGTGGCCAGTTGACCGAGGGCGCCAAAAACCCCCACCGCATCTTGCGCATCATGGGACGCGAGGCCACCCAACTGTATCTCTTGCAAGAAATTCAAGAGGTGTACCGCAGCCAGGGCGTGAACATTAACGACAAACACTTTGAAATCATGGTCAAAAAGATGATTGGCAAAGTGCAAATCACATCTTCTGGAGATACCCACCTGCTGCCTGGCGAATTAATTGACCGATTGGCTTTGCAAGACACCAATGAGCAGATGCTGAAGGAAGGCAAACGAGCGGCGACTGCCGCGCCGGTTCTCTTGGGAGTCACCAAAGCCGCGCTCAGCACCGATTCGTTCTTGTCGGCGTCGTCATTCCAGCATACCATCAAAGTGCTGGCGGGAGCGGCCATCGAGGGCAAGCGAGACGAGCTGTTTGGATTGAAGGAAAACGTCATCATTGGCAAGCTCATCCCGGCCGGCACCGGCTTTCATCAACAGGCCGAAATGCAGGTAAGTTCGGCGCGCGAGCTGGTGGACACAGTTGACGCCATGGGCAGCGAGGGAATGGATTTGCTGGACGATTGAGGCAACAAACACAAAAACGCCGCTAGAGATGAAAAGCTCTAGCGGCGTTTTTTTATGGTATAGGAAAGTATAAAACTTTCTACCCACAGGGGGCCTTTGGCTCCACCACTGCAAAAGCTTTGCTTTCTTGTTACAATCCGGCTGCGCTCACCTGCGCAGGTGGATCAGCTCGTCGGCCAAGTGAATGGAGGCATTGATGCCCTTGAAAAAGTTGGGCAGGTAGAACTTTTCGTTGGGACTGTGCAAATTGTCATCTGGCAAGCCCAGGCCCAACATTATCGTCGGAGCGCCCAGCACCCGCTTGAAGGTTGCCACCACCGGCACGCTGCCGCCATCGCGCAAAAAGACCGGCTTGGCGCCAAAAGTGCGCTCTAGCGCCACAATGGCCGCTTGCATCTCGGGAATATTCAGGTCTATCAGGGCCGGCAGCCCGCCGTGCAAATTTTGCACCGTCACTTTAACTTGCGGCGGGGCCAGGCTCAACACATAATCGGTAAACAGGCTGGCAATTTCTTCTGGAGTCTGGTTAGGCACCAGCCGCATGCTGATTTTGGCAAAGGCCTGGCTTGGCAGCACCGTCTTGGAACCTTCGTCTGTATACCCTCCCCAGATGCCGTTGCACTCTAGCGAGGGGCGAATGCCGATTTGCTCCAACACCGTATAGCCCGCCTCGCCCCACGTATCGGCAACGCCGGCATCTCGGCAGAACTGGGCCTTGTCAAACGGCACGCTATTGACAACCTGACGTTCTCGGTCCGGCAACCCCTGCACCCGGTCGTAAAAACCGGGGATGGTAATGCGCCCATTGGCGTCTTTCATTTTGCTGATGATCTCAGCCAACGCCTGGATGGGGTTATACACCGCGCCCCCAAAAGAGCCCGAGTGCAAGTCGTGATTGGGGCCTTGAACATTGACCTGCATGTAGCAGATGCCCCGCAGGCCATAGGTGATGGCCGGCTGTTCGGGGCTGAGCATAGAAGAATCGGAAATGAGCGCCACATTGCATGCCAGTTGCTTGGAATGCGCTTCGATAAACAACGTCAGGCTGGGGCTGCCAGTTTCTTCCTCGCCTTCGATAAAGAACTTTACATTGACCGGCAACTTGCCGCTACTTTTAAGATATGACTCGACCATCTTGACATGGACAAAGAGCTGGCCTTTATCATCTGAAGCGCCGCGCGCATAAAGGTTGTTATTGCGCACGGCCGGCTTGAAAGGCTCGGTCTTCCAGAGGTCAAACGGCTCAGCCGGCTGCACATCATAATGCCCATAAATCAAGAGAGTAGGCTTGCTGGCGCCAGCGCCTGTCCATTCGCCAATGACAATGGGATGTCCAGGCGTGGTGACAGCCCTAGACTCGACCACACCAATGCGGCGCAGATGGGCAGCCAGCCACTCGGCAGCGCGCACCATATCAGCTTTGTGCTGTGGCTGAGCGCTGACGCTTGGAATACTCAAAAATTCGCGCAATTCATCGAGAAATTGATCTTGATGCTTGGCGGCATATTTCAGGGCGCGATCTCGCATAAGGAACTCCATAGGCTCAATGAGAGTCAAATATGTATAAGCAAAATGTCTTTTAATAGTAACCCAAGATGCAAATATCGTCAAATGGCGCTTGCAGCGGCGGCGCGGTTTTTTGCATACATTGTGGATTATGTTAGAATGGCAATATCAAATTGACCAAGTGATTACGTAAAATGAAAAGGAGGGAGCTATGTCCAAATTAACGACAAGACTAGTGTGTGTGATGGCCCTGGTTGCGCTGCTAAGCGGGTGCGACTTTATCCCCGGCTTGGGCGGCCAGCCAACCATTGTGCCCCCTGCGGCCGAGATGCTGCCCAACTTGCCTGGCTATACGGTGGTGGAAGGAGAAACGCTCACTGGTCATCTAACCAAGCTAAGCGGCGGGGCGGCTCTGCTGGCCGGCCAGCCCGAGTTGGCCGCATTGGTAGCCGCTGTAGACGGCGTGGTAGGCTGTTACCAATCAGTAGGAGCCGTGCGGGCGCGGCTGTACAGCGACCAGGCCAATCCACTTTCAGTCGGCACGGTGGCCATTGCCGACAAAAATGCCCTGCTCGACCCAATGAACTTGTTCAAGTGTGTGGCGCTCAAGAAAATTAACGCAACCCAGGCCATCACCATCGAGCCATGTACTGCCAACTATACGCTCACAAAAGACGGCAACGAGTTTTACGTTCTCTACGCTGGCACCACACGAGAAATTTGCGAGGCGTTTTGCACAAACCTAGAAGGATGCACGACCCACAAGCCCTAACTATAGGCCCTAGCCGGCTGTCGGAGAGCGGGCTGGTAGGCTCGTAGTGCGCGCTTCAGCGCGCTAAAGCGCGCACTACGAACGGCCCTCTCCGACAAGCTCCTAGGCAGGTTATCCTTCATCCAAGCCATATCGCTTGATGCGATACCGCAATTCATCACGTGAAAGCCCCAGCAGGCGGGCGGCAGCGGTTTGGTTGCCGCCCGCTTCTTGCAGCGCGCGCTTGATTAGGGCCAACTCTAATTGCGCCACGCGTTCTTTGAGGCCAAGTGAGCCAGCCAGCGGATCGGCAATAGATAACGGCGCGGGCAGCGCTGCCCGGCTGATTTCGGCCGGCAGGTGCTCCAGGCCAATTTGAGGCCCGTCGCACAACACCATGGCCCGCTCAATGACGTTGCGCAGCTCACGCACATTGCCCGGCCACGGGTAGCGATTGAGCAGTGCCAGAGCCTCATCAGATACTCCCTCAACCTGTCGCCCCAATTCTGTATTGAATTTTTCAATAAAGTAGGCCAGGAATAGTTGGATATCGTTAGCGCGTTCGCGCAATGGCGGCAAGGTAAAAACCACCACACCCAGGCGATAGTACAAGTCTTCGCGAAACGCCCCCGCCTGCATCATGCCCAAGATATCTCGGTTCGAGGCAGCCAGGATACGAATGTTCACCGGCACATCGGTGGTGCTGCCCAAGCGGCGCACGCGGCGGTCCTCTAAAACGCGCAAGAGCTTGACCTGCATGTCTGGCTTCATGCCACTGATCTCATCCAGAAACAGGGTGCCCGTATGCGCAGATTCAATCAAGCCTTTCTTGGGCCGGTTGGCTCCGGTGAAAGCGCCCGTTTCATAGCCAAACAATTCGCTTTCAAGCAAGGTCTCTGGGATGGCAGCGCAATTGATGGGGATAAAGGGGCAAGCAGTGTCTGCGCTGAGGCGATGAATCTGGCGGGCCACAATCTCTTTGCCTACACCGCTTGGCCCCTGGATGAGAACACTGACGTGGGTGGGGGCGATGCGCGCCACCAGGTCAATGATGTGCTGCATTACGGGCGTCTGGCCAATGATCTGGGGATCCAGGCTGGCTGTGCTCGCCTGGCGCAGCCGCTCGATCTCGGCGCGCAGTGAGACGGTTTCTAGCGCGCGAGCGACTGCTGCCAGCAAGCTGGCTGCCCCGAATGGCTTGGGCAGGTAATCGTACGCGCCGCGTTTCATGGCGCCCACGGCGCTGTCTATATCGCTAAAGGCGGTGATGACAATGACGGGCAAATGCGGGCGCAGTTGCTTGATTTCGGTCAGCGTTATCAGACCATCGGCATCGGGCAAGCGCAAATCCAGCAAGACCACGTCGGCCCCGTGGCGCTGCAAGATAGCCAGACCCTCTGCAGCCGTAGACGCGCAAAGCGCCTCGTAGCCTTCAATTCGCAGAATGCCTTCCAGGAATTGGCGCGTGCTAGAGCTGTCATCCACAATCAAGACGGTATAATGCATCTCTCTTCCTGGGACATTAGACCTTATCGGAAATAGCAGGACAGGCATCCCCACACCCTGTCTGCGCCAGGCAGGCTGCACTCCCGAAGGGGCCAAGCGCAGCGCAGGTGCAAGTGTGCCAGTCCGCCAACGTATGGGGATACGTTGGCTACGTTATTTCCGATAAACTCTACACTGGCAAGATGGCCCAGTCTTTGTTGGGAAAATTGACATCCCATGTCAGCCTGCGCCAAGCGGCACGCTTTGCGCCATGCCGCTTTTACGGGCTTTCCCAACAGAAACTAGGCGGGTCGCCCACAGGGGGCCTTTGGCTCCTGCGCGACCCGAAGCAGTTTCGGGCCTTGCCCGAAACTGCGACCAGACAGCAAGCCTGAAACTTGACTCATTTGTACAGATTTCGGGCTATATAGATGTCTAGCCTAGTGTTTGTCTCAAAACCTGCATAGCTACCGTATCCCCATACGGTAGCGGCAGGTATGGGGATACCTGCCTATGGGTTTTGAGACGGAAACTAGCCTAGTTCGCCGGCATGTCCGCGCTCCTCCAGCGGCAGCCCATTAACGCTGGCCCCATTGCAAATGCGCCGGCAAAACGCCCGCGGCCGCGCGGTACTTGGCTACCGTGCGGCGAGCGATGACGATTTTCTTTTCTGCCAGACGCTCTCGCAACTGCTCATCGGTCAGCGGCACCGCCGACTGGGCCACAATTTCTCTGATGGCATGCTTGATAGCCGCCCCGCGCTCAAAGAATAACGCGGCGGGGACGATTTGTCCTGAAGGAACAAGCACCAGCTTGTCTGCCGCGGCGCGCCCAACTGTAGACGCATGCACTCCCACTGCCCGCGCGATTTCTGCCCGCGTGAGCGGCTGGTGACAACGCAGCCCTTCGCGCAGAAATGCCGCCTGCCGGCTGGCTACTTGGGCAAACACCCATTGAATCATCCGTTCGCGTTGGAGCAAGGCGTGATTGATCACCAAGCCACGCTGCGCCAGGGCGCGCCAGTCATCCAATGAAAAATCTGCCCGGCCCAACCCGGCCGGATCATCGCCCGGCCGCACGCGCGGGCCAGGCGCCACAATCACTTCCAAGCTGCCTTCCGGGTTGTGGGCAGGCAGGATAGCCACATCTACTCGGCGGTGAGGCAGCGCATCCGGCGAATCCATCACAGGATAAGGCCGCAGGTGCGCCCGCATAAACGTCACCGCTTCATTCAACTCATCAAGCGAGATTTTTAATATGCGCGCCAAAGTTTCTCGGTGTTCGGGCAGGTTGGGCCATCGCTCAATTAGGCTGTGCACAGCGTGGGGCACGGGGCAGTCTAGTCGCCCCAACTGCAAGCGAAAACACTCGGCCGTGCTGCGCGCGGCAATACCGGGAGGGTCAAGCGATTGGATGGCGCGCAACACTCGCTCGGCGCGCTGGGGCAACGTGGCCGCCGTAGGGCCGCTTAGCAAGCCATTGTCATCCAGCGCGTAAATGATGAATTCAGCTAACGAGTGATCGGCGCGCCCCAATGCCAAGCGGGCTTGCGTCAGCAAATCACTGCGAAAGTTGACCGGCGCAGGCAAGTATTCTTCTTGATTATGACTGCGGCTTGGCCGCAGGTTGAGAGATTGGCCCAAAGCAAAAGGAATAGCGGGCCGGCGCGCGCACAACGCGCACACACGCGCCTCATCCAGTGGAAAACCGCAGCGGGGGCAGGCTTGGGCGGGCAGCAGTTGCAAGAGGGGGTTATCTGCAACCTCCAGCAGCAATTGCTGCGGCAATTCGAGCGAACCACAAGCCAGCAGCCGGTTAGTAATCACTACACTCGGCGCAACCGTGAGGCGGGGGGACAAATCTAATACGGGCAGTATCATGTGTTGTCAACCATTGCCAAAGAATAAACTTTGCTTATAGGATACCACAAAATACACTCCTGCATGCAATGAAACATACCAACCCTTCTTTCAAGGTAATCTGCTTGGCGCGGCCTGTTTTATTGGCCTGCATCAGCGTGAACCTTTTCTTCTTTAAAGAGTAATTAAAGAAACCACTGGGCCCAAACAAAATCGGTCCCCAGAAAGACCAGAAAGATAAAAAATGATCAGAGCCATAATTCGCCGCGTGTTATGGACCATCCCCGTGCTATTCACGGTAGTTGCCATGGCGTTCCTGCTGATGCATGCTGCCCCGGGCAGCCCGTGGGAAAAAGACCCCAGCAAGCTAGCACTGGTTCATTTCTCAATGGACGAAGCCACCATGCGAGCGCTCGACCGCCGTTTTGGGTTGGACAAGCCCTTGTGGCGGCAATTTATGCTCTATGTGGTCGGCGATTTTGACCAGCAAGGCGAATTCATCTGCGGGCTGGCTTGTGGCAACCTGGGACCTTCTCTCAGCCTACGTGGACGCTCGGTGCAAGATATCCTTTTCAGTGCGCCAGAGGGTAAAACCTTTTGGGAGAGCGCTTTTGGCTACTCGCTGCGCCTGGGAGTATTGGCTTTGCTGTTTGCAGTGGCAATTGGCATTCCTGTGGGGGTAATTGCCGCAGTCAAGCAAAACACCTGGATTGACTATCTGGTTACCCTGCTTGCGACCCTGGGCATCTCTATTCCCAATTTTGTGGTTGGCCTCGTTCTGATCGTCCTCATTGTCACTTTTGGGGCCAACACCATCACGGTGGTGCCTCGTTCTTGGTCGTCTAATCCACTGACGTGGATTCTTCCCGCCGCCGTGCTCAGCACCGGCACCTTGTCCACCACGGCGCGCCTGACGCGCACTTCAATGCTTGAAGTTATGCGACAAGACTATGTGCGGACAGCCCGCGCCAAAGGATTAAAAGAGCGAGTGGTGATCAACCGCCACATACTCAAGAATGCGCTAATCCCTGTCATAACGATGATTGGGCCGGCCCTGGCGGAACTGATTGCAGGCTCATTCATCATCGAAATGATGTTTGGCTTTCCAGGGATGGGCAGAACTTATGCCAACTCTATCACCAATTTTGACTATCCCCTCATCATGGGAGCTACATTGCTGTATGCCCTGTTGGTCGTTCTGTTCAACTTGAGCGTTGATCTGGCCTATGGCTTGCTCGATCCACGCATTCGAATCAAATAAAGAGCCACGCGAGGTTACTCATGGCGCAATCCACTCAATTCAGACAATCGGCCGAGGCTGCTATCCTCGGCCATCCAACACGCGGTTTGTGGAGAAATACCTGGTACCGGTTGCGGCGGAATAGATTGGCCATGCTAGGTTTGGGGATCATTGCACTTTTCACCGGCGTAGCAATTCTGGCCCCGGTTCTAGCGCCTCACAATCCGTTCAAATGGAACCTTGATAAAACTTATCTGCCGCCTGCCTGGATCACCCAGGCAGAAAGTGGCCCCAACGGCGACCCGCGCTTTCTGCTGGGGACAGATAAAGACGGGCGCGATTTGCTCAGCCGGGGAGTGTACGGCACGCAAACTTCAATGTTTGTCGGTCTGGCCGCCGCGCCACTGGTGGCGCTGGTGGGTGTTTCCATCGGGCTGATTGCCGGCTATGCCGGCGGGCGCGTGGATAATTTGATTATGCGCATCACCGATGTTTTTTATGCCTTCCCCAGCATAATGTTTTATATCCTGATCATGCTCATTTTCCGTTTTACGGTGGTCGGGCGCTGGCTGAACGGCCTGGTCATGATATTGCTGGCACTCACGCTGATTGGGTGGGTAGGACTGGCCCGCCTGGTGCGCAGCGTGGTGCTATCGCTCAAGGAAAGCGAGTTTGTTGAGGCGGCGCGTTGTATTGGCGCATCCGACGCGCGCATCCTGGCGCACCACATTTTGCCCAATTGCATGGGCGTGGTGCTGGTGTGGATGACTATGGCAGTTCCACGCCTGATCATGGTAGAAGCTATTTTGGGCTACCTGGGAATAGGCATCAAACCTGCGCTTGACGACAGCCAGTCGTTCTTTGTCACCAGTTGGGGCGGATTGTTCCTGGATGGGCGCGGGGCCATCAACAGCCATCCCTTTATTTTGGTTGTGCCGACCGTATGCATTGCGCTGGTGGGGACGGCGTTTACATTTCTTGGTGACGGCTTGCGCGATGCGCTCGATCCGCACATGCGCGATATCGCTTAGAGTTTGTCTTAAAAGTCTGTTCGTAGTGACGGCTTTAGCCGTCTCTTGGCAAAAGCCGCCACCCGGGATTGCCCTTCAGGGCAGCATACGAGCGATTCTAATCTCTTGGGAAAAAGCACCCAACAAGCCAAGCGGCGCGCGGGGCACAGCCGGTAACCAAAGAGAGCGAGGCAAAAAGCCAACGGATGGGGATACGTTGGCTTTTTTGCATTATAATAGGTGGGGGGGAACATTGATGAACGAGCGCATCCAAATAGATTTGGAACCGATCGGCCGGCGCGTCACGTGCGCTTCCGGCAGCACACTGTTAGAAGCGGCGCAGCAGGCTGGGGTCATGTTGGCTGCTGTCTGCGGCGGCCAAGGCTCGTGCGGGCGGTGCGTGGTGCAAGTGCTTGATGGGCAGGTATCGCCCCCTACCCTGGCCGAACAAGCCGAGCTTGCCCCCGATGAGCTGGCGGGCGGCCTGCGGCTGGCCTGCCAAGCTATTGCAAACAGCAATACCAGAGTTCACATTCCGCCCGAATCGCTGGTAGCGGCGCAGCGAACGCAAGTTGAAAGCCAGGCATTTGCCACCCAACTTGATCCAGCCGTCACGGCGCGAGAGGTGCAACTGTCCCCCCCCTCGCTAGATGACCTGCGCGCCGACGCTACTCGTTTATTCGAGGCGCTCACGCCGACCACCAATCCGCCAAACCACCAAGCCATTAATGATAAGCAACCTTTGTGTCTTGGTGACTTTGTGGTAGATATTATGGCATTGCGCCAGTTGTCAGACAACTTGCGCGCGTGGAACTGGCGGGCGCGGGCTATAGTTCGGGGGCTGGGTAGCGGGTATGAGGTCGTTGCCGTGCAAGCTCTTCGATCTCGTCTGCTGGGGCTGGCGGTGGACATTGGCACCACTAAATTGGCCGCGTATTTGCTAGACCTGGAAACAGGGCAGACGCTCGGCGCGGCAGGCGCAATGAACCCGCAAATTGCCTATGGCGAAGATGTGATGGCGCGGATCGCGTATGCGATGAAAAAAGAGACAGGGAGTGGCAGGGTATTACAAGAGGCGGTGGCGAGCGCAATTAACGATTTGGCGGGTTCGATGTGCGCGCAAGCCGGCGCAGAAACGACCAACATTGCCGATGCAGTGGTGGTGGGCAACACCGCCATGCACCATTTATTTGCGGGTTTGCCGGTGAGCCAGTTGGGCGTAGCCCCTTTTGTGGCGGCAAGCTCGGACCCGCTCGACCTCAAAGCGCGCGAGTTGGGGCTGCGGCTTGCGCCGGGGGCATACGTGCACTTGCTGCCCAACATCGCAGGCTTTGTGGGGGCTGACCACGTGGCAATGCTGCTGGCTTCTGGGCTAGGAGATTTTCACCACAGAGGCACGGAGAACACGGAGAAAATACAGAGTGATCTCAGTGCTCTTTGTGCCTCTGTGGTTGATCCAGTTGCGATGGGATTGGACATTGGCACGAATACGGAAATCTGCCTGCGGGCAGGGGGCAAGCTATGGGCGTGCTCTACTGCCTCTGGCCCGGCCTTTGAGGGCGCGCACATTCAGCACGGCATGCGCGCCGCGCCGGGGGCCATTGAGCGGGTGGCGCTTGACGGCGATGCGCTGCACATCAAGACAGTGGGTGATGCCCCCCCGGTCGGGCTGTGCGGTTCGGGCATTCTCGACCTCATCGCCCAGTTGCGCCGGGCGGGGATATTGGACGCGCGCGGGGCGTTTAGCGCGCACCCCCGCGTGCGCGGCGATCGCTTTATTGTGACGCCGGCAGAATCGAACGACGAATCAAATGATGGGCGCGAAATCACGCTTTCGCGGGCCGACATTTCTGAAATCCAACTGGCCAAGGCCGCCATTCGGGCCGGCATGCGCATCTTGCTGCGGCAGGCCGGGCTGCAAGAAGCCGATGTGCAAGAGCTCATCATCGCGGGCGCGTTTGGCACCTACCTGGATGTGCAAAGCGGGATTGATATTGGCTTGTTCCCGCCGCTGCCCCGACACTGCTTCAAGCAAATCGGCAACGCCGCCGGCGCAGGCGCGCGGATGGCGCTGCTTTCTGTGCGCGAGCGGGAACGCGCGGCGCAAATTGCGCGGCAGGTGGAATATGTGGAATTGACCACCGTGCCCGAGTTCCAAAAAGAGTTTGCAGGGGCGTTAAGGCTTGAAAGTGGAAAGTAGAAAAACAATTGTAACTACTCAGCATCCTGAGCGTCCTTCGACCTTGCTCAGGATGAGCGCCGCGCTCCTTCGACTGCGTTTCACTTCGCTCAGGATGCGCGGCGCGTAGCCTGCTCTGTCGGCAGACAGGTCGAAGGGTGCCGGCT
>JBGSMF010000428.1:0-16612 GCA_041740315.1 Thermoflexales bacterium
CCGATCTCAGGCCCGCCGCAGCCAGCTCACCAGGCGCGCCGCCAGCGGCGGCAGATTCATCCGCTCAACACGCTGCACCAGGGCGGCAATTGGTTGGCGAAAGGCCACCATCCCCACCAATCCAAGCAAGCCAATCAAAACCGCCGCCCCTATCCCATTCAGCGACGAGCGCGCCCAATCGGGCCAGACCATGAACGGCAACAGGCCCACAGCCAGCGCAAACGCTGCCGCCAGCTCAACCCATTTTTCGGCGGCGATGGTGGCCAGCGCCGTCATGCGGCTAAGCCCCGGCCGCCCCACAAGCGCCGCGCGCCCTACATCACCCGCGCGCATTGGCAGCGACATGTTCAACATCTGCCCCACCACCATGGCCACGAACAAATCCCACAGCGAAACGCTCTGTGGCCGTGGCACAAACAAGGCGCGCCAGCGCAGGGCCTTGAGCAGCGTGGTCAGCACAAAACTGGCCAACGCCGCCAACAGCCACCAGCCATTCGCCCGGGCAATAGAGCCGGCCACCTCGCTCCAATTGACATCTCGCGCCGCCAACCAGGCAGCTACCACGCTTAGAACCAGGCTTAGAACCAACCAGGCTGTGCGCACAACCCAAGAGTTTGAAAATTGCTTGACAGTCATTCTATCCAACACACTCTAGGAGCTTGTCGGAGAGGGCCATTCGTAGTGCGCGCTTTAGCGCGCTGAAGCGCGCACTACGAGCCTACCAGCCCGCTCTCCGACAGCCTGCTAGCTTTACAGCGTTCCATTTTATCATATTTGATAGAATCCTGCGTCAAATTTGCCCACCCATTTGCCAGCTTGACGGCGCAGGCAGATGACGGTACAATCACCCCATCAAAACACACCGAGGGCAGCCATACTGCCCTCTTGTTATCTGGAATGGGGTTGGGCATCAGGTGAACTATTATTATCTTTGGACTGAAGGCTGCCAGATGAATGTGGCTGACACGAGGCGATTGGCTTCTGGGCTGGAAAAGTTGGGCTTGTCCGTCGCCTCCAAGGCGCGCGATGCCGACGTGATCGTGCTGAATACGTGCGTGGTGCGTCAAAGCGCAGAAGACAAAGCCTACAACTATTTGCATGCCCTCAAGCCGCTCAAGGCCGCCCGCCCCGAACTGGTCATCGGGCTGATGGGCTGCCTGGTTGGGCACAAGCTCAATGGGCGGCTCCAAGAAAAATTCCCCTGGGTTGATGTTTTCATGGCGCCCTCAGAACCGGCCCCCTTGATCGAATTTTTGCAAAACCGCCTGGGGCTTGGGCTGGATCAGGCCGAAACAGCGCGCCGCTTTGCTGCGCAAGATGGCGACTATCCCCTGCCCGCCTACGAGCGCAGCCGGCTGGTTGCGGCGCACGTGCCGGTGGTGCTGGGCTGCTCGCATGCGTGCAGTTTTTGCGTCATCCCCTATCGGCGCGGGGCAGAACGCAGCCGCCCTGCCGCAGAGATTGTGGCAGAAGCGCGCTCACTTGCGGCGCAAGGCGTCAAAGAGATTACGCTGCTGGGGCAAATTGTTGATCGTTATGGATATGATTTGGGATTTCAAATTACGAATTTCAAATCCCAAATTTCAGATTTCAGATTTCAAACACCATTGGCAGGTTTGCTGGAAGAGTTGAATCAGATTGATGGGTTGGAACGGATACGATTTCTAACCAGCCACCCCAACTGGATGAACGATGAACTATTGGAAGCTGTGGCGCGCTTGCCCAAGGTATGCGAGCACATCGAAGTGCCCGTGCAGGCAGGTGACGACGAGGTATTGGCCCGCATGAAGCGCGGTTATACGGCCGATGACTATAGCCGGCTGATCGAAAAAATACGGCGGATTATTCCTGGGGCGGGAATTGCCACAGATATCATTGTGGGCTTTCCAGGCGAAAGTCAGGCCCAGTTCCAGGCCACATACAATTTGCTGGCCCAGCTAAAACTAGATATGGTTCATGTGGCCAAGTACAGCCCGCGCCCGCAAACACTCTCGGCGCGCACGCTGGAAGATGATGTGCCTCCAGAAGAAAAAGAGCGCCGCCGCAAAGCGATCGAGGACTTGCAAGCCCAAATTGTGGGGCAAATCAACGCGCGGCTGCTGGGGCAAACCGTCGAGGTGCTGGTGGAAGACAGGCAAAAGAATCGCTGGCGCGGGCGCACGCGCACCAACAAGCTGGTCTTTTTTGAGGATGGGGTTGAGGTTAAGGTTAAGGGTGAGGGGAAGAGAGATTGGCGCGGCAAGTTGGCCGCCGTCACTATCAACTGGGCCGGCCCTTGGTCAATGATTGGCAAGGTGGATTAAATGTCGCTCAGTCGCGCTCAAGTAGAGCACATTGCTGAATTAGCCAAGTTGGCGCTGACCGAAGATGAAAAAACGCTGTACCAGGAACAGCTATCGGCCATATTAGACTATGCCGAGCGGCTGGAGCAGATAGATACCCAAGACATTCCGCCGACAGCCAGCGTGCTGCCCTTGCGCAATGTGATGAGAGCCGACGAGACTGCCCCCTCGCTGCCGCGCCAAGACGTGCTGGCCAATGCCCCCCAGGCGCAAGATGGCTATTTTAGCGTGCAGGCTGTCATGGAATGATTCAATCCGCGAATCCACGCGAATTTACACCAATTATTTTTCGCGCTGATGCGCACAAGCTCGCAGCAAAGATAAGGAAAGCAACTTGAGCCTGACCAATCTGACCCTAAGCGCAGCCGCAGCCTTGCTGCACAGGGGCGAAATCACCAGCCGCGAGCTGACCCAGGCCGCTTTCGACCGCATCTTGGCCGTAGACAACGATGTGCGGGCCTTTCTCACCCTCACACCCGAACTGGCCCTGGAGCAGGCCCTAGCCGCCGACGCGCGCCTGGCTCAGGGCGAGCGCACCCCGTTGTTAGGCATACCGCTCGCCATCAAGGACGTGCTATGCGTCAAGGGTGTGCCGTGCACTTGCGGCAGCCGCATTCTGGAGGATTTCGTTCCGCCCTACAATGCCACAGCAGTTGAAAAGCTGCTGGCGCTCGGGGCGGTGATTCTGGGCAAGACCAACACCGACGAATTTGCCATGGGCTCATCTACCGAAAACAGCGCCTACTTTACCACGCACAATCCGTGGGACCTATCGCGCGTGCCGGGGGGGTCATCCGGCGGGAGCGCGGCAGCAGTAGCCGCAGGGATGGCCTTGGGCGCGTTGGGCAGCGATACGGGCGGCAGCGTGCGCCAGCCGGCCTCGCTGTGCGGCGTGGTGGGCCTCAAGCCCAGCTATGGGCGCGTATCGCGCTACGGGCTGGTGGCGTTTGCCTCGTCGCTTGACCAGGTGGGGGTATTGGCTCAAACCGTGGCCGATGCCGCCGTGCTGCTGGCGGCCATTGCCGGCCACGACCCACGCGATTCAACTTCGATGCCCATCCCCCCGCCAGACCTTCAAGGTCTTGGAGACCTTGAAGGTCTAACGCGTCTGCGCATCGGCGTGCCGCAAGAATATTTTATCGCCGGGATACAGCCAGAGGTCGAGCAAGCCGTGCGCGCCGCCATTGACGTTATGCGCAGCCTGGGCGCAGAAATTTGCTCCGTCACATTGCCCCACACCGATTACGCCCTGCCGGTCTATTACCTCATCGCACCGGCCGAGGCCTCGGCCAACCTGGCGCGTTATGACGGCGTGCGCTATGGGGAGCGCCTAGACGATAAAGATATGTGGCAAACCTACCGCCAAACCCGCGGCGCTTGCTTTGGCCCAGAGGTCAAGCGGCGCATCATGCTGGGCACCTATGCCCTCAGCGCGGGCTATTATGACGCTTATTATGTCAAAGCGCAGCAAGTGCGCACGCTCATCAAGCGCGACTTTGACCAGGCCTTTGCCCAGGTAGATGTGATTGCCTGCCCCGTCTCGCCCACCACAGCATTTAGAATCGGCGAAAAGATTGACGACCCATTGCAAATGTATCTGAGCGATGTGTTCACCCTCAGCGCCAACCTGGCCGGGCTATGCGGCCTCAGCCTGCCGTGCGGGTTCGATGGGGCAGGTTTGCCCATTGGGCTGCAATTGATGGCGCCGGCGTTTGAGGAAGCCAGGCTGCTGCAAGCAGCACACGCTTACGAACAGGCCAGCGAATGGCACAAGCGCAAACCCACCCTGAAACAAGGCAATCCAGACACTGAAGGGCAAAAAGCGCCATGAAACTGCCATGGTGGCTGCCCTTTGGGCGCGTGCCAAAAGTTTCTGCCAGCGAACTGAGCCAGTTGCTTGCGGGCAGCGATCCACAACTGATTGACGTGCGCACGCCGCTCGAGTTCAGCGCCGGGCATATCCGGGGCGCAATCAATATACCCATCTATGAACTGCCAGGCCGGCTGGCCTCGCTCAAGCTTGATCCTGCGCGGCCCATTGTAGCCGTGTGCGCCACCGCCCATCGCAGCCCGCCAGCTATTCGCCAATTGCATGGTGCTGGTTATAAAAATGCAGTACAATTAAAAAACGGCATGCTGGCCTGGGTTGTCGCCAGGCTGCCTACTATCCAAGAATAGAACAACTTTGAAAGGTCAATGCCAATGAAAGTCATCATTCCTCTAGCCGGGTTCGGCACACGCCTGAGGCCCCACACCTATACCCGGCCCAAGCCGCTCATCAACGTGGCCGGTAAAGCCGTGCTGGGGCATATCCTCGACCGGCTCAGCCCATTGCATGTTGAAGAATACATTTTTATTGTCGGCTACCTGGGCGAGCAAATTGAGCACTATGTACGCAAGAATTACTCCATCCAGGCCCGTTTTGCCGAACAAGAAGAACTCACCGGCCAGGCCCCGGCCATCTTGCTGGCGCGCGAGTTTGTGGCTGGACCGGTGCTCATTGTGTTTGTGGACACCTTGTTTGAAGCCAACCTGAGCCAGTTGCCCGCCGAAACCGCCGACGGGGTCATTTATGTTAAAGAGGTTACAGACCCGCGCCGTTTTGGCGTGGTCAAGCTGGATGCCAAGGGTTATGTTACGGGCTTTGTAGAAAAGCCCAGCACCATAGAAAATCGGCTGGCGGTCATTGGCATGTACTATTTACACGACTCGCAGGCGCTGATGCGCGCCTGCCAGGAACTGATTGACCGCAACATTCAGACCAAGGGTGAATATTTCCTGGCCGATGCGCTCAACCTGCTGGTCAAACGCGGCATGCGCTTTCGCACTGAGGAGGTTGGCGTGTGGGCCGACTGCGGCAAGCCGGAAACTGTCCTAGAGACAAACCGCTACCTGCTCGATCACGGGCATGACAACAGCCCAAGCTATGCAAACGGTGTGCGCTGCCAGATCATCCCGCCTGTTCACATTGCGCCAACCGCCAAAATTGAAAATTCGGTCATTGGCCCCTACGCCACCATCGGCGATAATTGCACCATCACCGGCTCTATCATCCGCGATAGCATCATTGACGAACATGCCCACATCGAAGACACCACGCTCGAGCAATCGCTCATCGGCCAGGATGCTTTAGTCAAAAGCAAGTACCGCAAGCTAAACGTGGGCGATTCGTCGGTGGTAGATTTTAGCTGAAATGACGGAAACACCTAGCCCCGGCTTGTAAAGCCGGGGCTTTTTGTTACCACAAATTATCGCACCTGTGATAGAATTGTAAAAGCGGCGCAACTGTTCACCCTCCCGCAGGTTCGAACGCTCCTGGAGAGACAGACGCAACTTGGGGATTGTTGGCCCGCCCAGGCAACCGAATTTGTAACCTGCGGGAGGGTAAGCTGAGCAATTACAAAGCGGCGTGTTATGTAATCAAACTAGGATAGCACAAGGAGCTAACCCCATGACAAATCAGATATTGCCTAAAGACCTGGCAGACGCCCAAGGTCTATTAGACGAATTATTCACTCAAATCACTGCTCAAGAAGGCACGCTGTCGGGCGGCGCCAAGCTGGGCGTAGGCGGCAATGCCCTGCAAGCCCTGCGCGAGACACGAGTGACCTTTGGCAACCCGACCGACAAACTGATCAAACTCACGCCCAAGCTGTTTGAAACGGTGGGGGTCGAGCTGGAAGAAATTTACAAGCGCCAGATGCGCAAACAGTTCGACTTTTACTACATGACCCTGACTATCTCTATGCAGCCCAAGCGCGGGGCGCAATTCAGGCGGGTGGAATGTTCACTGGATTTGGGCCCCAAAGGCGCAGGCGAACCGATTGTGCAAACCCTCTTTCCCAGCGGCGAATGGCGCGAGGTGCTGAGTTGGGGTGGCGGCCTGAACCTGGCCCTGAACGGCAAGCTGGAATGGGGCGCCGAGCTAGACCTGCCCGAGGCAGCCAAGACAGCCAATCTCCCCGGCCATATCAAGGCCAACATTGGCAACAAAGACGCCCTCAAGGCCTTTATCGCCATGCCCAATTTTGCCTTTAGGCTGGGCCGGGCCGAAATTGCCGCCACCGGCGAGGGCAATTCGCAATGCTTTTGGCGCATTGAAAAGCCCGAACTGCAAGAGACCCAAACGACGCACTTGGGCCTGGTCTTCAAAGTGCCCAAGGACACAAGCTCAATCAAGCTGGAAGGGCTGGTGGCAGCCGAGCCGGATATGAGTTGGCTCACTGCCAATGTGCGCAACGTCTTTGAGGATTTGAGCGACAAGCTACAGGCACTGCTCCGCCGCAAGGACGACGAGCGCAGCGGCCCAGAAAGCCTGCCCATCGGCGACCACGAAAAGTGGACTATAACACTGCCCGCTTAACCCTGGTTGCTTTTCAATAAACTAGGAGAGACCCAAATAATGACGCAAGGCTACTATACTTTCCGTATTCAGCTTGCAAACCGCAATAATGTTCAGGCTGAGGCCCACGACCCAGGCAACAAGCGGCTAGGGCAACCCAGCGGCGTTTTTGGCTACAAAGGCCAGGC
This sequence comes from Thermoflexales bacterium, assembly GCA_041740315.1. Lineage (GTDB taxonomy): Bacteria > Chloroflexota > Anaerolineae > Fen-1058 > Fen-1058 > JBGSMF01. The sequence continues at coordinate 6,873 of JBGSMF010000428.1, forward strand.
TCAAGCTCGTATTCTGGATCTAGACCGAGCGGCCCGCACCGGGCAGTTGGCCGAAGCGGGAGTTGAAGAACTGGGCGAAAAGCTCTTTGCAGCATTGTTGGATGAAAAATTGCGCCGTGACTTTTTCAACCTTTGCAAAAAGGCTGACCAAGACAAGGCCCTGCTCCGAATCGAGCTGGATGTGGACGAACGCGAATTGCCTGATGTAGCAGCTCTGCCTTGGGAGTTTATGCGCACGCCATCTGATCAAGATTATGGCAATGTCTGGTTAGGAACCGCCCCCAGCCTGATCTTTTCACGGCGGCGCGCGCGCTGGACAGAGCCAGAGCCTATCCAGCTACAACCTGGTGAACGCCTGCGAATCGCGCTGGCCATATCGGCGCCAAGTGACCTTGGGACAGTCAAGTATGACAAAGTCGAAGAAGCTCTAAAAGGGCTAGCCAACGGTCAGGATCAGATTGATCTACTTGGCATTGTCAACCCGGCCACCCCTGTGGCGATTGATGCCATTCTGGAGCGAGAGCCGCATATTTTCCATTTTATCGGACACGCCCGGTTAAAAGATGAAAAGCAAAACGACACCGGCGAAATTGCGCTGGTTGATGATACGCTTGGAAAAGCGCAGTGGATGGCCGCCAAGCATTTCAGCGAGCTTTTTACCCGCCACCAACCAGGCATAGTAGTCTTGCAAGCCTGTGAAGGCGCGGCTCTATCTGCCTCACAAGCTTTTGTCGGCGTAGCCTCCCAGGTCGTTCAACAAGATATATCCGTAGTTGTCGCCATGCAATACGAGGTCTCAAACTCGACCGCGCAGCGATTTGCAATCGAGTTTTACCGCAGGCTATCTCTGGGCGACCCCGTTGATAAAGCGGCACAAGAGGGACGCCGTAGAATTGCATTGGGGCCAGTGCGTTATTCAGCGCGCGATTTTGCCACACCGGTGCTCTTTATGCGCGTGCCCGACGGGCATTTGTTCCAGCGCCCTACCGACGCCGAGCCCATCGCAGCACAACCCACCCCATCTGCGCTGGTCGATCCCGAACTGGCCGAGCTGCGTGTGCAATACGAAACCGCCTACACAGAACTGGAAGGGATGCATCCCCGACACCCCGATTTTGCCCAAACTCAAAACAAGGTGAACAACCTCAAACAAAGCATCCGCCAAAAGAAACATCAACTAGGCTTGCCCGAATTTCCCCAAGCCGCCCCAGAACGCATTGATCGAATCAAGTTGCGCGACATTCTCTACAAACACTTTGATATCAACGGATTGAAAAATCTATGCACTGACCTAAACATTCCATACGAAGACTTGCCACAAGATAGGTCTGGCCTGGCTAGAGAGATAGTGGGTTATTGCAAACGCTATGTACGCACCTACGCGCTCATCGAAGCAGCCTATCGTGAGCGCCCTCAAGCTGCGTGGGAGGAAATCTAGCACAGCCGGCGCTAATGTGGACAAAGGAGGAAGGGCATGCAAGATGTCACAGACTTGAGCGGCAAAAAGTTGGGGCGTTACCAGCTTATCCAAGAGAGGAGATAACAATTAAATGACCACTAGATCAACCATTGACGATTTTCTAGCCCAAAAGACGCTGGCTGTGGTGGGCGTTTCACGCTCTGGGCAAAAATTTGGCAACACGGCCTACAAGGAACTCAAAGCCAAAGGCTATCGCCTGTTCCCGGTGCACCCCCAGGCTGAAAGCATCGAAGGCGACAAGTGCTACCCCAGCCTGGGGGCGTTGCCAGAGCAAGCTGGCGGCGTGTTGATTGTGGTGCCGCCGGCGCAAACTGAACAGGTGGTGCGCGAGGCAGCCGCGGCCAACATCAAGCGCGTTTGGATGCAACAAGGGGCCGAATCAGAAGCGGCGCTCCGTTTTTGCCAGGAGAACGGCATAAGCGCTGTATCTGGCGAGTGCATCTTGATGTTTGCAGAACCAACGGCCTTGGGCCATCGCCTGCACCGCTGGGTATGGGGACTGATGGGCAAATTGCCCAAGTGAACATGGGAAGGTGAATCAAGTGAACAAATCAAGATTTTTAATCCCAATCTTACTCCTGATTCTATCGTTGTTGCTCGTCAACAACCTTGCCCTGGCCAGCGGGGACAATCCGCCAGCGCCGCTATCTCAATCGAGCACGCCCACCGCCACACATCAGGTCTATATGCCCCTTATGGGCAACCCGCCAGGCGAGCAAGCCGGCAGCGCGCAAGGCAGCTCGCCGCTCACCAACTGGCTATTGGGCGCGGGCCTGCTGGTGGTGTTGGTGGTTGTTTATGTGGTGCTTACTAGAACACGGCGCAAAAAATAACGTAACTACTCAGCCTTACACAGAGTTACGCAGAGAACGCACAGAGAAACACAAAGAAAAAACTCTGTGTGACTCTGTTTTTCCTCTGTGAATCTCTGCGACCTGAGTAGTTGCAAAATAACAAGCAAAAAGAGGCAACAAAAACGTCCCAAAGGAATACACCTTTGGGACGTCGCTACGCAGGGGGCAGGCAAAGCCGGTCATCCCGTCGGACAATCAGCCCGCCGCCCTGGGCTGCACTGTGCGGGCGGCATAGGGATGCCGCCCTTGGTGGGTGGTATAGGGATACCACCCTTTTATTCCGCGCCGCCTCCCCATGCTTGCTCAGTGGCTTGCGAGACATGCCGCGTATAATCCGGCAGAACTATTGGGCTAATGCGGCCATCGAGCAAACCGGCCGCCTCCAGCTCTTTGTTCCACCTGTCAATGTGGGCCAGCGTTGGCGCGCCCAGCGCCGCGCTCTTGACATATTCACCGGCAGCTCGCCCGGCGCGACGGCCAAACACCACAATATCCAGCAGGCTGTTGCCCATCAGGCGATTGCGCCCGTGAATGCCGCCCGCCGCCTCGCCGGCCACATATAGGCCCGCTACCGGTGTGGAAGCATCGGGCTTGATGGCTACCCCGCCGTTTTGATAGTGCAAAGTAGGATAGACCAAAATCGGATCTTTGACCATATCAATGCCAAATCGCTTGTACTGGCGCACCATGGCCGGCAAGCCGCGCGCAATGGTGCCTGCGCCGTGAATCATGTCAATCAGCGGACTATCCAGCCAAACACACAACTGGTTCGAAGGCGTGAGGACTCCCTTGCCGCGCTCTTTGCACTCGCGGATAAAGGCCGCCGCTTCCACATCGCGCGTTTCAAGCGGAAAGACAAACTGCTCGCCGTCTATATTGCACACCTGCGCCCCCAGCCCGCGCACCTTTTCGGTGACCAATTGGCCCAGGATCTGCTCTGGGAAAGCCGAACCCGTGGGGTGATATTGCATGGTGTTAATGAACGCCAGTGGCGCTCCCAGGCGATAAGCCATCACCAGGCCATCACCGGTGGCGCCATAGTGATTGGTGGTGGGAAAGTTCTGAAAGTGCAAGCGCCCGCTGCCGCCGGTGGCGATGATGACGGCCTTGGCGCGAATATAGCCAATTTCTTGCGTTTCAAGATTCTGCACCACTGCGCCGCTGACGTGCCCCTTGTCATCCAGCACCAGCTCTATGGCAGACGAAAATTCCGTCACGGTGATATCGGGGCGATTGCGCACCTCGTCGCGCAGTGTGCGCATGATCTCGGCCCCGGTGTAATCGCGCGCGGCATGCATGCGCTTGCGGCTGGTGCCACCGCCGTGATTGGTGCGCATCGAGCCGTCAGGCTCTTTATCGAACATGCAGCCCAGGTTTTCCAGCCAGGCCACCGCCAACGGCGCATCGGTCACCAGCGCCTCTACCAGGTCGGGGTCGTTGGTAAAGCCGCCGCCCCCCATCACATCCAGATAGTGCCGGTCTGGCGCGTCACTGGCTTTGTCTGCCGCCTGGATGCCGCCCTGTGCCATCATGGTGTTGGCATCGCCAAAGCGCAGCTTGGTGACGAGCAATGTGCGCGCGCCGGATTCTTGCGCCAGCAAGGCCGCTGACGCGCCTGCGCCGCCCCCACCCACCACCAGCACATCACACTCGGCGATGGGATTGCCCAAGTCCACCTGGGTGGACTTGATGCGCGGGCGCGCCTCTAGGATTGCCGCCAGCTCGTGCAAGGTCTTGTTGCCCTTGTTCGGCCCTACCCGCACCTCGCGGAAAGCGGTGTCAATATAATCGGGGTGAAAATTTTTCAGCACTTCCAGGCGCTGCTCGGGCGTCATGCGTGGAAAAGCCTTGCCGATGCGCGCCGGGCGCGTGGCCTCTACTTTTTTCATAGATTCGAGTATGTTAGGTGGATAAATCATTGCTCACTCCATATTACTTGTTACGATTACGATCCTGCGGCTTTGCCGCAGGCATAAATCAACTTGTCCAAGGCAATTTGTCTGCGACGCTCTGCCCAGGCACGTAATGCAAGCGATCACGGATCGGCCGAGACAATGCGCGCGCCACTAGCGCCAGCGGCACATTGTTGGGGCAGGCTTCTTCGCACATGCCGCAGCCGGCGCAAGAAACCAGCCACTTGGAAACCGCGCCCAGTTGCCCGATGAGGGTCTGGCTGGTGTCGTCAATCTCGCCATCGTACAAGGGGCAGGCTTGCAGGCAAGCGCGACATTCGGTGCAAGAGGCCAGCAGCGCCAGCACCTCGGCCAGCCCTCCAAAGCGCGAATCGAGCCGGGCCAGTTCTCTATCGGCGGCCTGCTTGTGGCGGTAAATGATTTCGGTCAGCACCGCCTCGCGCTGCGCCACTTTGTGCTCTGCGGCCAGCCGGTCAGTCACCTCAGGCAAGCCAAGGCGCTGGTCGGTCGCCTCGTCGGCCGCAATCACCAGCAACTCGCTAGTAGCATCCACGCCGATAAATCCCAGCGTCACATCAGCGCCGCGCGGCGCGGGCCGCTCGCAAATCTGGCAGGCGGTGCGCGTCTGGCAGGCAAATTCACCCGCCTCGGTCACCTGCATACACTGCGCCGTCATCGCCTCTACTCCGCCCGCTTCAGCCAGCCGCTGCTTGAACGTCGGCGGGTCAAACGTGCCCAGGCAATCAATGCCAATCACCGTCACATGCTCCAGTCGGGCGCGCCCGCGCTTGGATAGCTCGATCAGCGCGCGAATCTCGCACGGGCGCAACACCGCGCCAATTCGCCGCCCCTCTGATTTCAGCGTCGCTTCGGCCACCGTGGTGGCCGCATTGCCCACCATCACCGGCACAAACGGATTGGCCTGCTTCAGAGCCTGCGGATTGCTGACCAAGGTGGCGCTAACCGTGCCATCGGCCGCAACGACCGGCGCAAACAACGCATTCACGTTCTCGCGCGTCAACAACGACACCAAAAAATCCTGGATCGCCCCCAGAGTATTGCCCCTTAGCTCAATAATCCGATTAACGTTCATCGCTCCCCCCCCCGACCAACCTGTCTGCCGACCAGGCAGGCGACCACCGACCAATGGCTACTATCTACGTTCTGCCTTTATGTCGTTCGGCGTTTGTCGCCTGCCCTCGAACAAAGGTGAAGAGGGTCGGTCGGTCGTCATTCTGGCTCAATATCCCGCTCGGCATACATCTTTTTTAGCGTTTCTTTATCCGTCTGTTTCAAAGCGTCAATAGAATTCTTGAACGCGCCTGCTTCAATCTCTTGAATGCGGTCCGCCAGGTGTTGGCTACGCTCGGCCAGATAGCGCCCGTACAAACGGCGCGCCAAAATGGCAAAGTTGTACTGGCTTTCTTCAGCCGGGCAGCGCGCAGCGCACAGGCCGCACATAATGCAGTCAAAGCTCTTGTCGGCGGCGGCGGCAATATCGCCGCGCATCAAAAGCGCCATATAGCCTTTGACATCAATCTCTTGCGGGCATGACTTGGTGCACGTGCCGCAGCCCAGGCAGCGCAATATTTCTGGATACAACTTCCACATGGTCGCCGCCACCGGCTCTAGCTTGGTGATGTCGTACACGGTTCGCTGGGTGGGAAAGAACGGAATCTGCCCCAGGTACATTTCGGGCTGCACCACCGTCTGGCAAGCCAGGCCAAAGTGCAGCCGCTCGTCGCCCTTGATGCGATACACCGTGGCGCACGCGCCGCAAAAGCCGCCTCGGCAGCCCACGCCGCGCACCAAGGTGTACCCCGCCCACTCCATTGCCTTCATAATCGTCAGGCTGGGCGGCACTTTATAAAGCTTGCCCATGATGTAAACTGGAATCAATTTCTCTTCGACTTCAGCCATTCTTCACCTCTCTAAAAGCAGTCAACCGTCAACCGGCCAACTTTGCCGGACACCGATAAGCTAAAGGCTTGTCATTTGTCGCCCAATTCGTGCAATTCATCCACCTTGAAGGTCTTGACAGGCGGCTCTTCTTCCAGGCTGCGTCCGGCCACATAATTAAACACGCCCTGCGTCTTGGCTGCCACCGTCCGAAAGGCCGGCCCCACCTGAATGCCCACCGGGCACGCGCTGGTGCACAAGCCGCAGCCCACACAACTGGTGCTCATGTGGTTCATGCGTGTCAGGTGAAATAGCATCGTATCCGTCGGCATGCGGGCAGCCCCCTTGCGCTCGGCCCAGGCCATGTATTGCATCGGCTCGTGGTCGAACACATTGGTCTTGAAAAAGCACGTCTTGCAATAGCAAATGGGGCAATTGGTCATGCAGTTGTGGCAGCGGATGCACGTGCTAAACATTTCGGCCAGCTTGAACGGCGTAGAGACCTTTTCAGACACATCAGCCAGCACCCTGTCGCGCGTGGCAGTGCGCTCGGCCACCAGCTTGTCAATGGCGGCTTGGCGTTCTGGCAATGGCCCAGCGTCAGTCACGGCCAGGCGTGAACTCCAGCCATTCTTGACCTCTACGTGCAAGCCACCGGCGTTATCCACGCCAAACTGCTGAATAACAATATCGGCTTGAGTGGGCACGGGGTATTCGCACATTTGGCAAGCAATCCGCAAAGGAAAAGACGCAGCCTCTTTGCCCTTGGCAATCTGGGCATAATCTTTTACCTCATACGTGCCTGGGCAATCAATGCCAATGATTGTCATGCCCTCTACACTGGCCTGCTGCAGCTTGACCAGCTCGATCAGCGCGCGGATTTCGCAATTGCGCAGCACCACCCCAAGGCGCGGCCGCGGTGTATGCTGCGTGAGCATGCTGAGCGCGCGCGCCCCGCTGAGCGGCACCACCGGCGCAAAGGGGTCGGCCTTGTCCAGCAAATCTGGATTCTTGACCAGGGCCGGGGTGATTGCATCGCCCGCCGGATGGCGCAGCGGGACAAACAAAGCATCTACCATGCCGCTTTCCAGCACAGCGCGCAGCAGCTTGCGCACCGCGCCGAGCGTATCGCCATTTTGCACTTTAATCAGTCCATTCATATTCACCTCTTCTAATGACGAACGACGAATGACAATAGACAACCCCAACTCTGGTCATTGGTCGCCTGCCTGGTCGGCAGACAGGTTGGCCGTTTTTACACCGTCCATAATTCCTTCATGGGGTTAGGGCCTTTTTCTTTGAGCTTGTTCGTAAACTGCGTGATGGTTTCGGCAAACTTGCCGCCTTCGCTGGCGCTGATCCAACGCAGCCACACGCGATCAGTATCAAAGCCCATCGTCTTGAGCGACTCTTCAAGGATAGCAATCCGCCGCCGCGCCTTGTAATTGCCCTCCTGGTAATGACAATCGCCAGGGTGGCAGCCGCCAACGAGCACACCATCGGCTCCATCCAGCAGCGGCTTGAGCACATAACTCACGTCCACCGCGCCCGAACACATCAGGCGGATGATGCGCACATTGGGCGGGTATTGCAGGCGCGAGGTGCCCGCCAGGTCTGCCCCTGTATACGTGCACCAGTTGCACAAAAAAGCGACAATCCGTGGTTCAAATCCGTTATCTGACATATAAATCCTCCGCTAATGCGTGATGCATAAAATGCTCGTAACTAGCAGGCTGTCGGAGAGCGGGCTGGTAGGCTCGTAGTGCGCGCTTCAGCGCGCTAAAGCGCGCACTACGAACAGCCCTCTCCGACAAGCTCCTAGGCCCTCGCCAGAGCCGCCTCGATCATTCCAAAGATTTGCTTAAACTCGAATCCGCGTTGATAGCTGGCGCCATTGGGGCAGGCCGCCACGCACGCGCCGCAGCCCTGGCACAACACATCTAGCACCTGGGCATAGCCCTTTTCTTCGTCAATCACGCGCGCCGAATAAGGGCACACGTCCACACAGATGCCGCAAGCCGAGCACAGGCGCGGGTTGACCGCCGCAATAAGCGCCGCGCTCTGCAATTCCTTGCGAGAAAGCAGCGTGGCCGCGCGAATGGCCGCGCCATTGGCCTGGGCAATTGTCTCTTCGATAAAGCGCGGCGAGTGCGCCAGCCCGGCCAGGTACACGCCGTCGGCGGCAAAGTCTAGCGGGCGCAACTTGGCATGCGCCTCCAAGAAGAAACCGTCTTCCGACAGCGGCACTTTGAACAATTGCGCCAATTCGTTATTATCATTCGGCTGGATGCCGGTCGAGAGCACCACCCAATCGGCGGGCAAGACAATCTTTTCACCATCTGGTTGCAAGACCACCTCTACTTGCAGCTTGCCTCCTGCATTTTTTACAAGCGGCTTTTGCTTCTCGCTGTATTCAAGGAACACTACCCCCGCCTCGCGCGCCTGGCGATACAGCAATTCGCGGTAGCCATAGGTGCGAATATCGCGGTACAAAACTGCCACGTTGGCGTTGGGATATTTGCTCTTGATCATCAGCGCATTCTTCATCGCCTGCGTGCAGCAGATGCGCGAACAATAGGGATGCTCATCATCGCGCGAGCCGACGCACTGGATCATCACAATGGAAGCTGGAGGTTGGAGGTTGGAGGGCTGAGAAATGAGCCGTTCCTCCAGCTCGCGCTGTGTCATCACATTGCTACTTTGGCCATAAAGATATTCCTTCGGCTTCATATCTTGCGCGCCGGTCGCCACCACCACCACGCCGTGCCCCAGTTCTTCCGTGCGGCCATCGTTGTAGCGGAGGGTCGTCTTGTACTGGCCCACATAGCCGGTTACGATGGACACCTCTGCGCCCAGGTACACGTGGATGCGCGGATTGTGGCTGATGCGCTCGATCATGGTAGCCAAAACAATCTGCGGGTCATAATAACGCGGCTCGGCCGACGAACCCGGTTCAGTAAACGGCATAGGGGTGAAAATGTGGCGCAGGTTGCCGCCCAGTTCTGCCTCGCGCTCTACCAGGTGCACATCAAAGCCCTGCTCGGCAATTGACAGCGCCGCCGTCATGCCCGCCAAGCCGCCTCCCACCACCAGGGCGCGATGGTCAATATCCAAGCTCTGGCGATACAACGGCTTGAGCTTGGCCGCTTTGGAAACGGCCATCGCCGCCATATCTTTGGCTTTTTCGGTGGCAATATCGTGGTCAGCGCGATGCACCCAACTAACCTGTTCTCGAATATTAGCCAGTTCAAACAGGTAGGGGTTAAGCCCTGCCTGGCGAATAGTATCTTGGAACAGCGGCTCGTGCGTGCGCGGCGTGCACGAGGTCACCACCACGCGATTGATGCCCATTTCCGCGATGCGCTGCTTGATGCGTTCCTGCGTGTCTTGCGAACAGGTGTACAAGTTGTGCTCGGCATACACCACGCCGGGCAAGTTCTTGACGTATTCCACCACCTCTGGCACGTGAACCACACCGCCGATGTTGATGCCGCAGTGGCACACAAACACACCCACCCGCGGCTCTTCGCGGCTCACATCGCGCTCCTCAGGATAAACCGGCTCGCGCGTCAGCGTGCCGCGCGCCGGCGCAAG
>JBGSMF010000429.1:0-6719 GCA_041740315.1 Thermoflexales bacterium
CTCGAATACCACGTGAGCGCCGAGCCTGGAAAGATCCGTCGGCATGAGCGGCCTCGCGAATACACGGAGCTAGACGAATCGTGAAGGCGTACGTGGCCTTGACAAGCTAGCGATCCCGGCCAACGAAGCAGCCATGCTGAGCATCGATTTGAAAGGCAAACGCGCCTTGGTGGCAGGCGTGGCGGCCAGCGTGGTTGGCCCATTGCCGCCGTGCCGAACGTGCCCCGGCCCCACCAAAGTTGCGCCCTGCATCGAGACGCCCAATGCCGCGCGGGCAGGCCCAACGGCCTCGGCCAGCTTTTCAAGATTGCCCAACCCGTTTTGAAGCGTTAGCGCAATGCCCGCTGGTTTCAGGCTTTGGGCGGCCCACTGCGCGGCGCGCTCGGTCTGGTAGCTTTTCACCAAAATCAGCGCCACATCGGCCTGGATGCCGGTGGGCTTGCTCTGCGCGCGAACGGGGATGGTGGTTTCTGTTTCGCCTTGCGCCAGCCGAATGCCGTTTTTTTGCAAAGCCTGCACACCTTTGGCCCAGGCGCCTATCAGCGTCACGTTAGCTAACGGCGACAGCCTGGCGCCAAACAGGCATGCCATGGCTCCGGTGCCAATGATAACGATTTCAGATTGGGCGCTTGTTTGGCCGGCAGAACCGGCAGAATTTGAAATCTGGAATCTGGAATCTGAAATTTTACCCATCGAGCGATTCCTTAAAAGCCTGCCATTCCTGGTCGGCGATGGGAAAAGAATGTTCGGCGGCAGGAAAGGTTCGCTTGTCCACCTCGTCTCTGAATGTGGCCAGAGCCTGGGCAATGTCTTTATGAAGCTGCGCATACTTTTTCACAAACTTGGGTGTAAAGCGTTCAAAGAGGCCCAGCACATCGTGGATCACCAACACCTGGCCGTCGCAGCCTACCCCCGCCCCGATGCCGATGGTGGGGATAGACAGCTTGTGTGTAATCAGCTCGGCCACGCGGTCAGGCACTTTTTCCAGCACAATGCCAAAACAGCCCGCCTCTTCCAAAGCCAGGGCGTCATCTAGTAGTTTGCGCGCGGCAAGAGCGGTGGTGCCCTGCGTGCGATAGCCCCCCAGCTTGGCAATGCTTTGCGGCGTCAGGCCAATGTGGCCCAAGACGGCAATGCCCGCATCCACAATGGCGCGCGTGATGGGCGCTACTTCGCGCCCGCCTTCCAGCTTGATGGCATCCATGCCGCCTTGCTTCAAAAAGCGCCCGGCATTGCGAATGGCCTCGGCCGGCTCGGCCTGGTACGACATAAAGGGCATGTCGCCGATGAGCAGAGCCGCCTTGGCTCCGCGAGCCACAGCCTGGCAAGCAATGATCATTTCATCCATCGTCACAGGCACGGTGCTCTCGTAACCCAGCACCACCATGCCGTAACTATCGCCCACCAGCAAAACATCAATCCCGGCGCGGTCGCACGCCAGGGCCAGGGGATAATCGTAAGCGGTGAGCATCGTAATCGGCTCGTGGCGCTCTTTTTTAGCTTGAATATCGGGAATGGTCACTTTTTTGCGTTCCATTTTTTTCACCTCAATCTTGAATTTTGAATTTGAAACAAAAAAACGCCCCCTGGCATACGGCCAGAAGGCGTGCTTGTAGCATAATGGCACTGGTTCTATGGCCGTCTCGGTCACCGGGTGATCCAAGCGGTAATGGTCACTTTTAGTTTGCTCCACGCCCAAACTTGGGTCGCGGGCTTGTATAGTATAGCCTGCTTTTGTCTTGCTGGCAAATCAGGCCAGGCGGATTTTCATGGCGCGCATGACCTCTGGCATGAGCAGCAATGCAATCGTCAGGCCATTTATTGCCAGGGTGCAAACGCCAACCAGGTTGCCGCTGAGCAAACTTAGAGCTACTGGGCAGAGCAAATTCATCACCGCATCGCCCAAGGCTGCCCCCCACGCCCAGCGGCGCAAGGTCCACATTCCCCAAGCGACGCCAAAATCCAGCCCCGCAAATATAAAGAGCAGCGCGCCGATGACAATGACGGCAACGCTGAATACCCCGCCCCACAAACGGGGCGTTTCTTCGGCAACCGATTGGATAATCAGTGTGCCCATCGTGCCACCGCCCGCCAGCAAGGCGCAGCCGCTAACAAGCTCTAGCGCGCCTGCGGCGGAACGCAAGGTAGCGATAATGGCCACGCCGGCCGGACGTCGTTGGGGCATATCAATCGCTTGCCGGCCTGATACTCATCGCTTGCTGCACCTCGGCGGTGAGCAGCAAGATGAGGATGATGCCATTCAGCAGCATGGTGGGGATGCTGCTCAGGTTGCCGCCCAGCAGCGAGACCAGCGGCAACACAATGCTGAGCGCGGCCTTGATGATGGTTACCCACCAGGCCCAGCGGCGCAGCGCCCATATGCCCCAGGCCAACACCAAATCTAGCAAGGCGAAAAAGATCAAGATAAAAGCCAGGCCCATGAAAAAAACACCCGCCAGCCCTCCGATCCAGCGCGATGTTTCTTCGGTGATGCCCACAAGAAATGCCGCCAGCGCGCCGCCACCCACTAGCAGGGCGCAACCGCTCATTATCCCCCACACGCCATCGAGGACTTGGAGAATGACGATGACGAGTATTCCGGCCGGTTTTGGTTTTGCCATAGTGTCCCCCCAAGAGTGATCGTTGCTTGCAGTATACCCCGTTTTCATTTGCGCGCAACGCATGGTAGAATCTTGCCTCATGACAAGCGAACGACAGCAGCATTGGGACGAAAAATGGTCGCAGAAGCGTGAAAAAGCGTCAACGGTGTGCCATTGGCTGGTCAAATACCAGGATCAACTCGATGGCGGGCGGGCGCTGGATGTGGCGTGCGGGCTGGGGCAAAATGCCATCTGGCTGGCCCAACATGGGTTCCAGGTAGACGGGGCAGATATTAGCCCGGTGGCGCTGGCGTGTGCTCAAGCTGAGGCTGAACAGGCCGGCGTGCGGATCAATTTCATTCAGACCGATCTAAACGACGCTGCTTGGCCGGTCAACATGTACGATGTCATTGTGGTGCGCCGTTTTTTAGAGCGCAGCCTGTGGCCTGTTTTGCGCCAGGCGCTTGCGCCGGGCGGCTGGTTGTTTTATGAGACCTTTAATCAGCGCAAGCACATCACCCAGCGAGATTTCCCCGACGCTTTTTTATTGCAAGACGGAGAGTTGACGCGAGCTTTTAGCGGCCTGCGCGTAATCGAAGCGGGCGACCATGGCGGCGAGCGCGGCGAGGTGTCTTGGATCGTGTGCCGCAAATAGCCTCTCGGCTTTAGCCGCGTTGGACAATGTCAATGCTGTTCTGGCACGTATTTTGGCCGTCGTTGGGATTGACAAATTCCCACAAGACGGTCAGTCTGCCTATGCCGGGTGAGATAGGCACGCTGGCGTTCAAGGGGGCTAGATCAAAATCGGGCGGTTGGAACCTGCCTGCTTCATCGGTATACCCGTCAGTGATGTCCACATCGCCGTCTAGCGGGTGGCCGGCCTGGTGAAGCGTTATAGTCCTTCTCATGTCCACGCCGCCGCGGGCCGGGGCAATGTCGGCAAAAGTCTGAATAATGTCGCTTGGCCCAATTTCACCGCCGCCCGTAGCGTTAAAAGTAAAGCAACCGATGATAGCGACGGGTGGCCGGGGGGTTGGCGTGGGGGTTGGCGTGGGGGTTGGGGTGGGGGTTGGCGTGGGGGGTGGCGTGGGGGTAGCTGTAGGCGTTGATGAAGGGGTTAAGGTGGGTGTGGTGGGCGACGTTTGCGCATGAACCGGCAGTACCCCCACTTCAACGATGGGCTTGAGCCATTTGCCGGGCAACATGGTAGAGGCTGTAACGGCCCCGCCTGTAGCAATCAAAACCTTTAATAACTGGCGGCGGCTAAGGGCCTCAGCTTGGGCCTGGCTTGATTTATCTTCTTGGACTGGTTGTTCTGTGGGTAACATTTTCTCCCCCGTAATAGTTTGATTCTAGTCGGCGTCGTATAATGATGGTGATGGTCAGGCATTATCCACTGGGGCAAGTATATCACAATCGGCAAGCCCTGACAACAAAGCCTCAACCGGCCCTAGCTGGTCGAACGAAGCATAACTCAGAGTGTATGCAGGCGCGGCCTGGGCCAGGCGCGCAATTTCGGCCAAACCATGGCCTGGCAAATTCCTGGCATTAATGAGGCATTGCATGAGGAACAGACCTGCCTGCGCTTTAGAAAGCGCCCGCAGTGCGCCAGTGCTGTCCGGCTGATAGTGCGGAAAGAGAATCAGTCTCAACGGTGGTTGGCACAGTGTGTTGGCTGCCCTGAGCAGCGTGGGAGGCGCCAGGTCGGCCTGGCTGCTGCTCAGGATGTGCGCAGCGTGCGCGTTGAAATCAAAATAATTTTGCAGGGCTTGCCGGGCCTCTTTTTTCAGGTTGAGGGGGCGGGTTAATGCGTGCAGCCTAACCGACTGGTGAGGCACAAAAACCAGCTCGTCGGTGAGATAGTCCAGCCCTCGCAATGTTAGCCAGGCGCTCAGGGTTGTTTTGCCGGCGCCCGGCGCGCCTGGAACAAGAATCCCCTGCCCATGCCATGCCAGGCCGGCGGCATGAAACAACAGCCCTCCTTGGCTTTGTTCTGCCAGTTGCCGGCAAGTTTCGCCCAGCAACAACTCGGCCAAAATTGCTTCCGACTCTCCCTCGTAAACCAGCTCCTCGCCTTTATAAAGCGCCAAATGCTTGGCATGGCTTTGCGCAACGCGGTAGAGGCTGGATGGTAAAGTGGCGTCGCCGGTGGGCATCCAGCGGCACAAAAAATCAACAATGGCTGCCGCTCTAGCGCCGCTGTGTTCTATGGTCACTGTGCCGCCTGCAAAGCTGATTACTCTCTGCCGCCCGCTCATACAAACTCGATCGCGCCCTGCCGGGCCAATTGCTCCAGGGTAGCTTTTACGTCGTCCGCTATTGTGCCGGCTGCTTCGGGGTAGGCTTGGATGAGCATGTCAATGATCGCCTGTGTTGTGCGTTGGCCATCGCACAATTGCCAGATCACCAATGCAGTTTGGTTGCAGTATAAAATTGTCGTTTGCACCGGATGATACAGGAGCAGCTCGTTGTCAATCACTTCCAGGCGATAATCGGGTTTTCGGCGTGGTCGGTTTGGCATGGTCCCTCTTTTTGTGTTACGGTTGATTGCTGCCGGGCATGGTGCCTGCCAGTTCTTGGGGCCTGGGCCAGCCCAGTCGTTCAAGACAGACGCGCCCAACCTGCCCCAGAATGTAGAGTGGATGACGCACCCAGCGATGCCAGGCGAGGGGACGAGTGGTGCCCAGTTGGTATCGCAGGCGCAGCCACCATTCGGATGGGAACAGCGTGTCGCGCAACAATCGCCGATAGCCTTTTTTGCCCCAAGCTATAGATGGAGCCCGGAGCCAGCCTTGATATTCTACCCCTATCCCCTGTGGGGGATGTCCGATTCTTACGCTGGCGCGGTTCAACAGTTGATCTGAAAGCGGTGTCATAAAGTGTATCAGAGATAGCGTGTTAGAGACAAAGGGGTACTGGCGCAGCACCTCGTTCCAATTGATCTCGTCCACAAAACGTTCGGCCAGGCTGACAATATCGGCCACCCAGATTAAACGGCCAAAATCCCAAATGTTGACGTGCGAGACGAGATGCTGGCTCAAGTAGCCCAGCGTGTCTTCCAGGCTCAGAGTCCAAGCCGTCAGCCCATCTAATGTCAACGAGTAGGGCATAGCGGCCATCTCATCGGGTTTGGTCTGGAAATTAAAGATGGGTGGAATCAGCGACTGCACATACGCGCTGGCGTTATCAAAATAGTTGCTGGAAAGCCGGTGATGCAGTTCCACATGCACCGCAACTCCCTCGGCGTGCAGCGTAGCTGCGGTGAGGTGACGATGCAACAGGGCGCGCTGAGGAGGCGAGGGCAGGGCAAAGCCCAGTTCGGCCAACACTGTTTGTGCCCGAGGCAGATCGGCTTGGGCTACCAGAATATCCAAGTCGCTCATCGGGCGTAGAGCCGGTTCGGGATAAACCAGGTAAGAGAGAGCCGCGCCTTTGAGCAGCAGGGCCTGGATATTGGCGGCGCTATAGGCAGCCACTATATTGCGCAGTATGCGCAGCCGCACTGTGTTGGCATGGCGATGTCGCAGGTAAAGCCCTTGCAATTGCCGTTTAACAGCCAGCGGCAGCGGCACCCCCGCCGCCTGCAGGTGGATATGGGTGAGTGGCGCAAGCCCATGCGCTTCTGCCAGGGGTGGAAGCTGGGTCCAGTCTGTCGCTTGAGCGGCCTGCGCCAGCAGGTGGCGCTGCGCTGCGCTGCCTTTAACGCAGGCGCATAGGGCCAGGAGGCGATACACATTGGCCTGATCTTTCATCAATGGATAACTCTTTTGTTGTGGTAAGAGAGTATATACTGGTTTTGATTTACGCGCAACGCATGGTAGAATCGCAGGCATGCTGTGGAGTGCAATGTAGGAATTACAATGGCTGAACTGACAAGTTGGCGTTGCCTAGATATTCTGGGCGTTCGCGTGCATGATGTGACCTTGAGCGAGGCGCTTGACCTGGTGGCTGAATGGGTGACCCAGGGCAGGCCGCATCAGCTTGCCACGGTGAACCCAGAATTTGTGATGGCCGCGCAAGATAACGCCTCCTTTCGCGCGGCGCTCAACAACGCCGCGCTGTGCGTGCCCGACGGCATTGGCCTGGTGTGGGCCTCGCGCCGGCTGGGGGGCCGGGCGC
>JBGSMF010000430.1:0-21494 GCA_041740315.1 Thermoflexales bacterium
CAGCGCATCGGCTGTGGCCTGCATAGCCCCGGCCGTGGCTGTGGCCGCTCGCTGCCGGTTCATCTCGTCAATGACGCTCTGGGTAGCCAGGGCGCTTTGGGCCTGGGCAGTCGCGGTTGCGTTCTGTGCCTGGGCAGTTGCTTCCAGCCGGCTTGCCTGGTCTGTGGCAACAAACGACGATCGAGTGGCTTCTGCCCGAGCCGTAGCCATTGCAATCGTCGCGGCAGCGTTGCCCACATCGTCTTGCGCCCCTACCGGGCCAGGCAAAACAAGCGTCAGGCCAATTGCCAGCAACCCACAACAAAACAATAACAAAATAGCCAGGCGCTTCATTTGCCTTCCGCTTCCAGCATATGCATAAACTCTCTGGTAGCTTTGGGATCATCTATCACGCGCACTTGCGGCATGCGGTCACCGCCAGGGCCAATCACCGTCCGCACCAATTGCAAAGCCTGCTCTGGTTCGCGGGGCTGCCTGGCTGAACCGGCGGCCTGCTGCGGGCGGGTAGCCGCTGCCATCAATCCCACTGCCTGGGCCTGGGTGGCAACCTGCACCATTGCCGGCTCGCTCGCCGTTGACGGATAGTCTGACGTAATGGCGGGCAGCACCAACGGCCGGCCAGTTCTGAGATAATGCACCAAGCCTGTCAGCGTATCCACGATGGTAGGCGTGCGATAGATGGCCGTGGGGCCTAGCCCTCGATTGGGGTCGTGGTAGGTTACCCAACCAAAGCCGCGCGTGACGACCACCGGGTATTGCCCGGCCGGGTTCGGGTAGATGCTGCTGGCGCGTTTGTTGGCCCAGGCTACCGCGGCAGCGGCCCCGCCAACCACCAGCACCACACCAGCCAGACCCAGCCCGATGTAAAGCGCCCAGCGCCCAATCACAGCGGCAGTTTGCGCCCGCCGCTCTGTATCGGCGTCAAGTACCGCTTTATCGGCCTGCGCTTCCAGCTTGCGGCGCTCCAACTCGCGGGCCACAGCTTCGTCGTGTGCCTGTTGTGCTGTCCGGGTGGCCTGGGCATTGATGCGAGGGTCTACAATATGGAGCCCATTCCCATCCCATACCACATTGCCAGGGCTATAGTTGGCTGCCATTAGCCCCACAACAAAGACAGCAATCAGCACAATAAACAGCAGGAAAAAAGTAACGCTTTTCACCGTCCTACCTCCCCGTATCACTAGGAACAAATCGGGTCAGCAAATCCATCAGGGTTAAATTGCAATTATACACCGCAAACGGGTCACAACGCAATATGCAAAAAGGCGGTACAGAACAAATGTTTTGTACCACCCTATGTTGCCCTGCTCTATGTACTTGAATTTAAGAAACCAGGTTTTTCAAAAAAACCTGGTTTCTCTCAGCCTTTCAACCATCATCGCTCGGCCAGACCCAACCTAGGTCAAACGAACAAACTTGCGCTTGCCTACTTGCAACACCTGCGGCTTGCCTGGCTCTAGTGTAAACTCGATCGTTTCAATTGCAACGCCATCCAGCTTGACACCGCGTTGATCAATCAAGCGACGGGCCTCTGAGCGGCTGGCTACCAGGCCGGCTTGTGTCAACAGATCAATGGCGCTGGTCGGAGCCTCTAGTTTAAACTCTGGCATCTCGGCAGGCACGTCGCGCTCTTGAAAGACCCGTTTAAAATGTTCTTCTGCCTGGCTCACCTTATCATCGCCGTGAAAAATGCTCACAATCTCACGGGCCAGTTCCATTTTGACATCGCGTGGATGCAGCGAGCCAGTAGCCAGGCCGCGTTCAATGGCTGCCAGGCGATCTGGCGTGTAGCGGGTGGCCAGCTTGAAGTAGATGGGCATGGCTTTATCGGGCACGCTCATCACTTTGCCGTACATATCCTCTGGTGTGGACATGATGGGAATGTGGTTGCCCAGGCTCTTGGACATGCGCACCTCGCCATCGGTGCCCGGCAAAATGCCCGTGATGACGCCAACCTGCGGACGCTGTCCCAAAGCCTCTTGCAGCTTGCGCCCGGCAACGATGATGTTAAACAACTGGTCGGTGCCGCCCACCTGAACATCGGTATTCATCATCACCGCATCGTAGGCCTGCATCAGCGCGTAAAACGTCTCGTGCAGGTAAATGGGTTCGCCCCGATCCCAACGCAGCTTGAAATTTTCGCGTTGGATGAACTGCTGGACAGTAAAGTTGGAAGCCAGCTTGATCATATCCGCCAGCTTGAGATCGAGCAGCCACTCGTGGTTATAGCGCACCTTGGTTTGTTTTGGGTCAAGAATGCGAAAAGCCTGCTCGGCATAGGTGCGGGCGTTGCACTCGGTTTGCTCTTTGGTCAACACCGGGCGCAGCTTGTCTTTGTCTGAAGGATCGCCCACCATGCTGGTGCCTGTGCCAATCAGAAAAGTGACCTCGTGTCCCATTACCTGAAACTGGCGCAACTTGCGCATGGTGATGGTGTGCCCCAGGTGCAAGTCGGACGTGCTGGGATCGTAGCCACAATAGACGCGCAACGGGCGGCCTTGCTTTTCAGCCTCAATCAGCCGCTCGCGCAGCTCGCGGCCCATATTTTGCCAGAGCTGTTCGTCGCCGTATTCGGTGCCTTGCATAAACAAAGCCACCTGCTCATCTATACCCATCTGTGTTGTGTCTAATGTGGACATAACTCACCTCAAAGGTTAAAACTCCCAGGTCAAAAGATGAAGCAGATTATACCACATACCTTTATATCCATCATAACTCTTCACCCAAGGCAGCGGCGCTTCCAGTTTTCAAGGGGTGAATTGCCCGTCACCTGGCAGGTGACGGGCAATTTGGAAACCGGAGAGCGGCGCGCATTGACCAACTGGGCGACTACTGCTACAATATAAAAAATGTAACTACTCAGCATCCTGAGCGGAGCAGCGCGCCCCTTCGACTTTGCTGCGCTCCGCTCAGGGTGCGCGCTGCGCAGTCGAAGGGTATGGCTGAGTAGTTACTAAAAAATAACATTTATAGCTGGCGCAGGCCGGCTCGCCCAGTGTTTGTGCCCAAAAGATATTTTTGCGATATAAAGGAGGTAACCCATGTTAGTTAAAGAGCGAATGAACAAAAATCCCTACACGGTCCCACCCGATATGCCAATTGAAGAAGCCCTACGGCGGATGCGCGAGGCGCACGTGCGGCGTTTTCCGGTCCTTGGCAAAGCCGGCAAGCTGGTGGGCATTGTTTCCGAAAAAGACCTGCTGTACGCATCACCCTCTCCGGTCACATCGCTTTCAATTTACGAAATGCACTATTTGCTCTCACGCTTGACAGTGAGCGAAGTAATGACCAAAGAGGTCATCACAATAACCGAGGACACGCCAGTGGAAGAAGCGGCCCGCATCATGGCCGACAAAAAGATCGGCGCTCTGCCCGTTGTCCGCGATGGAACACTGGTAGGCATTGTCACCGAGACCGACCTGTTTAAACTGTTTGTCGAATTGTTCTGCGCGCGCGAAAAAGGCGTGCGCATGACAGTGTTGGTTCCAAACAAAAAAGGTGTGCTGGCCAGCATGACCACCAGCATTGCCCAAAACAACGGCAACATTATTGCGCTGGGCACTTTTTTGGGCGAAGACCCCACCAATTACTTGATTACGATCAAGGTATTGGATGTTCCCAAAGACAAGCTAATTGAATTGATGCGCCCGCACGTGGTGGAAATCTTGGATGTGCGTGAAGTTTAGCCCCCTCGGCTGAACGTCAAACGACGACGCCCCGCGTCAATTCGCGGGGCGTCGTTTTTTTTTCAAGTAACTTTGTCGTAACCCAATCGGCACACTGGCCGCTTGGGTTCGCACTATAATCAAGATGCAAAAGCCCCCCCTCACATGGGGAGTTTTTATAGGCAATCAAACACCAATTCATCACTGCACTTGTAGCTAGGCACAATTTGAATATAATGAAGGAGAGTTCAGATGAACGCAAAAACTGTATTTCGTGTGATCGCAATCGCTTTACTACTGGGGGTTTTGACTGCGCCCGTTTCGGCCCAGGCCCCTAACTTGTACACTTCAGTCAGCATTACCAATATTACGGGTGCGCCTGTGGTGGATGGCATCTTTTCCACCGATGTCCAGGTTTCTATCGCCAACAGCGGGGGCAGTTCGCTGGTTGGCGCGATGGGAGCCGAGATTTTTGTCAGCTACAACCCGACCATTGTAGGCGTAGCCGGCATTGATCTGAAGAACGGTTTCTTTGACAATCCCTATGGTTTTGTAAACTATGAAAACCCGTGCTCGGTTGCCACCGGCTCGACCACAGATGTGGCATGCGTTCACCTGGAACTGACGCAGCAGCCCGGTGGCGGGCCAGTTTACAACCGCACCGGAGCCTTGGCCACCATCCGTTGGATGGGCATTGCTGCCGGCGTCACCGAGCTCAAGGTGTTGCCCGGCACGCCAGCCTCGCCTCTCTCTAAACTCATTGACGCTGATGGGATTGATCTGTTCATCAACAACACCACCTCGGCCATCATTGACGTGCGCGATGCCGGCTCGATGGTGGGCTATGCATACCGCCAGGGCTACCACGGCACCGCCGCTTACAGCGGCCCTATTACGGTGACGGCCTCGCTGGGAGGCGGCGCGCCCATTGCCACCGCCTACACCGACGCCAGCGGGTACTTTACAATGACCCTGCCCATGTGGGGCACTTATACCATTCAAGCCAGTTACCCAGGCTATATGACTGCCCGAAAAGACAATGTTTACGTGGTAGGTGTAGGAGCGCCGCCTTATCGGCCGGTGTCAGTCGGCACAACCACCTTGCGCGGCGGAGAAGTCAACCTGGACAACTGTGTCAACATTTACGACTTGACCAAAATAGCCGTCTATTTCAGCAGCGCCAACGCCCTGGTAGATATCAATGACGATGGAACGGTCAACATTTACGATTTGACCCTGGCAGCCAGCAACTTTGGCCATTGCGGCCCAACGACGTGGTAAATCCAAATTAGATCTGCTTGCGATGAGCAACCTGGCCCATCGCAAGCAGAAGCTTTAAATATTTCAAGAGATCGAATTCTAGGAGGTTGAGATGAAAACGTTCAAATCTTTCAAGAGTCTTGCCGGTATCATTGCCCTGGCAGCCATCATGGTAGTAGTTGGGGTAGCCATCAGCCAGGAGCCCAGCGCCTATGCCAGTCCGTTGGCTCAAACCAGCCCACTGCCCACACCGCCTCCATTGCCTACACCCTTGCCCACCGCCCAGCCGCCGCTGCCTACGCCGCTGCCTACGGCTATCCCGCCCACATCCGTGCCACCTACGCCTGTGCCTCCGACGACTGGCACCTGGGGCTATCACACAGTGCGGCCCGGAGAGACGCTGTTTTGCATCGGGCGCGCCTATGTGGTTTCGCCGTGGGCTATTGCCAGCCAGAATGGCATTGGTTACCCGTATTATCTGCGCATCGGCCAGGTGCTGACCATCCCGAACGCGCCGTGGGCCAACATGTCTTATGGGCCGGTCTGCCAGGCCCAGTTCGGCGGCGGTATGCCGCCCGTGCCACAACCACCTGTTCCGCAACCGCCATCAGGCTGCCGCGCCATGTACACCGTGCGCCCTGGCGATACACTGTCATCCATCGCGTGGCGTTATGGCTCTACCGTCTGGGCCATTGCCACTCGCAACAAGCTGCCCAATCCTAACCTAATCTTTCCTGGGCAGGTGCTCTGCATTCCGTAAGATAGCGTTGGAGACTGGCATCTGGCCAAGCCAAAAAGCCAGCCCCCCATATAAGGAGATGAAACGATGAAGAATGAAAAGCTGATTAGGATACTGACCATAATCACTCTTTTAGGCCTGGCGGTCGCGTTGGCCGGCGCGCCACTGGCTCAAGCCAGCTCTACCATTGTGCGCTTTGATCCGGGCGCGGCCAGCGTGGCCACAGGGCAAACCACCACCGTCAATGTCAGGATAGATGATGTCACCGATCTCAAGGGTGTAGAGTTTTACATCACCTACGATCCTGCCATCCTTGAAGTTCAAGATGCAAATGCGGGCCAGAGCGGGATACAAATCACTTTGGGATCGTTCCTCACGCCCGAGTTTGTGGTCGTGAACACAGTTGATTCCACTCTGGGCAAGATTGATTTTTCCTACATGCAGACATCGGGCGCCGTCAGCGGCAGCGGGGTGGTAGCAAGCATTACGTTCAAGGGCAAAGCGGCAGGCACCTCAACGCTGGCTTTTAGTAGCAGTGTAAAGTTGGCGGATGCTGGTTCAAACCCCATCGCCTTTACGCCGCAGAATGGGCAGGTCACGGTTGGGGGAGGAACAAGCCCTACAGCCACGCCCATTCCACCTACGTCCACACCCATGCCGGGGCAGCCCACACCCACATCTGTGCCAGTGCAGCCCACCTCAACCCCTGTGCCAGGGCAACCCACGCCTACACCGGTGCCGCCCTCAACGGGTATCTTGGGGCATCACACCGTGCAACCCAAAGAGACGTTGTTCTGCATTGGGCGGGCTTATGGAGTTTCGCCGTGGGCTATTGCCAGCCAGAATGGCATTGGCTACCCGTATTATCTGCGCATCGGGCAACTGTTGCACATCCCCAATGTGCCTTGGACCAACATGTCTTCCGGGCCGGTCTGCCCGCGGCAGTTTGGGGGGGGCACAGCGCCTACACCCGTGCCGCCCACTCCGCAACCACCATCGGGCTGCCGCGCCATGTACACCGTGCGCGCCGGTGATACCTTGTCGTCCATCGCGTGGCGTCATGGAACAACCGTGTGGGCTATTGCAACTCGCAACAACATTCCAAACCCCAACCTGATCTTTCCGGGCCAGGTGCTCTGCATCCCATAACAAGCCATAACAAACGGGGAAACAAGACCACTACTAGACTCCGAGAGTCTGCCAGGCTCTCGGAGTTTATTTTACTTGACGAAATAAAACTCATCTGCTACGATAGGCAATGAGGAATCGTCGGTATACCCATTCCACCGTGGAGGCCTCTTACACGAGGGGCCTCCTTTTTACAAGACTCAGTAGATCCAAAATTCTAGCGGGGGCGGCTCCCACGCCGCCCATTGTGTGCTTGGCAAAGGCAGAAACGCGGGCGTGGGAGCCCGCGCCGCTCCCAAAATTGGATCTACTGAGACTAGGCAGTGGATCCGAGATTACACGCCACAAATGGATTAGATGCCATGAGCCTACGGGTAGTGAACGTTAATCAAACTGTCCAAACCGAGCAGCCGTTTAAATTGGTCGAGCTGGCTGCGGCAGGCGAGATGGCCCTCCAGGGCTACATTTGCCTGGGCGCAGTGACCTGGCACAAACACACCGACAACGATGAGGCTTTTCTGGTGCTGGATGGAGCGATGGCTCTGGAAAGCGAATGGGGGCGTGTCATGCTCCACCCCGGCGAACTGGCCGTGGTGCCCAAAGGCATCGCTCACCGCTCCGGCTCGCAATCGCGCACTCTGGTGGTATTGACCCATGCCCGCGGCTTGCCAGAGCGCAAAAATGGTCACCGGCGCATCTTGGGTATTCCGGGCGGAGGTGAAATTAGGCGCATCAAACTGCAGCAAGTAGCCGGCCAGGCCAGCCCGTTCTTGCTGGAGCCTATGGCAAAGGTAGATGAATATGGCCTCCAACTTGTTACAGGTAATGGCTTGTCGCCCGCCTATATCAACTATCATTCAGATGTGATATGGTTGATGATTCAAGGACAGGCCCGCTTTGAAGCAGGCGGTGAAACGGCCGAGCTGGACCAGGGCGATCTTGTCGTCATTCCTCGTGATACGGCGTGCCAATGGTTTAGCTTTGCCCCCATCACCTTGTTTTGGGTCGGGATAGCCGAAGGCTATGCGGCCGAATAGCTTTTGCACTTTGCACAAACTATGGTAGCATAACTGCAAAAGCATAATCAAGAGTTGTATCTTTTCAATAATCTGGGGTGAGGGCAGGGCAGGGCATGCCCTGCCCAGACAGGGTAATCGCAAGGATTACCCCCACATTTTGAGATGTTACGAAATTTTGTTATAAAGAGGAGGACAAAGTGGTATTAAAAGTTGGGCAGCAAGCGCCAGATTTTACTTTAAAGAGTCATAAGGACGAGCTTGTTCGTCTAAGCGATTATCGAGGGAAAAAGAATGTTGTAGTGGCCTTTTTCCCGCTCGCCTGGACCCCCGTCTGAACGAACCAGATCCCCTCGTATCAAGTGCTGTTGGACAAGTTTGAGGGGATGCATACCCAGGTTCTGGGTATCAGTGTAGATAGCGTGCCTTGCCTCAAGGCCTGGGCCGATAGCCTGGGCAGCGTCAGCTACCCCCTGCTGAGCGATTTTTTCCCGCACGGCAAAGTAGCCAACGATTTTGGCATTTTACGCGACGAGGGCTATACCGAGCGCGCCATCTTTGTCGTAGACAAGCAGGGCATCATCCGTTATGTAGATGTGCACGACATTGCCGACCAGCCCAGCAACGACGAATTGTTTTGCGCGCTGGCCGAGCTAGAACCGCAAGCGGCCATGGCGCAACACATTGCGGCCCCACCGCCTCAGCCCGAGCCAACAGCCGAGGTGGTATTGTACTGCACCCAATGGTGTCCCAGTTGCCGGCGAGCGCGCGCCTATTTGAAGGAACACAATATCGAGTACGTCGAAATAGATATCACACGCGACCGCGAAGCCGCCAAGCGGGTGCGCGGCTGGGCCAATGGGAATGAAACAACGCCCACCTTTAACATCAAGGGCAAAATTATTGTTGACTGGAAGCCAGACAAACTCAATGAGGCATTAGGGATCAAGTAGACAGCTTGCTAATTGAGGAGTTCACTTGGAATCGACCATTCGGTTAACCTCGCTTTCGGCTTGCGCGGGCTGAGCTTCCAAGCTGGCCCCCGAGGCGCTGGCGCACGTGTTGCGCCCACTGCAAACCATGTTCGACCCGGCCGATTACCCCGATTTGCTGATCGGGCTGAACGGGCCAGATGACGCCGCCGTGTACCGGCTAGACAGCGACCGCGCGCTGATTGTGACAACTGACTTTTTCACGCCGATTGTAGACGATCCATATGACTATGGAGCAATTGCGGCCGCCAACTCGCTTTCCGATGTATACGCCATGGGTGGGCAGCCCATCTTGGCTTTGAACATTGCCGCTTTCCCGCCCGATCTGCCAGTGGAGATGATGAGCACCATTTTGCGCGGCAGCGCTGAGGAGGTTAAAAAAGCCGGCGCAGTGTTGGCTGGGGGACATACCATCCAAGACAAAGAACCCAAGTTTGGGCTGGTGGTCATTGGAATGGCGCACCCTGACCGAATCATGACCAAAGGCGGCGCCAAGCCAGGAGATGCGCTGGTGCTCAGCAAACCATTGGGCACGGGGGTCATCACCACAGCTCTCAAGCGCCAAGAAGCCAGCGCCGAACATGTGCGCGTTGCGGTGGCCGTAATGTCCACCCTCAATCAGCGCGCCAGCGATCTGGCGGTGGCCCACGGCGTGCGCGGCGCGACCGACGTCACCGGCTATGGGTTTCTGGGGCATGCCATAGAGATGGCCGAAGGAGCCAGAGTGCGCTTTACATTTCATTGGGGGAAAATACCATTTTTGCCTGGCGCGCCAGAGTATGCCCACAAGTGGATGTTTCCCGGCGGCGCATTCAACAACAAAAGCTTTTATGGGCCGCGCATAGATTTTGACCCGGCGTTGAGCGAAGAGCAGCAGATGCTGCTGTTCGATCCACAAACTTCGGGCGGGCTACTGCTGGCCGTGCCCCCCACCCGCCTAGAGGCCTTGCTGGCCCAGGCCAACCAAGACCAACCAACATTGTGGCATATCGGCCAGGTGAGCCAGGGACAGGGAATCGAAGTAAAATCGTGAATGACTGAAAAGAACGCCCGCCACCCTGCAAGTGGCGGGCAAGTTGCGGCAAATCGCCGCAATTTGCCCTACGCTTGAACTCCCCTCTATCCTGTGGTATACTTTGGCGCACGCCCCAGTAGCTCAGTGGATAGAGCGCGGCCCTCCGGAGGCTGAGACGAGTGTTCGATTCACTCTTGGGGTACTTGCGTCTATATAAATCGAACACCCCTTTTGCTCTCCAGTTGGCGGCTGGGGAGCGTTCTTTTTAACCTCGTACCGATGCCCCTCGACTATGCTGGCAACACTTCTCAGGTATCCGAATGGCGTGTTGAGGACAGAACGATCTAGCAATATCTCGCCCGATGTGTCTACAACAATGCTGTCAAATAACAACCTGAGCAAGCGTTTGCGCTCACTAAACTCCATATAGGCATACGCCTCCGACATCCGCGCCATTATGTGAATGGCACGGTCAAGATCCGTAATGCGGGATTGTGTTCCACGCCTCAATTCTGATAGAGATGTTTCTGCACACAATAATTTTGCGCGGCACTCGGCGGAAAGTTCATCAAAGGCCATCTCGCTGAGCTTGCCGCGCGCGTACTGGCGCAGGTTGGCTTTTTCAAGCTCATGTAGTTTTGATATTTGCCTGGTCAATTCTGTGGTGCGGGCGTTGAGATGGTCCTCGATTGCCTGGGCAACACTGTTGGCATAGTGTTCACGGATGGCCGGAATGCGCGCTGGATTGACGGCAATCTGCGCCAGTGTAGCTTGAATTTGAGACTCTATCGAGTCAGCCCGAAGGTAGATCCCATCCGGCATAGGCTTGCCGGGGCGTGAAAAGTAGTAGGCATACTGGCCACCGCCCTTGCCCCTGCAGACAGTGCACAAGAGCTTTACGCGCGTAAAATTGGCTGAATTGGTATTCTGTCCCCGTCGAACAGCAGAGACATAGAGCATTCCTTGTAGCAGGTATGGATGTGATGCGGTTGTTTTCCTGTGGTTGTGCTCTTCCAATATCTTGAGTCCTCGATCGAATTCCGCATCTGTTACGATAGCCCCAGCCTGGCTGCGGACCATGCCGCGCTCAATTTTAAACCGGGGGGACACAATCCACCCAGCATAAAATTCGTTGTGGAATATTTTTGTTAGGGCATTGGCGGCGGTGATCTGATTGCCATGTCGATCGAGCCATGCCCATCGCTTGCCGCCACGGCGCAGGCAACCGCGAGAATCTAGCTCGATGCAAATTTGATCCAATGAGTGTTCGCCAGTGAGCAGCAAGTCCCATCCCAGGCGAATCATTGGCGCTCGTTCCGGGTCCATCTCAACCCACTTTTCATACTTGTCGCCGACAATCTGGCGGCGAACATTGATATAACCATCCGGGGCGCGGTGCGCCCAAAGGCCACTTTCGAGCTTGGCCTGCATCCCGCCAAGGGTGCGAAGGCGCAATACGCCAACCTCGTGCTCGCCAAGGCCAAGCAGGATTGTGAACAGCAGCCAGCCATCTGGAGTGGTTATATCCAGGTTTGGATTCGAAGCCGGGACGATCTGGACGCCGGCGTGGCGCAATTGCTTGGCGATTTGAAGCCCCTCGGCTGTATCGCGGCCAAAGCGGTCAACTCGGTAAAGTGCGATGTGCGAGAAAATAGAGCCACATTCCGCGAGCATTTTTTGAAAATCGGCGCGGTTATAGTTAGTGCCTGTGAGTAGGTCGTGGTATACGCGAACGACGGGGAGGCCGAGACGCGGGATAACGATATCCTCAATGGCCTTGCGCTGCAAAGCGAATGACCGTTCCGGTGTCTGACGATCTTCATCGGAGCAGCGCAAATATATGGCAATGCCAGGCGTCGGCTCTGTTTTTGTGCCCAAGGTTTACCCCTAAAAATAGACACTGTCGCTATCACTATTAGTTTAGCGGGTTGGAATTACGGTGTCAATACCCTATCATGCAGTTTCGGTGTGCAAAAAACGCAGTCCAACCTTAAAATTTTCACAAATTGCCCATTTTTGAGTTTTACGCGCGTAAAACTGTCATCCTGGGTGTGCTAATGAGCTATGCTAACCCTGTGCGCGTAGAGCAGCGCGTTCCAAAGCCTGTTCGATCAACCTGGCTACCTCAAAGATTCGCCATGATTCTAATTCCAGTGTATCCATAGGATTAGCTTATCATAACGATAGAGTCGAGTCAATCACCGACCATGCAGTTTCCCTCGGCAATTGTGAAGTTTAGGATTTTGCGCGCGTAAAACCTGACTGGAGCGAGGCGAAAAATACACCACAGCTACCACAGAGTCTGCATCCACACAAAAATAATTGGTAGCCTTTTTATAAAAGGGCGCGTCTAAATAATAGATGCGCCCCTTTTTTATTGTGTGTCAACCGATAATCTCCACAATCCACCCCAAATTGACGCACCATTTTGGCATGTGCCATTTTGGCACATGTTCCATTTTGGCATGTGCCAAAATGGTGGGCGCATTTGAGCTTCTTTTGAATACACTGAGTTTGTCAATCAGTTCTTTTCCATCTCCGAACTTGTTCACAAGCAGATTGCTTGTACTGAAAAAGAATTATGGGGAGAAAACCGTGGATGCTCAAAACTTTGACACTGTCATTTTCGCTCAGGCCCGGCGCAAACTACCAAGTCTCATCTGTGTTGTTTCAAGCGATGCTGTACCGTCATCGTTCAAAGGTTGCAGCTTACGCTCGCTCAACGTCGGAAGCTCGGTGCTATTTGCGCTGGTGGTGTGGCCGGCAAGCCCGCACAAGAGGCACTAGCCAAGATCGGGCGAAATGTGGATTCCGTTCCTACTTGCGCAGTCCCTTGATCATTTTGAGCACCATGATGCGCTCTTCTTTGGTTATATGCTTGGCGGCCTCGTATATCTCTTGCAGGGTCATATCCTCTGGGTGTGGCAGCGGAGAGATCAGACCTGCCATCCGAATGACCTCTTCTTCTGGTTCACCAAAGGCATTTGCCACTCCCAAGCAAAAATCTATTCCCGGCTTTTGCTTTTCATTGAGCACATTTGACATATGTGCAGACGACAAACCAGCGCGTCTAGCCAACTCGTTCATTGACCATCCGCGCTCTTTTAGTTCTTCTTTGATCCAACCTGTGAAATCATTAGCCATAACTAGCATTGTACTAGTCTCCATGCGCAGAAAAGTATGACTAATGTCACCTTTTTTATACGTCGCCTATCACTAGTTATAACTTGCAATTATATGATATAATACTAGTACCACTAATTACAACACTTGAACTCTAGCAATAGGATGATTGAAAAATGAAGGTAAGCGAGTTTGATCTAGAGGCGTTTGTACGCTATGTGCATGAGCATGGGGGCAAGGCTGGTGAGGCAGCAGTAGCGCTCGTCAAGGAAATTGACGATTTGCGGTTCGCGCTTGATGCGATAAAAACCGAGTTGAGGCTAGCGCAGCAAGAAATAGGTCAGGGGCAGCCTGGCGGCGTGGGTGTGGCCCGTGAGGGCGGTGAAAGCCGGCGATGGTGAAGCACCTGGGGCTGTAGCCGGACGGTGTATTGGCAGTTAGTCAACCGCCTCTACAATCGCCGAAGGCCCCCGATTATCTTGGCGGGATAATCCCCCACGCCGTCAGGCGGCAAATTGTTAAGGTTCTTTTAAATGATATGCCACGCTTCAACTATAGCATAGCACAAAGGAAAGCAAAGTGAAAAACGGGAGCGATTGTGAATTGATTTTGGGTGTACTTGCGCACTGTTCGTATTCAGCTTCTTTTAATCTTCTCGTCTGGTGGCACGCGCAGATCCACCGTCAGTCACAAACATACGGGCAGGATAAATGACAAAAGCGCGTGAATGGCCGAACTGCGCTCGCGAGGCGCGAGATCGTGCAGCTGAGTATTTGCAAGAGGGTATAAGGGTGCTGGAGCCATTGGTGCAGGGCGAGCAGTTCGATTGCACCGATGTTCTCAGGAGGCAGGCGGTTGCGCTGGGCGCTATGCAAAAGGCAATTCGTTGGTTGGAGGGGGCTGGTGCACAGACGAGGCCAGAATAGCTTGGCGATTCAGGGGGCGCATCATGATGTGCCACAACAATGCATCGCCCCAGATCTGGATCTGCCCTCAAGTCAAGAAACCCAGCTAGAGGCACTACTAATGTGACTGCAAAACGCAGGCAGGACAAAATCATCACCGTGCCCATCAGCGATCTCGTCATCGAGAGTGACCTGCGCGTTGACCAGTCGCTGAGCCAGGAATTTGTCGAGTCCATCGGGCAGCACGGGACAATCCAGCCGGTAATCGGTCGCCCGGACGGCGGGGGTAAATATATCATACTGGCTGGACGCAGGCGGGTGCGGCATGCCCAGGCGGCCGGCCTGAATGAAATCAGCGTCATCGTCCGAGCGCCCGAGTCTGACCTGGATGAATTCCTGCTTGGCGTGGAAGAGAACCTTCACCGACGCGATTGGACGCCTATCGAGCAGGCGCTTATTTTCTGTGAGCTGCGCGAGCGGTACGGTTGGACGCAGGCGCAGACAAGCGAGTGGTGGTCAAGGCGGGTTGCACAGCGCGTGACGCACGGGACAATTAGCCAGTATCTAAAGCTATTGGAGATGACGAACGAGGCCAAGGCGGCTGTGTCTGATGGCATTTTAGATTTCACGCTGGCGCGCGAGGTTAGCCGGCTGAATGGCGCGCCGAGTTTGCAACGCGAGTTGGTTGCGCAAATACGGCGCGAGGTTAGAAACGGCGATGCGCCCACTTCACGGGTTGTCAAGAGCCGGGTTGATCGACTGCTGGCCACGGTCGAGATGATGATGGACAAGCACGAGAATAATGGAGCAGCGGCTGTACGGAAAGTTGAGAAGGCGGCAAGACAGGGAGACGGGGGAACTGGGAAGCAGTCGTCTGTATCGGTTCCAAGCGCATCACCGCAGGATGATGTGATTGCAGCAGTGATGGCCGAGGGCGATGATACGCTGGCGGCGTTATATATCCAACAAACGTCGGAGGCGGTGGAATATCTGATGTCGGTCGAGGCCAGGGGGCCTACACTGACGAGACTGCTAGGCGAATTTAAGACAAAGATTTCTAGACTTGCAAAGGAGTAAACCAGTGGGACATGACGAATGTAGCAACTGTTTATGACCATGAGCGAGGCTGCGGTTGGCGGCGCGAGGGTGTGTACCTGGTGAGCGCAAACAATAGCACGGACGGAATTGGCCTGGGTGGAGATGCGGCCGGGTTGATCGAGATCAATCCACCTATACCTGTGCACCCTAGGTTTGGCAACCGGCGCGGGTTTGTGTATGTAGATGGCGATGCTATATTGGGCGCCGATCCGCACGGGCAACCTGTGGGTGGATTGGGTACACCCCCCCTTGCAATCGGGACGGATATGGCCGAGGCGCGGAGCTTTAGCTGGCGCACGTTCGGACTTGATTACCCAGACCGCGCCGACCGTGGCTATTGCACCGGGCTGCACGACGTGCGACATGTGCTGGCGCGGCTGACAGCTTTGCTGTGGACCGACAAGGCGCGGTTTGGCGAGTGGGTCAGGGCAATTGCGCGCGACGTTGACGCTGCCAGAAATAGAGCTGGCGATTTGACACTGGCTCCGTTGATTGTCGCTGTTGCGCAGGCGCGCAGTATTGCAGAGTTGGCTATAAATGGCAATGTTATGACTGGCCCGCCGGCGGCGCTGGGAGCAGCGTGGCGGGTGCTGCACACGGCGCAGTGGTGCGATGGGCGGTTCATAGATTGCTCCAACATCCGCCCCAGTGTGGCCGGGAGGTTGATACCGGCGACCGGCGCCATTGCGGATGCGCCATACGCGCTCCGATTTGCGCCACCAGTGTACAGAGTTCCGCCAGACGTGTTCGATTGGATTGGGCGCAAGTTTTACGATACGAGCGACGATTTCAAGGCCGAAGCAAAAGAATACGGTGTTAGCCGTAGAATGTCCGGCGTGCCCAAGGGGATTGTACCGGCATACAGCAGATCATTCCTGGCGCACGAGCGGTGCAAGCTGGCGAACGGGGCAATTGGGCCTGGGATTTTTGGATATTACATCATCGCCCAGATGCAGTACGTTCTGCCAGACAGAGCAGGCGATAGTACAGTGCCACCTTGGCTGCTGGCGTATGGGGTGCAACCAGTGAAAGTAGTGAGAGTTGAGGCTGAGGAAGGTTGAGAAGCTAGAAAAGTCGGAATAAGAACAGGCGACTGAACAATCCGACAAAAATTGCAAAACTAGCGCCGCGCTGGATGTGTTACTGGATGACTTGTGAGGTGAATCAGTGTGTATACAGATTGTCAGAGGCCACAGTGACCAAGAATTGGCTGCGGCTGAGTGGAGCGCGGTAGAGTCTCTTGAACTCTGCATTGCTGGGCTATCCCTGGCTCCCGAAACGCGTCAGGCGTTACAACAGACGCTGCACAATGCGCGTGCTGGCGCAGCTACTTCCCAACAATGGGCCGAGGCGCTCGCCCAATCTTTGGCAACGGTATATGCCCAAGCCGAACGCGCCCCAGCCGCCTTGAGGGATCTGGAAATCACGCGCATGCAACTCGAGTCTTATCGTCGCATCGTCGAGGAAAACGCCCGCAATCCGCTGCGGCAGCAAGTCCAGCAGCTCACCCAGGAGCGCGATCAGTTGCGAGATCAAGAGGCACTATACACTCAACGCATCGAAAGGCTGACCAAAGCGCTGGCGCGCGCTAAACACAGCCATCAAGCTGAAACCGAGCGGATGAAAGCGGATATTGGCCGCCTCAACCGCATTGTGGTCGAGCAGCAGGAGCGACTCAATGCTAATCAGCAATGACCGAATACAAATACCTGATTTTTATTCGAGGGTATATATCCTAGAACGCCTATTATATTCACTTTTGATTGATTTGTGTTCACACATGGAGGAGAGCAAACTTGACCCCAAAGCAAGCCGCTAAATCACTTGACCTGGCAGGCCTGCAGACCACCTTGGATGCCGCCTATCCTGAGCGGCATTGGTTGCAAGCGTTGGAAATCGTCCAACACACAGGCGTAGCTGATACACAACAGATACAAGCTGTTACTGGTTTCACTCAAAACCAGATTAACCGTTTCCTCGAACGCATTGCCAAGTTGGCTGGCAACGGCATCCTGGTTCGTGTGCCGTTCAATTTGCCACGCCCTGGTCAACGTGGCCGCGCGCCCATTGTCTACAAGCTCGGTCCGGCGGGCGCAGCACTTTTGCGCGCCAACGGTTATCCCCAGACTCACCTGTGCAAACTAGAAGAAATCAGCGCGATTGCGCACGCCCAAGCCACGTTGGACGCGCGCCTTGTGGCGCTCAGGGCTAACCTGGCTGTTCAGACTGAGCGAGAATTGCCGTATGATGAGGACAAGGCGCTTCGTCCGGATAATCTGATTACGCTGCCAAATGGTTGCCAGGCCATCTTTGAAATCGAGCAGGCTGCCGACCTCACTCTGTTGCGCCGCATTGTAGACAGCCTGCAACACAAGGCAGCCTTTTTCACGAGCCAGGCAAGGCACACCACATCGCCCACGGTGCGTGTCCTCTTTTACCTAGCGCGCGGCCGAGCCTGGGACAAAACAATTGCTGTCTGGGAACGCGCCACTGACATCGTTGCGCAAAAGGAGGGCGGGGCATTGCCATTCAAAATCGTCGCGCGGCCCTTGCAGGAATTCCTCGACCAGCCAGATTGGAATGAACCACCTGATTTCCAGCGGTGGGAGTCATTGTTCGACCCTTCCAAGACTGGCAACTTTGCACCAGTGGCACTTGCGCCAGCATTACCAGTGCAACCTTCACCTCAGCAGTCCAAGCAAGCCCATCGCCAGAACACGCAACTTGCGCAACAACTGCCGCAATCTCTGACACGTCGCACCGCCGCAGATGACCGGGCCATTATCCTGGCATACCTGCAACATATTCAGGAACAGGGGCTTGCACTCGCAACCACAGCCGATACTCCCCTACCCTCGCCTGATTTTTTCGAAATGGTGCAGGTCATTTATCTGCCGTCACACCCGCTAGATGCCACGCCCTGGCAGCAGGCTACCCATCCTTATGTCTCACTCTATTTGCTGCGCAAGTATATGGATATGCACCCTCGTCTGCGCGAGGCGCTGTCCAAAGCCCTCGTGCGCGGTTCCAGTTCGATGCGCTGGAATAACACGACCATCTTGCACCGGATGCAGGTCGTCATCTCGCTTTTCCTGCGCTATCACGGCCTGCGTGTCGGCAAGTCACTTCAGGCTTGTCCGGCAGTGGCGGCGTGGGATGCAGGCGGCCCGCGCGACTTTGGCGTGCAGGTGCATCTCCATCCCGAGCTGCTGGTGGAATCGGGGGTGGGGATTGTGCCCAGGCGAGATGAGACCCAGTATGCCGAAGAAGCGTTGGCCTGGGTGTTGTGGGCACTGTTCGCTTACAGCGAGGACCTGAGCCTCAAGCGAGCTGTGTTTTGGTAAAGTGACGGCGAGGAATACGATGGAGAATTTGTACATTGCTCTGCTACAACGTAGAGAGTTTTGCCCAGAAGACGAATGGCCGGATGGCATTGCCTGCTATTATGATCCGGGCAATATCTCTTTTGCGACCAACGAGACATTGAGCTATTGTTTCCTGGAATATGGCTACGATGACGAGTACACTATCGTGAGCAAGGACGATTGCCAATTGTACGTGGATATGGCTGAGATGGCAATCAAGCGGCTTGACCGGCTGCGTCATCTGGCGGATGCCAACCTGCCTCCCGACTGGCCAGATGGCATTCACCCACTGATGGTGTCCATCGCCAAGACGCTGTTCAGGCTCCACTATTTCGAGCCTCAGCATCCATTTGTGGATGCTATGCTAAAGGTGATCGCCGAGGGAAAGGCGTTGAGCAGCAAACAAATCGGCGTCATCAAAAACATCCAACAGGAATATGGCAGCCCTGAGGCCATGCGCCAGCGGCAACACACGCGCTGGCGGTTGATGAGGCTTGCCGAGCTGGAGCTGGAGCCTGAGAACAAAGAGACTGTGAGCGAGTTCATTCGCTATGCCCAAACGCCAAAGGGCTTGCGCGCCAGCAAGTTGCCGGTCATTGGCGCGCTTGAGGTGAAATATTGGGAGCAGCGGATCGAGGCCGCTCGCCGCCGCGCCGCAGAGATTAACAATACACTACCGTACGTGGAAAACGACGGACATTTTTTGATTGACGATTGGGAGCAATCCAATGACAAAATTGACTATCTTTGGTCTTTTTGATAAAGCCCTCGCCAGCGATGGCAAGGCCGAACTTACCCGCCGCACCTACCTGGCCGACCTGCGCGCTTATGCCGCCTGGGTGCAAGACACCTACAATGAGCCATTCAATCCGGCCGACATCACCCGCGATGACGCGCGCGCCTACCAGGCTTATCTGGTCAACAAGCGTAAAGCCAGGCCGGCCACTGTCAACCGCAAAATGGCGGCCCTCACGACCTTTTGCCGCTGGGCGGTGGAGGCGGGCATCCTCAAGTCTGACCCCACAGTTGGGATCAAGGGTATCAAAGAGGTCAAGTCGCCGCCCAAAGCCTTGGACCGCACCGACCTCAATCGCCTGGTGCGCAAGGCGCAGCAGGTAGGCAATCCGATGCACATTGCAGTGGTGCTGCTGTTGGTCAATACTGGCCTCCGCGTGCGGGAGCTGTGCGGGTTGACAGTGGAGGATGTGCACCTCAACGGGCGCTCAGGCAAGGTATCGGTGATGGGCAAGGGCGGCAAGTTTAGGGAAATCCCGCTCAATGCCGAGGCGAGGCAAGTGCTTGACAAGTACATGGAGGTGCGCGAGGGGGAAGGCGATCACTTGTTCATCGGCCAGCGAGGAGAAGCATTGACCACTTCCGGTGCGTGGCGCATTGTGAACAAGTATGCAGGGTTGGCCGGCGTCGAAGCATCGCCCCATGTCCTGCGTCACAGTTTCGCGACGCGACTTTTGCGCGAAGGCGAGGTGGACCTGGTGACAGTCTCGGATTTGCTGGGGCACGAGAATGTCAATACGACGGCAAGATATACCAGGTCAACTGAGGCAGATCGGCAGGCGGCAGTAGAAAAGTTGAATGGATAAAGATAAGCCAAAGGCTCAGGCGTCAATCAGCCAGGCTGCCCCACGCTTTGCAGCCTGAGAGAGAGTTGACTTGTCTGGCAGCTTTTCGTATAATGACTATTGAGGTGATAAGATGGAGACTCTGACTTTGACAATTTCCGACGCGTTGTTGAAGGAAATAGCGCCCTATCAAGCTGACCTGGGCGAGTTGTTGCGGCTTGGCCTGCGCCAGGTCAAAATGGAACAGGCGCTGGCGCTGTTCAAACAAGGCGGCATTTCACTCTGGCGCGCGGCGCGGCTGGCAGGCGTTTCGCTGCGCGAAATGTCACAATATGCCGCCGCACAAGGATTGCGCGCTACAGTTGACGACGAAACGATTCGCGAGGAACTAGCATGAAGGTTGTTAGCAACGCCGGGCCGCTCATTGCGTTGGGCAAGCTGGGCCGCCTGGGATTGTTGAGCCAACTCTATGGCGTTGTGCTTATTGCGCCGGAAGTTTACCAAGAAGTGGTCGTCAACGGCTTGCGGCTGGGCGCACCCGACGCCGACGCTGCGCAATTCCTCATCCAGCAAAAGCAAATCCAGGTTGAGCCAGTCAGCCTGGATAGCAATGACCCGTTGTTGGCAACAGGCATTGACCTGGGTGAGGCCGAAACACTGGCGCTGGCTATACAAGAATGCGCCGATTGGGCGCTGATTGATAATGCGCATGCCCGCCGCGCTGCCCACAGCGTGAGCGTTAGATGCAAAGGCACTCTTGGCGTTTTGCTTGAGGCTTTTCGCAAAAAACTGCTGGCGCTGACCGAGTTTGAACTGCTGATACACGAGATCAAACGCCAACCGGCATTGTGGATCAGCGAGCAATTGTGCGATGAAGCGATGGCAACCGCCCGGCGCGAGTCGGCCTCGCAGTAATTCCGCTCACAAATTGCATTTCGATTTACTCCACCTCCCGCGCTATGCTGGTATCTGTCGCCGGGATCCCTGCAAAACAACAGGCAAGTAAATCTTGTATTCCTCCGGAACAAGGATGTGCCGAGCTTTGGTCTTTGTATCACATCCACCACCGGTGGTGAAAGAATAAGCGCATGACTATGAAACGAATCGAGGCCATCCTGATGTGGCCAAACTGTGTGGCGCACGAGTTGTGCCATTATGCGGCGGCGCGTTTGCTTGGGCTTGAAGCAAAACGCTATCGCTACAACACGGTGTTTTACCCAACCACGCAACCGACTGGCGCATCTTTGTCGTCACGCTGGCGCCTGCGTTTTTGGCGCAAAGAGCAAATGCCAATCTTGCCCTGCATGTGAACAAAGGCAGCCCTGCCAAGAGACTTGTTCAATCATCGTCCAGGGGGCAAATTTGCGCCACAAGCAGAGTTTCGGTTGCATAGTCATACCATCCCAGAGACCCAGCCTCCCTCTGTCGCATGCTACTGGTCATCGCTTGGCAATCACTCTCAACTGTAAGTGTTGACGCAAATCCTTTCCATCTCTTTCCATCTATGGGCTACTGCCCACGCAGCACCAGTGGGAGATACGCGCGCTGGTTGAGAATGCGCGTGACAACAATCGGCTCGCCTCTCACCGCCAGCCCGCCTGTGCGCGC
>JBGSMF010000431.1:0-11546 GCA_041740315.1 Thermoflexales bacterium
CGCTTGGGGGTGGGGGGGGGGGCGGGGTCCACCACGGCAACTCCCAAAGAATCAAAATCTCAGGGCAAGCCGCCGACATACTCACGCCTGGGTTTTGACCTCAATCCCAATGCGCAGAGGCAGCCAGGGCACTCGCCCGAACCAGGCGGGGCTGATATCAATCTGGGGAGCGACCTGCAAGGGCAACTCGAGGGTTAATCTGCGGATGGCCTCATCGAGCGATTCGCCGGCAATGCTCTGGCGGATATGATGCTTATCAAAGCGAGCAGACATAAAGCCTTCACCGCTTACCTCCAGCAAAATATCGCCATTGGCATCGGCGGGCAAGACAATTTCCCCCCGCTTGAACGTCAATCCATCTGCAATCAACTCGTAATCGGGCGGCACGCGCGCGGCCATCTCGGCATAGATCAAAGTGTTGGCGTCTTGCATATCTACCTTCATGCCCAGCACCGTGAGCCGCATTTGCAGCAAGACAAAAGCCGCCTCTTCGGTGACAAAGCGATCATAGGTCTCGTCTACCACTTCGCTCACAAGCAGCGACTCGGGCGGAATGAATTGCTGCACTTCCAGGCTGTTTTGCATTTCAAAAAAAGCATCCTGCAAGAGCTGCTGCAGCAATTGAGAGCGAACGCGGTCGCGGTCTTCTTGGGTCACTGCCGGCACCTCGCGCGAACCGCCGCCCGAGGTTGGCTCGGGGTTGGTCACCCTGACCGATATAGACGCCACGCCTTCCACCTCGTTGATCAAGTTGGCCGGCACATTGGCAAACTCGCCCGGCTCAGAGGCTTCTATGGGCGCTTCGGCCTGCGCGCCAAACCCGCCCGGCACAGTGACATCGGCGGTGGTAAAATAGCGAACGACCGACCCAAACGCCGAGGTGCGCACGGCTGTGCCTCTGGGAATGCTGATAGGAATACCCAACTGGTTGACAAACACCACTTTGCCCTTGGCGTTGTAGGCCGGGATGGACTTTTTGCCCGTGGTGGCTACTTGCGCATTTCCTTCCACCTCTACAGCCACATACGTGCCTGGGATACGCCCGCGCGCCACATCCACCTGGTCTAGGTTTGGATCTAGCGCAACGTGCATGGTGATGTTGAGCGCTTCGCTCTCTGGCACCAGGGTTACTTGGGCGCTGGGCACCAGCAACACCGCCGAAACGCCAAAGGCCACAAAGACGCCGACAAACAACACCCACGCCACCACATTTTTGATCACCAGCCAGGGGTGAGAAGCGCGTCGGCCACTCCGGGCCGCTGCCGCATCCCAGGCTTCATTCTGGCGACCTGGCGCCCATGCGTCTTCTTCATCGGCGAGCTTGCGCCATTTGCGGCGATTTTGTCCTTGCTCGATCGAGCCAAAGACCGACAAGCCAATCTCGCTTGCCGCGCGATGAATTTCGCCGTCGCTTGTGACCAGCGCCACTTCAATCTGCAAGTGTTCCGCCTGGCGCTGCACCAGCCGCAAATCTACCCGCTTGCGCAGCACCTCGGCGTAGGGTGGAATCACCAGCAAGACGCGCTTGGCCTCGGCCAGGTTCAGGCGGTCGCGAACGGTGATGATATCATCATTGGGTTCTAGATAGATGATTTGTTCCATCTTTTACTTGAGCACTTGCTCCAGCATTTGCTCCACCA
Organism: Thermoflexales bacterium; assembly: GCA_041740315.1. Taxonomy (GTDB): domain Bacteria; phylum Chloroflexota; class Anaerolineae; order Fen-1058; family Fen-1058; genus JBGSMF01. Next base: position 1,641 of record JBGSMF010000431.1, read on the forward strand.
GGGCTGGCACATTTGCCAATGCCGCTTGCAACTTGCTTGCATCGCGCCCGCCGGCCTGGGCCATAGTCGGCTTGCCGCCGCCGCCGCCGCCCACGGCCTTGGCTACAGCGCCGGCCAGCTTGCCCGCGTGCAATCCCCGCTCTACCAGGTCTTCGGTCACGGCAGCCACAATTTGCGGGCGATTGTCACATACCGCTCCCAGCACAACCACCCCCGAACCGACGCGAGCGCGGAACCAATCGGCCATTTCACGCATGGCATCCACATCTACAGCTTTGACCTGGGCCGCCAGCACCGGCACCTGCTGCACTTGCTGCATGGCGCTCAGCAACGATTCGAATTCGCGCTGGGCCATGTCACGCTGCAAACGAGCCATCTCTTTTTGCGCCGCCTGGAGTTCCTCCAACACGCCCAGCACCTTGCGATCCACTTCGTCTGGCCCGCAGCCCAGGTAGGCTGCCGAGTTGTTTAGGCGCGTCAGGCGATTGTGAACCAGCGCATGGGCGGCGTGGCCGGTTACGGCTTCAATGCGGCGCAAGCCCGCCCCCACGCTGCCTTCTGCAACAATGATAAACGTGCCGATTTGCGCCGTGTTGGTCACGTGGGTGCCGCCGCACAATTCTTGCGAAATCGGGCGTTCGCCGGGGTGCCCAACCCGCAGCACCCGCACCACCTCGCCATATTTCTCGCTAAACAAAGCCGTCACTCCGCCGGCGACGGCCTCGCGATAGCCTTCGTGCGAAATAGCCACGTGATAATCGGCCAAGATGGCATCGTTGACATCTTGGGTCACCGCGTCAAGCTCATCTTGGGTCAACATCCCAGAATGTGTAAAATCAAAGCGCAAGCGATTTGGCTCTACCACGCTGCCAGCCTGCTGAACGTGGTTACCCAACACATAGCGCAACGCGGCGTGCAACAGGTGAGTAGCAGTGTGATTGCGCATGGTGTCCCAGCGCCGCTCGTAATCTACTATCGCCCAACACGTATCACCGGGGCGCGGGCGGCCCAACGTGATTTCGCCCCTATGCACCACCAGACCCGGCACCGGTCTGCGCGCGCTATCTACCCGCACCGTCCACAGCGGCTCTGCGCCTTCCGGCCCTGGCTCGGCCGGGTAGCGCGAAATCAGGCCGGTGTCGCTCACCTGCCCGCCCGACTCGATGTAAAACGGCGTGGCCGCCAACACCACGTCTACTTGATCGCCCGGCTTGACCTGCTGCAGCGGCTGTCCATCTTTTGGATCCAGCAAGCCCAGCAGCACAGTCTCGAGTTCGGTAGTGGTGTAGGGGTCATGTTCAATGCCGGCCGGGTCTAGCTCTCCGCGCGCCATCAGATCGCGCACAAAATTGGAATAGGCCGCTAGCCCCTCTGTGGCCGTATAGTCAAACGCGCCGCTGCCGCTCACCTTGCGGTGCTCTTCTTCGGCTGCGAGAAAGCCAGCTTCGTCCACTGTAAAGCCGCGTTCTTGGGCCACATCGCGCGTCACTTCTAGCGGCAGCCCATAGGTCGCTTTCAGATCGAATACCACCGGCCCTGAAATCATCTTTTGATCCGCCGTTTCCAACTCGGCCAACACCTCATCCAGCCGCGCCAGGCCCAGGCCCAGCGTGCGCTGGAAGCGAATCTCTTCATCGGTGATGGTGCGCAAGATATGCTCGCGGCGTGTGGCCAGGTTGGGGAAAAAGGGTCCCATCGTATCAATCACAACCTGGGCAACCTCTGCCAGAAAGGGCTGCTCGAACCCCAGCTTGCGGCCAAAGCGCGCCGCGCGGCGCAAGATCATCCGCAGCACATAGTTGCGGCCCACATTGCCCGGTAAAACGCCGTCGCTAATTAAAAAAGCCAGCGCCCGGCTGTGGTCGGCAATCACATAGTAGGCCACCAAACTCTCTTCTACCTGCGCGTCGGTGTGGCCGGTCAGCTCTTGGGTGCGCTTGATAATGGGCGCAAACAGGTCGGTCTTGTAGTTCGAATCCACATCCTGCAAAACAGACACGATGCGCTCAAAGCCCATGCCGGTGTCTACATGCTTGGCAGGCAGCGGTTCAAGTTGGGTGGCGCTCAGGCGATTGTATTGGACAAAGACCAGGTTCCACAACTCGATAAAACGCGCGCAATCGCCGTTCACCGCGCAAATGTGGCCGGGCACGCCCTGCTTGTCACAAAAGTCGGTCCCGCGGTCATAGTGAATCTCGCTGCACGGCCCGCACGGGCCGATATCGCCCATTTCCCAAAAGTTGTCTTTGCGCCCAAAGAGCAAGATATGCTCAGGGTTTATGCCTGGTTGTTGTTTCCAATAACCGACAGCCTCGTCATCGGTTGGCAAATCGCCTTTATCATCTTTAAAGCAGGTGGCATACAGCCTGTCTCGATGCAGCCCCCACACGTCCGTCAGCAACTGCCATGCCCAGCTAATGGCTTCTTTCTTATAGTAATCGCCAAACGACCAGTTGCCCAACATCTCGAACAAGGTATGGTGCGTGGCATCACGGCCCACGTCTTCCAGGTCGTTGTGTTTGCCTGCCACGCGCATACACAGTTGCGTATCGGCTGCGCGCGTATAGGGGCGCGTAGCCAGGTTCAGGAACACATCCTTGAACTGGTTCATCCCTGCATTAGTGAACAGCAGCGTGGCATCACCGGCTGGAATCAGCGAATCGCTGGGCACAATGGTGTGCCGGTGTTCGGTGAAAAAGTCCAGAAATTGCTGGCGGATTTCCGCGCTGGTAGGTTTTAGCTTTTTATTCGTCATTTGCACTCGATCTAAAATTAAAATTTCAAATTGCGAGGGTCTATTTTACCACACTTGAACGCAACCCGCTTTTTCACATTCACCGCACTTTGTGTTATACTCACTTGCAATAGCCAATTCTCAACCGCCAATTTTAAATTTGAAATTTGCAACACTTGCACCTGCGCTTGCGCTTGTCGCAAGTGCGGTGTCTGTAATCTGAACTCCCAATGCCCATACACATTCTCAGCCCAGAACTGGCCTCTCAAATCGCCGCCGGCGAGGTGGTAGAGCGGCCCGCGTCGGTGGTCAAGGAACTGTTGGAAAACGCGCTGGATGCCGGCGCAACGCAGGTACGCATCGAGATCGTCGAAGGCGGGCGCAAGCTGATCCGTATAGCCGATGACGGGGGGGGCATCTTGGCGGCCGAAGCGCCCCTGGCTTTTGAGCGCCATGCCACCAGCAAGATCAGCTCGGCAGATGACCTGGCGCGCATTTCTACGCTGGGTTTTCGCGGCGAGGCGCTGGCCTCAATCGCGTCTGTCTCGCACACCACCTGCGTCACCCGCGCGCGGAGCGAACAAGTGGGCACGCGCCTGCGCCTCGAAGGCGGCAAGACGGTGGAGCACAAAAGCATCGGCGCGCCGGCCGGAACCATCTTAACCATCGAGCGCCTGTTTTACAACGTGCCGGCCCGGCTCAAGTTCCTCAAAGCCATCGCTACCGAGCGCCGCCACATTGACATGCTGGTCACTCGCTATGCGCTGGCCTACCCTGGTGTGCGCTTTCACCTGACGCACGATGAGCGGGTCACATTCCAGACCACCGGCAACGGCCTGCTGATGGATGCGCTCATTGCGGTGTACGGGCTGGAAACAGCGCAGCAGATGATAGAAATTCCAAGCTCAAAATTCAAAATTACAAATTCAAAATTACAAAATTCAGATTCGAGCAGCGCAGCAGCGGATGCAGGTTTAGAATCCGAGATTTTGGATTTGAAATGCTCCGGCTATATCAGCGACCCGGGGCTGACCCGCGCCAACCGCAACGAGCTGACGCTTTTCGTCAACGGGCGCTGGGTGCAAGATCGCAGCCTGGCGTTTGCGGTTGTACAGGCCTATCACACCATGCTCCAGGTGAACCGTTATCCATTGTGCTTTCTGCTCGTCAATTTGCCGCCCGAAGATGTAGATGTGAACGTTCATCCCACCAAGAGTGAAGTGCGCTTTCGCGATAGCGAGGCTGTCTTTCGCGCAGTGCAAAAAACGGTGCGGCAGGCCTTGGTGCAGAGATCAGCAGCCAGCGTTCAGCCTCCAGCCGTCGGCTCTCAGTCTTTAGCTCTCAGCTCTCAGCCTTCAACCATCAGCTTTCAGCCGTCAGCTTTCGGCTCTCAGCCTTCAGCGGCCAGCTTTCAGCCTTCAGCTCTTGGATCTCAGCCGTTGGCCCTCAGCCCTCAGCCTTTAACCACCCTTCCACCTCTGCGCGTCTTGGGCCAGATCAATGCCACTTTTATCGTAGCCGAAGGGCCGGAAGGGCTGTATCTGGTTGATCAACATGCCGCGCACGAGCGAGTGCTGTACGAGCGTTTCATGGCCGGGCTGGCTGGTTCTACGCTGGCCGTGCAACATGTGCTCGACCCCGTTCCGGTCGAACTGACACCCGTGGCAGTGGGGCTTGTTGAAGAACACCTCGATTTGCTCTCGCGCATCGGGTTTGCGCTAGAATCATTTGGCGGCAACACCTTTCTGGTGCGCAGCATACCCGCTGTGCTGACCCAGGCTGATATCCGAGAGACGCTCAACGACGTGCTGGCCGACCTGGACGCCGGCGAAATGCCGCTGGCGAGCGACGAGGAAGCTCGGCTGGTGCGCCGGGTGTGCAAGCGGGCCGCCATCAAGGCCGGCCAGGTGCTATCGCCGCGCGAGATGCAAGAACTGATCCAGCAACTGGAGCAGTGCGCTTCGCCACGCACCTGCCCCCATGGCCGACCGACGATGATTCATCTGAGCAGCGACCAACTGGCGCGCGAGTTTGGGCGGCATTAGGCTACATCAGGCGGCATAGTACGCCACAACTTCTGCCCACCATATTACCATCAGCGCTCCACCCAGCGCAAGAAAAGGGCCATACGGCATGGTTGCGCTTCCCAATCCAGAACGCTGGCTGGCCACAAGTCTATAGATGACATATCCAAGCGCTGCGGCTCCCGCGCTGACGATGCCAATGCTCAATGCATACAAAACCGCCGGACCGGTTGTGAGGCCAATAAAGACTCCCAAAGTCACATCGCCCTGGCCAAAAGGCACTACACCGCTCAACCCCTTCAAGCGGCCAATCAAAGCGCCCAGGCCATACATCGCCAAAAGCGCCACCATCGCAATCAGGCCGGCCCCCAATGCGCCTTGGATGGAAAATCCATTAGCCCTGAATACGCCTCCCACAATGGCTATGGCAATGGCGGGGAACATTACGGCATTCAGAATCAAGCGATGCTCAACATCGGTCACCGTGACTAGAATGTAAACTGCCACATAAAAACTGACGGCTGCCAGTTGTAGAGACGCCCCATAACGCAACCACAGAAAAGCAAAGACCAGCGCCGTGAACAATTCGACCATCACGGCGCGCCAGCCCACCGGGCAGCCACACTTGGCGCATCTGCCCCGCCCGGCCAAATAGGCCGCAACGGCCAGAGGCCAGCGGGGAGCCTGGCATTGTGCGCACCGCCAGCGTTCCGGGCGGCGATGATAGGGCAAATCGTCGGCCAGCGCATTGAGACCCATGCCAACCAGCCAACCTACCATCGCATATAATAGGGTTGCAACTATGGTCATGATGCACCTCCGCTTATCTACTCAGCCTACCCTCCCGCAGGTTACAAAATTAGCGGCCTGGATGGACTGGCAACCCCGATCGAGTTTGCACTTGCTCATCCAAAAGCATTCAAACCTGCGGGAGGGTGAGCAGCTATGATTATACAACACCCTGGCGGTTGACAAAAGCCCGCCCCCACTGTAGAATGTCACCGCCATGTGGAACAAACACTTGTCGCGCATCCCCAATCGCGACCAACTGAGCATACTCATCGGCGTCATTTTGCTTGGCCTAGCCACAACGCAATTTGTCCAGTTGCCCAGCCGCGAGCTAGGCACAACCGTGCTGGGGTCGGCTCTGGGCATTAATATCTCTGGCTACTGGATGATTATCACCGTCTTGGTGGTGGTGGCCTGCGCCGGCACAGACATGCTCATCCGCGCGCACCCTCGCCTGACGGATGGCCGGCTGAGCGCAACTTTTATCACCTGGATATTGCCGGGGCTGACCGTGCTGACGGCCGGGCGCTTGCTGGCCGCCGCGCCTAGCTGGTTGCTGTGGTGGATTAGCCTGGTCGTTACTGGAGCCATATTTGGAGCAGTGGTCACGGCAGAATATGCCCTGGTGGATGAAAAGCAACCCGCCAGCAGCCGCGCCCGCCTGCTCTTGAACATCATCGCCTATGTGTTGGCCCTCATCCTGTACACAACCATCTACCAAACGCGCAGCCGCAGTCTGATAACCACCAGCGCCACTCTGCTGCTCAGTTTTCTCATCGCACTGGACCTGCTTTGGGTAGCCCGTGCCAGCTTGCTCAAAACTATTTGGCTGGCTGGGGTCGTTGCGCTGATTGTGGCGGAATGTAGCTGGGCGATCAACTACTGGCAAGCCAACGTGGGCACGGCCAGCTTGCTGCTGCTTCTGACATTCTATGCCACCAGCGGGTTGACGGCGCAATACCTGTTGGGCAAACTATCACGCCACATTTTCATCGAATTTGCAGCCGTCATCGTTGTTGGAGCTGGCTTGCTTGTTGCTTTTCGCCCCTAGATAACCCCAGTTATTGGCCCGGTTGGCCGACGCAGTGGTAAAGATTAGGTTTGCCAGTCAATCAGGGTTATTGGGTCAAAGGGGTGGGTGTGGCTGATGCAACCAATTCCGTTGGAGTCACCCGTGGCTCTAGTGGCACAGTCACAGTTGGGAACAGGGTAGGAGCGGGCGGTGGGGGAGGGTTAAAAGTAGCCACCAGACTAAGCCCCATGCTCACCACCACCAACGCACTAATGACCACAAAGAGAATTTGTTGGCTGCGTTTAGAGCGCGTAGCGCGCGAAGATCGAGACATATAATTCACCTCTGCGGCACATTATAAAGTGCTTGCACCTGGCTGTCAAGCTTGACAATTAAATTGGCGTCCATTATAATATTTCGTGTTTAGTGACCTCAGATACTCCCGCGAGCTGTTGGCAGAATAATAGTCATCAACCTGAGGTATTGTATCTGCCCAAATCAATGTGAGTGTATTTTTACCAGACAAGGGGGTGATTACGCCCATAGCCATCAGGCTGTAGGGGTTGGGCTTCCCCACACGTAAAGGTTCCCTAAAAATTCTCAGCGGAGGAGAAATTACCATGCGTACTTTCAAGATTGTTGCTTTGCTCGTACTCGCCTCAATGCTCCTTTCGGCCTGTGGCCCGACTGCCAAGCCCTATGAATGCACAGACGCCATCGGCTGCGTAGATATCGCGCCCAATGCGCCAATCCGTATTGCTTACATGATGGTTGTGTCTGGCGCCGACGCGTCATTGGGCACCGATACCAAGCGCGGCGTCGAGCTCGCCATTGACGACAAGAAGGAAGTCCTCGGCCACAAGATCGAGTTGATTGGCGAGGACACACTGTGCAACGCCGAGGGCGGCCAAACAGCGGCCCAAAAACTGGCTCCCGATAAGAGCTTGGTAGCCATTGTCGGCACCAGTTGTTCCAGCGAGGCTCGCGCGGCCCTTCCCATCATCTGCAAGGCCGGTATCCCAATGATTTCGGCCTCCAATACCGCCCCAGACTTGACAGCAAGCGACCGGCCCGAAGACTACAAGTGCTATGCCCGCACCGCTCACAACGACTTGGTGCAAGGCAAGGCTGCCGCCACGTTTGCCTGGGAAAAGCTGGGCGTCAAAAAAGCCGCCACCATCCACGATGGCAGTTTGTATGCCGACAAGTTGCAGCAAGTGTTCGCCGAAGAATTCAAGAAATTGGGCGGAACCATCACAGCCCAGGAAGCAGTTGCCCCAACCGACACCGACATGAAGCCCATGCTCACCCGCATCGCGGCTGGTGGGCCCGAGTTCATTTACTATCCCATCTTTATCGCGGCTGGCGGCCACATCACCAAGCAGGCCCGCGAAATCCCCGAGCTGGCCAAGGTAGCCTTGATGAGCGCCGATGGCACCTTCTCGCCCGACTTTATGAAGGCGGCCGGCGACGCGGCCAAGGGCATGTACCACTCTAGCCCCGATTTTTCGGCCTTTGGCAGCGGGTACAAGGACTTTTTGGCCAAGCACGAAGCCAAGTACGGCGAAAAGACCTTGGCGCCCTTCCACGCCCACGCTTATGACGCGGCGATGATATTCTTTGCCGCCATCGAAAAGGTCGCCATCAAGGATGCCGATGGCACACTGCACATCGGGCGCAAGGCGCTCACCGACGCCGTTTTTGCTACCAAAGATTTCAAGGGCCTGACCGGCAACCTGACCTGCTCGGCCACCGGCGACTGCGCCGACCCCAAGATCGCGGTCTACGAAACAATTACTGCGGATTCCGCCAAGTGGAATCCCGGCGCTGACGCCGACAGCAATCCAAAAAAGATCTGGCCGTAAACACCATGACCTTCCCGAAAGCTTGTAGGCGCTTTGGAAAGCACGGATGAAGCAGGCCGGGAATGACAAGACGCTATAGTCCAGCTTTCGGGCGGGGAGTTTCAAAATCCAATCAGGCAGGGACGGGCCTGGGGCCCGTCCCTGCCTGTAATTCGTTATCATGTTTTTTATAGGGAGTATCTCTCCATGCTACAACGTTTGACCAGACGCCTCTCAATAACCGCAGTCTTTATGTGGTTCATCGGTATCGCCATTATCGCCGTTGCCGCCTGGGGTGCTATTAACACGCTGATGTCAGGCCAATACGCCGGCAAGGTCTGGCTGGACCTGATTGTTGCCGGCGTGACACGGGGCAGCATCTATGCGCTTCTCGCGTTAGGCTACACCATGGTCTATGGTGTCCTGCGCATGATTAATTTTGCCCACAGCGAGATCTTTATGGGTGGCCCCTTTATCGCTTATTTTGTGGCCGTGCCGCTCAATCAGGCCGGTTTTCTCAACAAATACCCACTTGGGGGCATATTGATTATTTTGGCGGTCGCGATGGCCGTCTCGACCATCCTGGCCGTTCTTCTGGAACGCATTGCCTACCGCCCCTTGCGCAACGCGCCTCGCCTGGTGCCGTTGATTACGGCCATTGGCGCCTCTTATTTTCTTTTATACCTGTTCAGAGGATTATTCGGAACCGGCGTTAGGGCTTATCCGGATATTGAGGCCCTGAAAGGCTCTGTGCCAGGCCTCCCCTTCCTTCTGAACGTTCAGGTCGTTGTCATTTTGTCAGCCGTATTGATGCTGGCGGCTTTGTACACCCTGGTGCAATATACCAAGGTTGGCATGTCCATTCGGGCTGTATCAGAGGACAAGGACGCCGCCCGGCTGATGGGCATTGATGTGGACCGGGTGATTACAATCACTTTTGCTGTCGGTGGCGCGATGGCCGGCGCGGCCGGAGTATTGTATGTTCTTCTCTTTCGGCAGGTCCTCTTTAGCATGGGCTTTTTCCCGGGTCTCAAGGCCTTTACGGCCGCCGTGCTGGGCGGCATTGGCAACATCCCGGGCGCAATGCTGGGGTCGCTGTTTCTGGGTATCATCGAGGCGCTCTTTCCCAACCTAGTGTTGGACGGGCTGAACGTCCCGGCGCCCTACCAACTTCAAGACGCGGTTGCCTTTATCATGCTCGTGCTGGTCTTGATCTTCCGGCCAACAGGCATCCTTGGCGAGCAATTGGCAGTAAAGAAGGCATGAGGTGGTTATGGACAAGTTTCGCTTCAACTGGTTAGAACCTGTCAAAATTGGGTTGTTGGGAGGGCTAATTGCCGTCATGGTGTCGCTGATGGGAATGGTGGAAATGTTTAACCAGCGCGACATTATCGGCGGCGTCATTTCCATGGGGCAAACCATGCTGATCTTGGCCTTTGTGTATGCCGGGCATGCGGCGGCGGGTCGCGCGGCGCAGGCCCACACAGACGCCGGCCAAGCGCC
>JBGSMF010000432.1:0-32573 GCA_041740315.1 Thermoflexales bacterium
GCGCCCACAGCGGATAGAGACCGACCTGTCTCACGACGGTCTGAACCCAGCTCACGTACCGCTTTAATGGGCGAACAGCCCAACCCTTGGGACCTTATCCAGCCCCAGGATGCGATGAGCCGACATCGAGGTGCCGAGCGAAGCCGTCGATGTGAACTCTTGGGCTTCACCAGCCTGTTATCCCCGAGGTAGCTTTTATCCGGTAAGCCACGCCCTTTCCACCCAGAAGCGTGGGATCACTAAGCCCGACTTTCGTCTCTGCTCGACTTGTTTGTCTCGCAGTCAAGCTCCCTTATGCCTTTACACTCTTTGGTGGGTTTCCATTCCACCTGAGGGAACCTTTGGGCGCCTCCGTTACCTTTTAGGAGGCGACCGCCCCAGTCAAACTGCCTGCCTGGCACTGTTCCCCTGCCCGATTCAGGGCTAGAGGTTAGGGTCAAAACTTGATTAGGCTGGTATTCCAACGTTGACTCCACCGAGACCAGAGTCCCAGTTTCACAGTCTCCCAGCTATCCTACGCAAACCAAGCCCTAACGCAATGCCAAGTTGCAGTAAAGCTCTACGGGGTCTTTTTGTCCTGCTGCGGGTAACGCGCATCTTTACACGTACTTCAATTTCGCCGGGTCCCTCGTTGAGACAGTGCTCCAGTTGTTACGCGGTTCGTGCGGGTCGGAACTTACCCGACAAGGAATTTCGCTACCTTAGGACCGTTATAGTTACGGCCGCCGTTCACCGGGGCTTCAGTTCAAAGCTTTGGCTTGCGCCTAACCTCTCCCTTTAACCTTCCGGCACTGGGCACGCGTCAGCCCCTATACATCGCCTTGCGGCTTGGCAGAGACCTGTGGTTTTGTTAACCAGTCACTAGAGCCGTTTCACTGCGGCCTCCCCAGGCTACCAGATTAACTGACCTAGAGAGGCACCCCTTATCCCGAAGTTACGGGGTCATGTTGCCTAATTCCTTAACGAGGGTTCTCCCGTTCGCCTTGGTATACTCTACCCGCCTACCAGTGTCGGTTTGCGGTACGGGCACTCGGGCTTCAAAGCTTAGGGGCTTTTCTCGGCAGCAAGGCTTAACCACTTCTGGCCTAACGGCCCGGCCCAGCCCTCAGGATCGGGATGTTTTCACCACCCCTCATCTCCCTAGCGGCTTAGCACCTGCACGACCAATCGCAGGCTGGCCTACCTCGCTGCGTCCCCCCATCGCTCCACCCGAATGGTGCAGGAATATTGACCTGCTGTCCATCACCTACGCCTATCGGCCTCGGCTTAGGCCCGACTAACCCGACGCGGATTGACCTTCCGTCGGAAACCTCAGGCTTACGGCGAACACGGTTCTCACGTGTTTTACGCTACTCATTCCGGCATTCTCACTTCTGTACGCTCCACCCGTCCTTTCAATCGAGCTTCGCAGCAGTACAGAACGCTCCCCTACCAACCCTCTCTAAAGAGGATTCCGCGGCTTCGGTGTCATGCTTGAGCCCCGTTACATTATCCGCGCAAACGCGTTTGACCAGTGGGCTGTTACGCACTCTTTAAAGGATGGCTGCTTCTGAGCCAACCTCCTGGCTGTCCGAGCAATCCCACATCGTTTCCCACTTAGCATGAACTTGAGGACCTTAGCCGGCGGTCTGGGTTGTTTCCCTCTCGACTACGGATCTCATCATTCGCAGTCCGACTCCCGCGTTTTAAAGTAACGGCATTCGGAGTTTGGTTTGGTTTGGTAAGCGATAAGCCCCCTAGCCAATCCAGTGCTCTACCTCCGTTACTGAACACGCGAGGCTAGCCCTAAAGCTATTTCGGGGAGAACAAGCTATCTCTGAGTTCGTTAGGCATATCACCCCTACCCACAGCTCATCTCCTAATTTTGTAACATTAGTGAGTTCGGGCCTCCACGAGGGATTAGCCTCGCTTCACCCTGGCCATGGGTAGCTCACCCAGTTTCGTGTCTACTCCTTGCCACTAGAGCGCCCTATTCAGACTCGCTTTCGCTACGGCTTCGGGTGTGACTCCCTTAACCTGGCGACAAAGAGTAACTCGCCGGATCATTCTCCGAAAGGCACGCCGTCAGGCCTATTTCGTCGAAACGAAATATAGCCCTCCGACTGATTGTAAGCATACGGTTTCAGGTTCTATTTCACTCCCCTAACAGGGGTACTTTTCACCTTTCCCTCACGGTACTTGTTCACTATCGGTCGCCAAGAGTATTTAGCCTTGGGGAGTGGACTCCCCAGTTTCCTGCCGGATTAGCGTGCCCGGCAGTACTCAAGGTTATCGGCTTTGCGTTTTCACTCTTTCATTTACAGGACTATCACCTTCTATGGTCGGCCTTTCCAGTGCCATTCAACTAGAGCTCCAACTGCATCAGCACACCTTACAACCCCCGTCTGGCAAGCCAGACGAGTTTGGGCTTTTCCCCTTTCGCTCGCCACTACTTGGGGAATGATCTCTTTTCCTGAGGTTACTTAGATGTTTCAGTTCTCCTCGTTCCCCCCACGCCGCCTAGTTTATTCAGCGGCGGGTGCTCAGGGTTACTGAGCGGGTTTCCCCATTCGGACATCCCCGGATGAGCGCCTGCACACGGCTACCCGAGGCTTTTCGCAGTGTACCACGTCCTTCTTCGGCTCTTGGCGCCAAGGCATCCACCGTACGCCCTTATTAGCTTACACGTGATGCGGAGAAATTAAAGTTCTCCGGATGCGCCAAAGGCGCATCCTTTATGTATTTATTTGCGTTCTATTCAGTTTTTAAGGTATCTGCCGGTGTTGACCGGCTCATCGCTGCAGTTCAAGCGATTGTCTGGACTGCAACCATCAGCCGCCCATCAAGCAATCATCATTTTAGACAAAACGACCTGGGCATAGCCAGGCCGCTCAAATCACGTCCCGTATGTCCTAACTAAAACTATGCGGTTCCGGCAAATCGAATCGTCGCTGCCAACTCGTGCCTATCACCTCGAGTGAACCACGCGCCTGCGCGCTCCTTCGGATGGAGCCGACGGGACTCGAACCCGTGGCCTCCTCCGTGCAAAGGAGGCGCTCTCCCAACTGAGCTACGGCCCCCTTCAAAGCGATGGGCCTTTCTGGACTCGAACCAGAGACCTTCCCCTTATCAGAGGGATGCTCTAACCAGCTGAGCTAAAGGCCCGCAAAAGTGCCAGCTCCTTAGCAACTGAGAAGCGGTAAGAAGCAAGAATCGGGCACCTCGACACCGCGCCGAGGTCCTAACCGGGGATTAGTCTAGTCCGATGGTCTCCTAGTCGTCTAGTCTTACACCAGGTTTCCCTGGCTACACGACTATTGGACTATCTGACCAAACGACTATGTGACTAAACTCCCTAGAAAGGAGGTGATCCAGCCGCACCTTCCGGTACAGCTACCTTGTTACGACTTCGTCCTAGTCACCAGCCCCACCTTCGACGGCTGCCTCCTTGCGGTTAGCACACCGGCTTCAGGTGTTGCCAGCTCCCATGACGTGACGGGCGGTGTGTACAAGCCCCGGGAACGTATTCAACGCACTATAGCTGACGCGCGTTTACTAGCAACTCCGGCTTCATGGAGGCGGGTTGCAGCCTCCAATCCGAACTGAGACCAGCTTTGTGGGATTGGCTCCCCCTCGCGGGTTGGCGACCCATTGTACTGGCCATTGTAGCGTGTGTGTAGCCCCGGATATAAAGGCCATGCTGACTTGACATCATCCCCACCTTCCTCCGGCTTTAGGCCGGCAGTCCCGCCAGACACTTGTAACTGGCGGCGAGGGTTGCGCTCGTTAGGGGACTTAACCCAACACCTCACGGCACGAGCTGACGACAGCCATGCAGCACCTGTGCAAGCTCCCCGAAGGGTCGTTCCACTTTCGTTTCACTACCACCTGCATGTCAAACCCGGGTAAGGTTCTTCGTGTAGCATCGAATTAAACCACACGCTCCGCTGCTTGTGCGGGGCCCCGTCAATTCCTTTGAGTTTTAACCTTGCGGTCGTAGTACCCAGGCGGGACGCTTAACGCGTTAGCTTCGGCACTGATGGGGTTAGGACCACCAACACCTAGCGTCCATCGTTTACGGCTAGGACTACCGGGGTTTCTAATCCCGTTCGCTCCCCTAGCTTTCGCCTCTTAGCGTCAGGTGCAAACCAGGAAGCCGCCTTCGCCACTGGTGTTCCTCCCGATATCTACGCATTTCACCACTACACCGGGAGTTCCGCTTCCCTCTTTTGCCCTCAAGCCTTGCAGTATTGAACGGCCCCTCCCAGTTGAGCCAGGAGATTTCACGTCCAACTTACAAGACCGCCTGCAGGCGCTTTACGCCCAGTAAATCCGGATAACGCTCGGTTCCTACGTTTTACCGCGGCTGCTGGCACGTAGTTAGCCGAACCTTATTCCTGAGATACCGTCCTCTCTCGTCTCTCAGAAAAGGGTTTTACGACCCGAAGGCCTTCATCACCCACGCGGCGTTGCTGCATCAGGCTTTCGCCCATTGTGCAATATTCCTCACTGCTGCCTCCCGTAGGAGTCTGGCCCGTGTGTCAGTGCCAGTGTGGGGGGCCACCCTCTCAGGCCCCCTACCCGTCATTGCCTTGGTAGGCCGTTACCCTACCAACTAGCTGATAGGCCGCAGGCCCCTCCCGAAACGCTCCCCGAAGGGAACTCTGATCGCGTTATGACACGCGACCCTCTTGGGTATTAGCGGCCCTTTCGAGCCGTTATCCCCTGCTTCGGGGCAGGTCACCTACGTGTTACTCACCCATTCGCCACTGAAGTACCCCCGAAGGGGCCTCTTCGTTCGACTTGCATGTGTTAGGCACGCCGCCAGCGTTTATCCTGAGCCAGGATCAAACTCTTCGTCAGAAAATTTCTTTACACGGTTTATGCAACCGTGAAAAGGTTGACTAAAGCCCAGATTCTTTTTTTTTGCTTCTTACCACTCTTCAGTTGTTAAGGTGCCTTTTCCCATCTAACTTTCAGGGCAGGCAGAGCGGGCGGATTCTACCACTGCCACCTGTTTTTGTCAAGACCCATCTACCACTGTTTTCAACAACGAGGGCAGATTTTACTACCATTATTTGTTTTTGTCAAGGACACCAACCGACAAAAAAGCCGACTTTCTCGTCGGCAAAGCACATTCACTTTTGGTTGACTAGCCAATCATGAGATTCTGCTGCGCTCTGCCTCCTGGCGGATTGTCGGTTGTTAGTTGATTCACCGAACACACTGATGAATCCTGAATCAAATTGCCAGAAGATTATACTCCTTTTGCCATCGCTTGTCAAGGCCATGAACCTTAAAATTTTCAAAAGGCCCGCGACGTGGTTTGGAGGAAAAGCCCGTGAAAACTGATTTTCCACGGGCTTTTCCTGCGGGAGGGTGAGATGTGATTTTATTTTAGAATTACCGGCAAGAAGACTGTATAGTTTTTTTCTGCAAGCTGGAACGTTGCAGTGATTATCGTATGAGTTTGTATGGTAATGGTAATAGGATTCAAGGAACCTGTCACAGCGCCGCCCCAACCTATAAAGCTCCAATCAGCGGCAGGCAGCGCCTGCAACATCACCTGCGTGCCAGATACATAACTGGTCAAATTAGGAGTGGCTGTCACCACACCCTGCCCTACACTGTTGACATCTAGTGTATAGGTAGGGAGTAATTTAAACGTTGCAGTGATGACTGTGTGTTTGTCAATCGTCAACTGAACTGGGTTATCTTTTCCGATCAAGCCGCCATTCCACCCATCAAAGTACCACCCGGCCGCCGGGGTTGCCGTCAGCGTGATTGAATCGCCATAATAGTAATGAGGCTGATTGGGATCGAGCGCCACGCTGCCGTTACCCACCGTATTGATATCCACCGTGTAGGTAAGCATCTCAAACGTCGCCGTGACAGTCTCGTTCTCATCTATGGTCAGAGAGGTCGTGGACCCTGCGCCACTGGCGCTTCCACTCCACTCAACAAAGGCCCACCCAGCCGCCGGCGTTGCTGTCAGTGTGATCGAGTTGCCATAGTAGTAGGGCTGATCGGGATTGAGCGCCACGCTGCCACTGCCCACCACGTTAACGTCTACTGTGTAAGTGATCAACTCGAAGGTGGCCGTGATAGTCTTTTCGCTATCTATGGCAATAGTCACAGGTGTGTTTGTGCCTGTGACATCACCACTCCAGCCGGCAAAGTACGAACCGAGATCGGGTGAAGCCTCCAGCGTCACTATCGTGCCAGAGAAATATGCGTGCTCTCCCACAGATGGAGTTACCGCGCCACTGCCCATGCCATCTATCGCCATTCTGAGTGTATAGGTGGGGATCAACTCAAATGTCGCGGTCACTGCCTTGTGTCCATTCATTGTTACAAGGGCTGGATTAGCCATACCAGTCACTGCGCCGCTCCAGCCGGCAAAAGACGAGCCAAAATCATGCACAGCGGTGAGAGTGACAACTGTGCCGTAGCTGTAACCGCTGAGATCAGGCTGCCTGGTCACTGTACCGCTGCCGGCGCCATCAAACATTACTTGCAGGATGCTGTTGGCTGTGGTGGTTAAGACAACCTCATCTTGTTTCGAACTGTTGCCTTGTGAAGTAGCAGTGATTGTAACCGCATCGGCCGCGCCGCCGGCGGCAGAGGATGGTATTTGGACAAGGACATCAACATCAGCGCCCTCACCCGGATTCAACAAGATTTGGGTTAGCGGCAACTGCGTATTCCACACACTACCCGTGCTGGTGATATCATACGTGTCGGCAAGATCGCCTGTGTTAGTCAGCCGCAATGTGTATGTCACCATTGCGCTAGGGTTACCGGCCTGGGCGCTGACAGGCGCAACAAGCTGTGCGCCATGCACCAATACAACGACTGTTGCGCTGGCGGTGGCCGATACGACATAGGTAGGACCAGGCCGATAGGCTGTCCACGTGGCCGTATTGACAGTTGTAACCGTGAGATAGCTTGTCTCGGTTACAAAAGTTGTCGCGCCTGGCTCCAAGGTATAAGATGAGCCATTGAGAAGGCTCCCCAGCTCGCTGTCTTCAAGCGTGTGCAGCGCCAGGCTGATATCGCCAGTATTCAGGATAGTGTAGCAGTACGTAGCCTCACCACCATCAACCAGCGCAATCAAGTTGGTGGCAGCACAGCTATTGGGAGCAGCGCCTACGGTCTTGGTAAAGATAACGCCAGGCGCATAATCTGCGCGCAGCAACGCCGGCACCGTAATTAGAGGATTGGCGGGATCGTTGCTGCCAATAAGCAAATCATCTGTGTACACGCTACCCAGGGCCATGCCGGCCGAATCAAACACCATGTTTACTATTGCTTCGTTGCCAGCAGAGGTTGTGCCGCTGACCGGCGATGCGTTCAACCAAGCAATAGTATCAGTAACGACCCAATGCAAATCGGCTGTGCCGGGGTTGCTGATGACGAGCGTCTTGGTTACCAGCGTATCGGGCAACTGGACACTGGTCAGGCTATCGGGAGCGACATCAATCATAGGCACGGCCGAGAGGCAGCTCTGCACCGCCACGTCGTCAATATACCAGCCTTCGCGGCTAGCCACTGTATCGCTGCCCAGCCGGAAGCGGAACATTGCCGTTTGCCCGGCATAAGCATCAATATCTGCAATGGATAGCAGCCAGTCTTGCGGGTCGCCGCACCAGGCATTCAGCCCGGCCAGTGGATTGCTGTAACCCGTAGAGACAGGCCCATCGTATGGATCGGTGAGCAGCACAGCATTTTGCAACTGGGTCCAGGTGCTGCCGCCGTTGGTTGATATTTCCAAGATACCGCCATCGTAACAACCGCCTGTGCGGGCCTCCATTGTCTGGTGATTCCAGAACTTGAGCGTCAGCGGCGACTGGCCGCTTGGCAAAACCACCTGCGGCGACATTAGGCGCTGGTCGCTGACGGTAGCGGGGTCGTTGGCGTGAAAAGCATTTACGCCGCTGTGCGTGCGAGCGCCGGACAAGGCCCAAGTATCGCCGGTGCCGCCGTGTGTCCAGCCGGTCGTTCCAGATTCAAAGTCGGTGCTATATTGAATCACCGGGGTCTGCCCGATGGAACAATCGCCAGGCAGGGCCAAAGTAACAAACCAAAAGGCTGTCGAAGGACTGCCCACGCCGCAAGCATTTTGGGGCGTAACACGCCAGTAATAACGTGTATTGGTATTGAGAACCGCGGCGGCAGTATGCAACGTGCCAGCGACTGTTGCTGTGTAAACGACACTGGTAAAGCTAGCATTCGAGGACACTTCCAGGTAGTACACAAGGCCTTGCGCGGCGGCAGTCCAACTGAAAGTGGGCGTGGCGCTCACATCAGTCGTACCATCGGCTGGCGACTGCAATATCACATCGCCTGGCACCGCCGTAAACAAATCCAGCCCAATGGTGGTGGTATGGGTCTTGGTCGTTGCAACACCGACTATGTCAATAGCATAGTGACCATCTGCCGCCGCGCCCGTGTTGCTAATGGTTAATGTGCTGGTTGCGGGCGGGATAACCGGGTTGGGCCCAAAGTTGACGGTTGTGCCAGTAGGATTGCCAGCGGCAGACAGCATAACCGAATCGGCATAGCCCAGAATCGAGCCAACGTTAACAGTATAAAGCGCATCATCTGGCGCGCAGACGGATTGGGTAGCAGGCTCGACTAACAAAGTAAAGTCGGCGCTTTCGACGCAGTTGTAACATACAAAGGCAAAATCCTGGTCAGTGGTATCGCCAGTGTAAGGCACGCCATCACCGGCGATGCTGGCCGCATTGACCGTAATCTGGAGCGCGCCCGATGCGCCGGCAGGCAAGTAGACGTTTTCGATATTATTAAGATTATCCGCCGAGCCGCCGGTAGTTGACCAGCCGCCGGAAAAAACGTTGCCCCGGTAGGTGCTGCTGCCGTTCACAACCGTGAGATGGAGGTTGTTGACCAGGGCCGGGTTGGCCCCAGCAGCGCCGGGCGCATCGGACCATACCAGGCTAATCTTGACCGGTTGGGTTGGATCGGCTACCCCAAAGACTTTATGCCAGGTCTCGCCAGTATTGGCAAACAGGTGCGCCTGGTCAGAGTAATAGGAAGCCACGCCGGCGCGGATAACATTATCCAGCGTGACCAATCCCCATCCCTGGTCATTATTCGGTATGTGAGTATTCGAGCTTCCCCAACCATTATCGCCGCCATACATATCAACAGAACCGTTGATAAGCAAGGCTTTGACCATAGCCGGGCTGGGGACCTGCAAGTACTCTTGCTTCCACCAGTCTACAATAAGCGCCGAAGCGCCAGAAACAAGCGGCGCAGCCATGCTGGTACCCGAGCAGTAATTATAATAAGCCGCGCCAGCGCCAGACACCGTGGACCCACACGTGGCTGAGCCGCTACCATTGAACGAAACAGTTTGGCGGCCAGGCGCCATCACATTGGGCAAAACTCGCCCATCCACAGCCGGGCCGCGGCTGCTAAAGCTGGCAAGACCATTCACACTTGCCCCGATGCGGGGATAGTTGACTGAAGCGCCAACGACGATCAGGTTTTTGGCCTCTTTAGGCTCGGTGATGCTGGTATAGCAGGGGCCGCTGCCGCAGTCGTCGCCTTCATTGCCAGCCGAAAAGACCATGATAATTGGCTCGGCAACGGCTGGGGTGTCAAAATTGGCATCGCGCACCATGATGTCGTGCGTGCGAGCGTTGGTAGAGTAGCCTGATCCACCGCTATCAGAGTACCAACTATTGCTAGAACCGACCGCCCCATTTAACACCGAGTCTTTACTAAACTGCTGCCATCCGCCGGATGGCGGCCAGGAGCCCATCAATCCATTTTGGACCACCAAGGTAGAGCTAGGAGCTGTGCCAGTGCCCCAATAAAAGCCGTTGGGGTCGGTGATGCCTGTGCCGCCGCGCCCGTCGCCAAAGATTGCCCCGGCCGTGTGGCTGCCATGACCATTCGTATCCGTGCTGGCTGGCGAGCCGTAGGACACATAAGCGATAGCCCGCCCGGTGATATCAGGGTGGCTGCTATTGAGGCCCGTATCTACATCGGCCCAGGTAACGCCATTACCATTCACACCCTTGCTGGCCAGCCAATCGTAATAACCTGTAACCGGCGCGCCGCCGGGATAATTGCCCACAACAATTTGCGCGCCTATCTCATCATCAAAGCCCGGCTGGGGGGCTGAATACTCGATGGCCCATACCGTTGGCAGGCGGGCTATATCTGCCAATTGGTCAGCATCAAGGGTCAGAATTGCCGTATAGAATGCGCCATCGGGTTGCGCCGAAAAGTGCTGAACATACGCGCCAAGCAGGCCCAGTTCCATCAGGCTCGCCTCAATGTTGCCGTCGTTGTAGAACGTCACGGCTACATTTGCAATCAAGCCTTGCATACTTGCCAGGCCTGGAGCAATTTTGTACGCCGGGTGAAAAGCGCCGCTCCAGCGAACATACGAGGCGAGGGCAGCCTGAGAAACCTGGGCTTGCCTGCCCCATACCAGGTAGGCATTGTGGGGATAATATTGAAGCGGCCTCAGGCCGGCCGCGCCAAGCTCATTTAGCCAGCTATCTTGAAGCGGGCCAACGAACTGAACCAGATACAAGCCAGGCTCATTGGGTTCTGCCTCGGCGCGCATGCCGGCCGGGATGGCCGGTTCACCCTGCTTGGGGTCAAACTGGAAGCTAGAAAAACTTAGAGTTGTTTGTCCAAGTTCATAAGCAATGCCGGCAGCATCCAAAACCGCCAGTTGGCCGGATGGGATTTCTAGCCAGACAAAACTGCCGTAATCCACAACCGCCACGGGACTAAGGCCAGAAAGCGTTTCATAAGCCTTGGGCGCAAGCTGCACGAACACTGTGCCGGCTCCTTCAGGCTGAGGCGAAGCCGCCTGGAGGGGGATAGCGCCCGCCAGGGGAGTAGCCCCCACTAGCAAGGCAATGATGACGAGCATGTTAAAGACAGGCCAATATTTCATTAGATGATTCTCCTAGTTTAACCATTTTTTATCGTCATTGGCAAATAGAGCCTGTATTGGCGCGCTCTGAAATTTGCCATGATTATCTTGTTGGCATCTAGCGTGATGCTAAGCGGGTTGGCGGCGCTCACCAGGTCACCGCTCCAGCTTGTGAATTGCCAGCCTGTGCTTGGGACAGCCGTGAGCTGCACCAGTGTGCCCGCCGTGTAAACGCCGCCAGACGGAGTGAGCAGGACCTCACCTGCATTGGCAGGTGTGATAATCACCGTAAGGGTGTGGGTAGGGATAACCTCAAAGGTGGCCGTGATGATCTTGTTCTCGTTCATCGTGATGGTGACCGGATTCGTGGTACTCATCAGGTCGCCACTCCAATCGGCAAATCGCCAATCGGTGGAGGCTTGGGCCTGGAGCATCACCTGCGTGCCGGACATATAGGCCGCCAGGTCGGGAGTGGCCATCACCACACCCTGCCCCACTCCCCTGACCTCCAGCGTGTAAGTGGGAATGGCAAAGGTCGCCGTGACTAGCTTGTCGGCATCCATCACCACATGCGCAAGGGGGGCCGTGCCCGTAACATCTCCGCTCCAACTGACGAAATACCAATCTGGATCTGGCGCGGCAGTCAGCGTTATCGCCTGACCTTCCAAGTACGCTCCGCCGGTGGGGGTCACTGTGCCATTGCCCACAATGCGCACCTCCAGCGTATAAGTGGGGATGGCCTCAAAAGTGGCCGTGATAACCTTGTCCTCGTCCATAACGGCAATGACAGGATTAGTGGCGCTCACCAGGTCGCCGCTCCAATCGGCAAACCGCCAATCGGTGGAGGCTTGGGCCTGGAGCATCACCTGCGTGCCAGACACATACGCTGCCAGGTCGGGTGTAGCCGTCACCTCACCCTCTCCCACTACCCTGACCTCCAGGGTGTAGGTGGGAATGGCGGCCACTGCAATCACGTCGGTAGCTACATCTGATCCACCAATATCGGTGGCGGTCAGGCTGACAACATAGGTTCCCGTCACTGTGTAAATATGAGCGGGGTGCTTGAGCGTAGTCGTAATTCCATCGCCAAAATCCCACAAATATTCGATCGGCTCCAAGCCAGTGGTTGTATTGGTAAAGGCAAGCGCAGCACCCACATAACCACTGTGGCTGCTGGGAACAAAACCGGCCGAGGGCGGCTCTACTACCATGTAGACGATTGGGGCCTCATCCACCATTTGTCCGACATGGTCATAAATTCCATTTGTGATGGAAATAAAGCTGTATGAAGCAACGCTCTCTGTGATGTGAAGCGAAACCTGGATGTCACCCTGCTCGTTCATTGCCAAGTCGCCCAAATCCCACTCAACCCAAGACTGGTCAGACGCTATTAGGGTTGGCGTCGGCGTAGATGAGACAAAAACAGCCTCGGGCGGGAACACGCTGCGAATCATGGCATTGTTCTCATAGCCGCCGGTGTTGCTAAAAAACAGGGTAAAAGTCACCAGTTGACTCTTTGTCACCAGCGGCAGATAGACACTATCTATATTCAAAATAGGCGGCAATTTGTTAACCAGCAGTGGGCGCTGCCCTACCAGTATTCCACCCACCGTCAGCGCCTCTCCGAGCGTGGTTTGGGTCCAGGTGCACGGCTCGAGCGCAAAAATCTTGGTAAGGGTAAACGGCTGGGTTGTGCTGGCGGGCATGGTCCATTGCAGAGTTCCCTCTCCAACCGTGATAGCGCCGGTGCCGGTGGGCGTCATCTGGTAATCTACCAGCGAGAGCTGCGAGGAATTCCAAGTTTCGCTTAACGTATAGGCCCAAGAGGTAGAGATAACGTCCGCGACCTCGATGGTATCCGATGTTTCGGCGGTGATTGAAATCCCAGGCGACCAGGGTTGGTCATTGATCCATTTGTTCCATTCAAGAGGTATGGGGGGAGTGATAAACACTTGGTGGCTGACACTCTGGCTACCCAAGGTATTTGTGGCAACCAGCGTCACGGTGAACAGGCCAGCAGAAGGATAGACATACAGGGGATTAGTCTGAGTTGAATATCCCAGACCATCGCCGAAATCCCACCAATAATCCAGGGGCGGTGTGCCGAGCGTCTGGTTAGCAAAGTAAAGCGCTTGGCCCAATGCCACCGGGCTATTGCTGGCAAACTCGGGCGATGGCGCCAGGGGAATTGAGCAAGCCGCTCCCCCCCCCGAAAGCACAATATCATCCACGTGCCAGCCATCGGCGACAGACGAACTATCTGAATAGAAACGGAAGCGGATGCGAGCATTTGCCTGGCCATCCAGGGCAGGTATATAGAGTACTTGCTTGGTCCAGGTCAGGTTAGTGCCGCCATACGAAGCCGCCGATGCCCAGGTGCTGCCACCATTGGTAGAGTATTCAACGTAGCCAAAATCACAACACGCCTCGGTATTATAGATGTGCCAAAAGCTCAGGGTGGTATTTTGGTAATTGGACAAGTTGAACACAGGCGAAGTCAAAGAGACATTGCGGTTACTAGAATATGAACCGCCGGGGCTATCCGTCCATGAATGAGTTGAGCTGTGCGAGGCCTCTGTGGTAATGGCCCACGGCGTTTGCGCCGTCCAACCCTGGTTGCCCGATTCGACATCATCGGTAAAGACGGCGCACAGGGGGTGCAGGTAAAAATCCTGGTGAACTGCCTGGTAATCATTCGCCTGGAGGCCAACGACCGTAGAAATAACATGGTCGGCGGCCACGGCAGCCAGGTTATAGGTGCCGCTGATGACCGTCATGCTGTAATAGCCTGTGGCCGGGTCGGTAGCATCGCCGAACGCGCCAGCGGTGATGGTTGCAGGCAAGGGGGCGTTGGTCTGGGCATCGCGGACCTCTCCCACGATGACAGGCGCGACGGCCGGATCAACGACATAGACAAAGATGGCCGTGAATGGGCCCCATGCGCCAGTGGCGCTTTGGCCGTGGACCAGGATATAGTGTTGGCCGAGAGGCAACGCGGCGGAGCTTACCGTAGCTGTCACCATCTCGCTGGTTTCGTCCCAAGCGCCATCAACAACAGACATTGGAATGCCCGTACCATCTGCGCCGGGAGCGTCCACAAAATACTCGGCGGCGGCGACGTTTTGCACCGGGTCGCCCGTCAAGCGATTATCGGCGACCGTTGCCTGCAACTGAAACGACGCGCCAGGCGCTATCGCCACCGGCAGAGCGGCCATGTCTTGAGTATCGGGGCCATAGGCTGTCACATAGGGTGTGCGAGCAATCTTGTGAGCATAGATAAACGCCGGCTTGTTTTCGGCCCAAAAGTTGCGGGGCATGCCGTCAATGCCGTCAATGCAGCCATAGGGAGGGAAAAAGCCGCCACAAGTGCCGCCGCTTGAGCCAACCTCAAAGGTGTAAGAAGGAATACCAAACTTGCCATAGGTCCAGTCGTCGGTGGCGCCATCCACGTCGTACCAGATTTCAAAGGTAGTGTAGCCGGTATAGGTGGCGAACTTGTGCCCAATGGTGGCCATCTGCGCGTCGTTGGGAGCCAGCCCATAATCGCTAAACCCCCACGGCCAAAGAGTCAAATCGCTATAGCTGTGCAAGCTGATGAAAATGCCTGTGGTGGTAAGGGGAGAAGCCGGCGCGATGGTATTATCGTCATTGGGGCCGTTCTGATCCTGTATCACAGTGGCAAAATAGTTTTGAAAGGCTTGGGTTTCCGGTTCGGAGGCTGGGCTGACGCCGCGATAGGTATCATCGCACGAGTTGCCGCTAGAGCCGCCGCAACAGTTCCACAAAAAGCTGTGGTTGCGGTTCAAATCTATGCCAAAGTTACCACTGGGACAAGACGTGTTATTCAGGTTTTTGCGGCGGCTGGCGCCGGTATTGGCTTCGTCAACACGGTGTCCATCTGGATTTTGCATCACCAGGAGGTACACCACGTTGTGGTTTACGAGCCATGTCACATCGGGATCCACCCCATAGCCACCTTCGCCGTTATAGCCTTCGGTCAGGTATTTGATATAGCGGATGGCCAGTTCGGGCACAGCAACTTCGCGGGCATGGATATTGGCAAACAAGAAAAAGGTTGGCTTGGAGTCAATCGCGCCATAGGCCGGGTTTTCATTGGTGATGCGCAGCACCCACAGATCGCGGTGGTAGCCGCCGTGCAGGGCCTGCCAAGCGTCGCCAATGTCAATCAGCTCGACCAAACTGGGATATGTATCGCTCATTGTTTGGA
The DNA here is from genome assembly GCA_041740315.1 of Thermoflexales bacterium. GTDB lineage: Bacteria > Chloroflexota > Anaerolineae > Fen-1058 > Fen-1058 > JBGSMF01. The sequence goes on from JBGSMF010000432.1 coordinate 15,132, forward strand.
GAAAATTTACAATATAGCGGCCATTGGAGTTGGGGTAATCGGGATCAAAATAGTAATAGCGAGGGTCAAGCGCTGCCAGGGGCATTTGCAATTGGGCCGTTTTTTCGGCGTCAATCTCCATCCGGTAGCCCAGCCCATCTAGCCACTCATATTGGGCCGGACTGACCGCCACCACCACATAGCCAACCTGCTCATTGGCTTCCCAGATGTCCAATTGCCCGGCGACAGCATCTAGCTGCGCCTTGTTCTGCACATACAGCCGGACAACAACAGATTCGGTGGGCGTGTCAGCCAAGCTGAAATTGAACGACTGGGGCCACGCCGATGCAAGCGGGGCATCATCGCTTGGGGGCAACGAGCCGGCTTGCGCCAGCGCCTGCGAAACAGGCGCGCCCAAGCTGCTGGACAACACGACAATCACTAACAACAAGTTGAAAACCAACTGATAACGATTCACTTTAATCTCTCCTCTAGTCTTTGATAATAAGCGATTGGCTGGCATAGGGATGCCAGCCTGCGCTCTGATAAGCCTCTAGGAGCTTGTCGGAGAGGGCCGTTCGTAGTGCGCGCTTTAGCGCGCTGAAGCGCGCACTACGAGCCTACCAGCCTGCGCTCTGACAAGCCTCTAGTCTTTGATAATAAGCGGCAAATATAAACGGTAGGGTAAGGGGGATGGTTTTTCGTTTACAGTGACCCCTACCTGACTGGTCACAGGCACAGTCATGAGGCAATTCCAAACAGAAATCTCTACCGTGTAATTTTCGGCGCTGCTAAACGTGTGAGTCAGCGTCATAGAGTTGTTGTAACTATTGGCCGTGTCCGTTACTCCATCGGCATAGTCAATTGTATACGAGTATGGCTTGGTTGCCCCGTTGGGCAAGACATCAACATTAAAAGTTGCCAGTGTGTCGGTATAAACTGTGCCTGTAGTTACGAGGGTCAGGTTCACGCCAGTAACCTGGTTACACGGTTGAGCATTTACACTGAGCGCCTGGGTAAAAACATCTGTGCCGCACTCACCCATAGCCGTCAATGTGACTGTAAAGCTGCCTACAGCGGCGTAGGTGTGAGTTGGATGCATCAGGGTGCTGGTGACGCTATCGCCAAAGTTCCATAGATAGCTGGCGGTATGGGTAGAAAGATTGGTGAATTCAACCGCCAGCCAATCAGCCACCGAGCTAAAGCTGGCTTCTGGCAAGGGCCGCACCTCAATCGGTGAGGCCGTTTCGCTATTGCCAAAGGTGTTATCTACGCGCAATGTGACCGTATAGAAACCGGCCGAGGCATACCCATGGGTTGGGTGAGTTTGCGTGCTGGTGATGTCATCGCCAAAATTCCACACAGAGTAAAAGGGCGGGGTACCTAAGGTGGTATTTGTAAAGACCATGGGCGTATCCAGGCAGGCCGGCGAATTGCTGGCAAAGCTGGCCTGGGGAGCCCGGCCCACAGACACCTGCGCGCTGGCAAGGTCTACACAGGAACTATTAACAGCCTCAAGCGTCACCGGCCAAGCGCCTTGATTAGTGTAGGTATGCGACGGATTCTCTAATGTAGAAGTCAGCCCATCGCCGAAATGCCACACATAGGCGGTAGCATTTGATGTCGTGTTGGTAAAAGTGACCACCAGTTCATCCACAACAAAGTCAAAACCGGCAGCGGGCATTGTCAAAACCTGGACGGTATCGCTGAACGTGTCACAGCCCGCCGTATTGCATGCGCGCAAAGTGACGGTGTAAAAGCCAGGGATCGAATAAAAATGGGTCGGGTTCACCAGCGTGCTGGTGATACCATCACCCAGATCCCACAGATAATCCGTTTCAAGCGGAAAGCCGGGCGTACTGGTGTTGTTAAAGCTCATCGCAGTGCCCAGGCAAACCGGCAAATTGGATACAAACGAAGCGGTAGGCGAAACAGGTTGAGCGAACACCGTCATTGTCACGGGGATGCGCAAGGTTGGGTCGCCCTGGACGACTAGCATAGCGTTATAATCGCCAACTTGGCTGACGCCGACCGCTGGGGTGGCCGTGAAAAACACTGTAACGTCCAGAGTTTGGCTGGCAGGCACTGTTCCCTGCAAGACCGACTGGCCCAGCCACAGCACATCGGAAGCCAGGCAACCCCATGACCCCGGATAAACATAGCAAGTAGACGAGGCATCGGCAATCGAATTAGGCGCATTGCACATATAGGTCAGGCCGTGGTCGGCGGCGGCATTGTTCCCCTCAAGGCCAGTGGTTGAGCCAGAGCCTAGCTCGACACCCGAATCGAGAAACTGCATCGCCACGCTGCCATTCTGAAACAGAATTATTTCAAAGGTGCCGGCAGCAGGGTAAGGAGGAGAAGAAGTATAGTGCAACCAATTGTAATACTGCACTATCAAGCACGCGCCGCTGCCCATCGGGCAACTGCTAAAAGTCTGATAGTACACACCCCCTGTTGAATAGTTTGGATACAAATCATCCCACATCGGCGCAATGATGTTATTGGGAGCCGCGCTATTGGGCAGGGGGCAGGTGTTGTCGGTAGCGCTCGATCCACTGCCAAAGGAAATAAACCCGTTGCTGCTCACAAAGAACTGGGTCTGATTGGCTCCATAGAAAGGAAAGGTAAAGTCGATGTTGAACGGGCCGGCCGACGAATCATCGGTCAGGCCGCTGACAAGCGCGCCCGTGGAGTGGATGTCAATCCAGTCATAGTCTATGCTTTCGCCCACATAGCCATAGCCATCTGGGCCGGGCCATGTTGCCACGGTTTGCTCTGTGGGGGTAAATCCCCCATCAATCTCGTAAAGCTGGAACGAGTATGGAGCCGGCTGCCGATTGATCAGTTGAGTGGTGATGGCTAGACTGTCATTCAAAAGCACAGCCACATACAGCGGCGAGGGGTAAAACGAGGCATTGGCTGTGAGGATCCAATCTTGGCGCGTGTCTTGTTCAGGCGTAATTACGACGCTCGCCGAGGCAGGCGCGTAATTCTCGGCAGTAGCAGTAACCACCTGAGCGCCGCCATCCAGATACAGCTCATAATAGCCATCGAAGGCATTCGACGCAGCCGCCAGCCCATCCTCTGAAACAATCGTTGCAGTTAACGGAAAGCCGTTATCGTAATCGGTGACATAGCCCCATAGTCTTCCCCGGCGAGCTAACTGCAAGTCCAGCGTGGTGACGCTATCGGTCACAACCTGAATACCCGTAGTGACCACGCTGGTATAGTGGGGATGAGCTACGGTGACTGTATAGGCGCCTGCCAGCAAGGTGCGCGTGTAATAGCCATCAACATCGGTGGTGGCCGAAAAAACCTGGCCCGCCTCGCCGCGCGCAGCAACAGTGGCCCCGGCAATGGGCGCGCCGCTACTCTGTTGGGATACATGCCCATCTAAATATCCAATTCCACTGGGAATCAAGCACCCGCTCATGTGAGCAAACGTTCCCAAAGAAGCCTTGACAAAATCGGTATAGTACAACATATCCAAGTACTGCAAGCGATCGTTGGAAGTGTGATAGTAGGGGTTGAAATCGTGGTAACTGGGATAATAGTCTTCGATCCCAAGAATGGCCGTATAGCCATAAGTCCAAAAAGACGCATGGTCGCTAGCGCCAGAGCCATTGGAGACAATTTCAGGGATCAGGTTCAAGTTATAGGCATCCACCACATCCACAAAAAGTTGGGCCAGTTGCAGTGTTTGCGGCAAAGTAGATCTGGCGTGCAAGTCAATATCGGGGGAACTGCCGGGGGTATTCCAGGCGATCATGTCCAGGTTGAGCACGCCCAAGATATTTTCGCCAGTGTTGTGGGCGCGTTGGGCATAAGCCGCGCTGCCTAAAAGCCCCTGCTCTTCGCCGGTCCAAAAGGCAAAACGCAGCGTGCAGCCCCAGTTATACTGGCTGAGAATATCGGCGGCCATGAGCACCGCCACCGAGCCGCTGGCATTATCATCGGCGCCGGGCGCCAGGCCGCTGCTGGGCAAATCGTCCAGGTGCGCGCAGATAATGAAAATATCATCCGGGTTCAATTCGCCGGTCAATTCACCAATAACATTTGGGTAGGTTGCGCCGTTCCATTGATGGTATTCGACATCGAGGCCCAAGTTGGTCATGTACTCACCCACATACTGGGTCGCCTTTTGGATAGGCTGGCCGCTATAGGTGTGGCGAGTGGTGAGGGTGTAAGGCGAGCCGCCAACCTGCACCGGCTGTTCGCCGCTGAGACCGCTGGTATAGGCATAGACAGTAGGGCTGACCACCTGGTCTATCATGAGCTGTACAATGGGATCCGGCTGAATGGCGGCAGGGATAGCTACGGCAGGATGAGCCGGGTACAACGGCTTGGGAACAAGCGTGAGCGATTGCAGCTCTGCGCCGCTCTGCGCCAGTTGTTCGGCCGCGTGCGGCGACGCGCGCACAAGAACCTGCCGCCCGTCATCCAAAAGCCGGCGGCCATACAAACCCCAATCGGGTTGAGGCTGGCCCGGCCCAACATAGACCAAGTAAAAAGTCGCCCCTTCAAGGTCACGGTCAAGCACCCGCAGATCCAGTCCTTCACCGGCCAGGTCCACTCGTTGAAGCGAGTCGGCGCCTGCCAATACATAGTCTTGACCGGTCGCGCTTGAGAGCTGGGCATAAACAGGGATGCCAGCATTTGCCACAATTGCCAGGTCAGCCGGCGAATGGATATCAATCTGCACCAAAGCGATTGAACCAGGCTCATCGGCGCTGGCAGAAATCCGGCTTGCGCCTCCATACAAAAACCCCATGACAATCAGCGGCAAACACAGGGCCAAGCACAATCTAGCAACAGCGTTATTGGGAGAAATTGGAAGAACAGGAATCTTTATCATTTGACATCTCTCTATTATTGATGAAATTACAAACAAGGCGAGCTAACCCCAATACTGTTCAAATAACACCGTCGGCGTATGGGCAGGTCTCAGACCTGCCCCCACGAACAACACCTTATTTGAACAGTATTGGACCTAACCCGTTTTGAACACAAGCGGCAAATAAAGCTTGTACGGCAAAGGGGACACATTTTCTCTCACCACGACCTGTACCACATCGGTGACTGGCACAGTCATGGCGCAGTTCCAAGCGGTTATTTGAACAGTATAGGTATTGACTGCCAGGAAAGTATGACTAATCCATAGTGGATCCACAATAGAAACTAGAGTGGTGATTGTACCATCATTATAGTTAATTGTGTAGGTATACGCTTCTACACTGTCAGGCTCGACGTTTACCTCGAAAACAACCTCTGCATTCGGAGCGTAGAGCGTGCCGGTAGTCACAATGCTCAAATTGACCTCGGTTATTGCCTGGCAAGCTTCTAGGGCAAAGGTAGCCGTAAAGGCCTTGTCTCTATCCATTGTCACTGTCAAAGGATTGGTCGCTGTCAACACCTCGCCGCTCCACCCCTCAAAGGTCCAACCGGGGGCGGCGACAGCCGTCAATGTTACGGCTTGGCCGTACACGTAGGTGGCCTGGTCAGGCTCTTGGGTCACTGTGCCGCTGCCCACGGCGCTCACCGCCAAGGTATACTGATCTTGCGCGAACGTGGCTGTTACAACTGTGTTGCCTAGGATGGTCAGGGTTAGCGGGTTGCTTGCGCCCAGGTTTCCACTCCACTCTACAAACGTCCAACCAGGAACGACGGCAGCCGTCAGCATCACTAGCTGGCCGTACACGTAGGTGGGCTGGTCAGGCTCCAAGGTCACAGCACCACTGCCAAACGGACTGACGGCGGCATTTAGAGTATAGGTAATGGCCTCAAAAGTAGCCGTCACCATCTTGTTGCTATTCATTGTCAGGCTAGCCGGATTGGTTGAACTGATCAGGTCGCCGCTCCAGTTCACAAACTGCCATCCAATCAATGGCGCGGCTGTCAGATGGACTATTGTGCCAGAAAGGTAGGCCGCCAGGTCGGGAGTTTGAACCACTTCCCCTGCCCCCACCACGGCTACCACCAAGGTGTAGGTTGGGATCGCTTCAAACGTTGCTGTCACGGCCTTGTTTTCATCCATTGTCACCGTTACAGGGTTAGTAAAAGTGACCATATCACCACTCCAGCCAACAAAGGTCGCCTCTGGCGCGGCGCTGGCCAGCAGCCTCACTTGCGCGCCAGGCGGATAGGCCGCCAGATCGGGAGATTTACTCACGTCCCCGGCCCCCACCACACCCACTGCCAAAGTATAGGCAGGGGTCAACTGAAAAGTAGCTGTTACAGCCTCGTTGCCTGTGATCATCATAGTTACGGGGTTAGTGACGGTTACCACATCTCCCTGCCACCCGACAAACATCCAGCCTGGGTCAGCCGTTGCGGTCAAGGTCACTATCTCGCCATAGGCATAGTCTAGCTGGTCGGGGTCTTTGCTCACTGTTCCGCCGCCAGCCACAGCCACATCTACGACATTGTGCAAAGCCGCGTAGACTGTTGCGTAAATATCTAGCCGCCCCCAACCGTACAGGTTATTAGGCACGCCCGATGGAGGCGCGCAGGAGCTGCTAGAGATGTGATAAGCATTGTTGTTCAAAAAAAACTCTGTAGCGCCAATATCGTCGGCCATTGCTGGCGCTGCCGACCAAAGCAACGCCACCGCGCCGGCCACGTGGGGCGCGGCCATCGAGGTTCCACTCCATCCACCCTGATAGTTGCCACCCGGCACGCTGGAACGGATGCTGACGCCAGGCGCGGCAAGATCGGGCTTGAGGCGGCCGCTGCCATCAACCGTCACGGGGCCTTTGCTGCTCGTGCTGGCTAGAACATCGCTGCTGTTGATGGAGCCAACTGTGTAGGATGCGTCGTACAGAGAAGGCGGATTGATGACGGTGCGGCAGCCGCTGCTGCCCTCGTTGCCAGCCGAGACCACCGTCATGATGCCGGCCGCGCGCTGCGCTTCAACGGCGGCCTGGAGCGTGCCCCACGAACAGCCCTCTGAGGTCGGGCAACCCCACGAGTTATTGGTCACGTCTGGGGCCAGGGCCGGGTCGCCATCATCTGGTGTGCCGTTCAGGGGATATGGCGCCAGGAAGAATTCAAAACATTCCAGATAAGTAGCCGGCGCGCCATAGCCCTCATCCATATTGCGGCAGCCTATCCAGCGCGCGCCGGGCGCCATGCCGATCTGGTTCGTCCCCCCATCATAGCCCACGGCCGTGCCGGCTGTGTGCGTGCCGTGGCCATAATCATCACACGGCTCGGGTGAGTCGGGGCCGCACACACCACCGCCCGAGTGGATGGCGTCGTGCCAGTTATAGTCATGGCTGGCCGACGTTCCATCCCAGCCGCGATACTGGTTAATCAGGGCGGGGTGGTCCCAATCGTAGCCGGTGTCTTGCGCGCCGACGACGACGCCCTGTCCGGTATAGCCCATCGCCCACACGTCATCGGCGTTAACTTTGGCAATGTTCCACTCAATGGCGTTGGGAATTTCAAGATTAAAAATCTGGGAATTTTGAATTTTAAATTTGAAATTCGATATCCTCGGGTTGCCTTCGATACGGGCCACGTCCGACCGCGCCGCTAACGCCAGGGCTGTGTTGAGATCACCCTTGACCCAAATGAGGTTGACGATATAATACGAGCGGTGTTCGATGGCGCGCGCTTGAAGCCAGCGCAAGATTGGTCCCTGTGTTGATTGGGCCTTGTTCCACAATGTCTGGTACACATAGCGCCCCTTTTCCAGCTTGGTTGAGAGCATCGCTGCGCCGCTCAGATCGGCCTGGTCGGCCAGCACCACCAGGAGCTCGGCCTCGGCGCCATCGGCGGTATGCTCGACTACCCAGGGAGAGAGCTTGCTCAAAGAGATCCCATCCGGCTGCGCTTCCTCAGTGGGCATCATAGAGTACGCGCGCTCAGAAACAATCAACGTGCTAAACACAGCCGCAAGAAATACCATGCAAGCCAAACGATGCTTGGTCATTGTGTCACGATGCTTTGTCATTGTGTCACCTCACAAAACAAATGCCAGGCAATTACAATCACCTGGCATTTGTCCTAATTCACATTATATAGATTTGCTGTACTGTAAAATGCTTGGCTGGCAATCCTCGCCTAATAGTTCCTCATGACAATAGGCAAAAACAGCTTGTAGGTAATCGTGACCGGCTCGAACAATGCCGTCACAGTCTTGTTGCCATCCATCACCAGGCTATCTGGGTTGGTCGTGCCTGTCAGATCGCCGCTCCAGCCGACAAACTGCCAGCCCGTCGTCGGTGTGGCGGTCAGCGTCACCACCGTGCCAGGCAGGTAGGGACCACTCGAACTCTGCTCCACCGAACCCGCCCCGGTCGGCGTGATTACCACCGTCAGCGTGTAGGTAGGAGGCGGCTCGGCTGTAAACGTCGCCGTCACAACCTTGTCGCCGTCCATTGTGAGCGATTGCGGGTTGACCAAGCCGCCCAGGTCGCCAGACCAGCCGGCAAAGTGCCAGCCGCTATCTGGCGTGGCCGTCAGCGTCACCACCGTGCTACTGACATACACACCGCCGGGTGGGTCGAGCGTCACTGTGCCGCTGCCAACAATCGTCACATCCAGCGTGTAGGTAGGAGGCGGCTCGGCTGTAAAGGTCGCCGTCACTGCCTTGTCGCCGTCTATTGTGAGCAATTGCGGGTTGACCAAGCCGCCCAGGTCGCCAGACCAGCCGGCAAAGTACCAGCCGCTACCTGGCGTGGCTGTCAGCGTCACTACATCGCCATACACATAGCTAGTCTGTTCGGGGTCAACATCCACCGAGCCATTACCGACTGTGTTCACATCCAGCGTGAACTCGTCTTGCGTGAACGTGGCCGTAACGACTTTGTCGCCGTCCATGGTAAGCGTTACCACATTGGCTGTATCTACAACATCACCACTCCAGCCGGCAAAGTGCCAGCCGGCATCGGCGGTGGCCGTCAGCGTCACCACCTCGCCGTACAGATAAGCGGCCTGGTCAGGATCAACATCCACCGAGCCATTGCCGACCGTGTTCACATCGAGCGTGTACTCGTCTTGCGTGAATGTGGCCGTAACGATCATGTTGCTCATGATGGTAACCTGCACCGGGCTGACCGTGCCCAACCCGCCGCTCCAGCCGGCAAAGGTCCAGCCAAAGCCAGCGGTGGCTGTCAGCGTCACCACATCGCCATACAAGTAGCTGGGCTGGTCGGGGTCTTTGAATGCAGCGCCATTGCCAACCTCAACCAGATCCAAGGTATACGTGAGTACCTCAAAGGTAGCCGTAACAACTGTATCGCCGGTGATGGTCAGCGTCACGGGGTTGTCTGTGCCCAGGCTGCCACTCCAACTGGCAAATGCCCAGCCGGGATCCGGCGCCGCCGTCAACGTCACCATTTGGCCAAGCACATAGCCAGCCTGGTCTGGGTCCTTGATTACCGCGCCATTGCCCACAGTGTCCGCCGTCAGCGTGTAGCTAAGCACCCAGCTTGTTAAAACAGATGTAGCAGCCTGGGAACTATAGGCCCTGGATGTGGCAGTGATGTTTGCCACATCAGAATCGCCCGCCTGCGCGTTGGGGTCAACTGTCACCTGAACCGCAAGGTCTGCGCCGGCGCCCGCCGCCAGTGTGAACACATCGGTCGGCAATTGCACCGCCCAGATATTGCCGGTATTGGTCACATCAAAAGTATCGGTGAGGCTGCCGGTGTTAGTCAGGCGCAGGGTGTAAGCCAGCGCCTGGCCGGGATCGCCGGCATGGGTATCTGCGGCCGGCTCTAGCAGCACGCCTACGGTCGGGCAGTTGTTGTTGGCTACACCGGGCGTATCATCGCCTCCCACCGGGTTAAACTGGCCGATTTGCCAGCCAATGGAGCACAAAAAGACGTGACCAGGGGAAAAATCTCCATCTGGGCCGACGGTAGGCGGGCCATAGTGATGCTCAGTAGTTATGGGAATTGTCCATGGCCCAATCACGGCAATTAGATCAAGCTGTTGAACCCACGGCGTAATATCCAGCACTCCATCATCATTGGTGTCCAGGTCTTGGTTGTTAGAACCTGTGAACCCCCCTACCAGCAGGTGAGTCACATTGTCGCTGTTCTCAAAGTTGAGGGATGTCACCAGATCGGGTATGCCAAAGGTAGAGCTGAGGGTAGATTCGGCAGCCAAAAAGTGACCACCCGTTGGGATTGTGCTGCCGGTCAAGTTGACCACGGCTTCGATAACGCCGCTGCCGCCTGTGCCATCGCCGATGACGAGATACGTCAGATCATCGAGCGATGCGCCGGCCGCGCCAGCCAGTTCAAAGTATTCGTCGTTATCGGTGCCTGTCTGGTCAATGCGGATCTCGTTGATGGCAACCGCCGGGAAAGTAACAACCGTCATTGTCACCGGGATTTCCAGCGGCTCATAGACGGTATCGCTGGTTAGAAGCAATGTCGCCAGATAATCGCCCGGTTGGGTCACCTCAGGCACAGAGGCGTCAAACACCACGTCCACCACCACCGAGCCGCTCACGCCCACCGTGCCGGTGATGGGTGATTCAAACAACCACGGCACCTCTGGCGGATAGAACATGATTGCCAGGTTATCAGACAGCGAGGGCGTATTGAACGAATACTGCAAATAGTTGGGGCTGAGCTGCTGGATGCCCACTGTGGCAGTAGCGCCATAGTCGTAGCTGGCATTGCCAAACACCACATCTTGGTATTGGAACAGGATCCTGTTGCTGCCCTCGAACAGGATAACTTCAAAGGTGGCGCTGCCCACGTTGCTATAGTGCGGGCGGTTGTACCACTCGACGACAAACGTCCGGTTGGGGGCACTGCCAAGAGTGTGATAGTAGACATTGCCCGTGTCCGCGTCAATGTCATCCCAGAACGGCGCGATAAAGTTGTTGGAGCCAGACCCGCCCAGGGCGGCGTTGGTATTACCTACGTCGCCCGTTGTGGCATTAAAGACGAGCGCGCCATTGTTGCCCACCCGCAGCGCGGTCGAATCGGTATCATAGTAGTTGAAAGCAAAGGGCAAAGTGACGCTGGCTTCGCCGTCGTCAGCCAGACCCAATGGTGTGCCGGTAGTTGTGATATCAATCCAGTTGTAGACTGGCCCGCCTGCTTCATTTGAATCTCTGTAGGTGTAGCCAAACGGATCTGGCCCGCCGCCCGCCAACAGGCTGATGGGCACAAAGCCGTCGTCTCGCTCTTCGAACTCGTATGTGAATGATGCGTTGCCCAGGTTGCTCACCGTCAACTGGAGCGTGTTAGACAGCCCCAGGCCAACCACTGCATGCAGCGTGGCGGGTTCAACCGCCGGTTGGCCGATGCCCAGATCAAAGTCCTGGCGGATGGTATCGCCAGCCAATACAGTGGGCGTCTGGGTGGCCGGGCCGTAGCCGGCAAGTGTGGCCGTAAAGACCTTGCTGCCGGCCGGTGAATAGAGGGCATAGAATCCATCGCCCGCCAGGCCGGGCGCGGCTACGGTGGTGGCGGCAAAGCCATCTTCATTTTCCACATTCGCGCCGTTCAGCGGGATGTTGGTATTGGCGTCGTACACGTTGCCCACCACCAGGCCGCCAGTGGGAAAAGTGCACCCCGGCTCTCCAACCAGCACATCGTCAATATACCAGCCGGCTCGCTCCACCACGGCAGTGGCATACATGCGAAACTCGATAGTGACCACGCCTCCAACATAAGGAGTCAGGTCTACAGAGTGCTGCTCCCAGGCAGTAGGGATGACATAGGTGGTAGCGCGATCATAGACCTGCGCGCCATTGACATATACTTCACTGTGGTCAAAGGTTTCGAATACATCGTACCAATCCCACCACTGAAGCATGGACGAAGTCAGGCCGGTCAAATCGGCGCTAAAAGAAAGCACGCTGGTAGCGCCCAGGTTGTTGTAGCAACCGTTGAGGACGGTGCCCCACATATGGGCGCCTGAATGTGCGCTAGGCGGCGGGTAACTGGTTTCGCACGTGCCGGCCCAACTATAGACGCCCCATTCCCAGTCATTGGCGCCAACAAATCCCCCGTTGTTGGCCTCAAAATCATAAAAGCTGCCAGTTCCCCCCCCTGGGTCATACCCTGGCGCATTACAGGCCACCGCATCCACTTCCAAAGCAAAGTTTTCAGTGGCATTGCCTGTCAGCGGGCCGATAGAGCGGTTGGCATCCAGGTAGCCACCCACCCACGCGCTCACGGTCAAGTCGAACACATAGCCTTCGGGCAACGTGACACTGTAATAGCCGCTGACCGGATCGGTCCAAACAGTCAGGCCGCCAGGATATCCCCCCACGTCCACGCTGGCAAATAGCGGCCAGCCAGTATTGGTGTCTGTCACAACGCCTTCCACCGTATACCACGTCGCTGGGTTGAGTGGGAGGTCGAGGGTGGTGGTTGTGCCAGAGACAACATGCACGTTGGTAATCACGGTCTGCTGGTAAGCAAACATTGTGGCAGTGACCACCAAAGTATCTGAAAGCACCCCCATGCGGTAATAGCCATTGGCATCGCTGGCGTCGCTGCCGGTGTTGGTGATAATGTTGCCTTGCGCCAGCACAGCCGCGCCCGCAATCGGGTCTGTGGCGGGAGCGCCGGTGGCATCGTACACAATACCATCCAGCCAACCCAGGCCAACTGGCGGAGCGATGTTGTAGACCACCAGGGCAAAGTCCTGGTCAGTTGTGTCGCCGGTGTTGGGCACACCATCATCGGCAATATTGAAGGCAGTGACGGTAATGTCAATCAGGCCACTGGCGCCGGCCGGCAGGAAAATCGCTTCATAGTTATTATCGGCATCGGGGGTTCCGCCGGTGACGCTCCACTGGCCAGAAAACTCGTTGCCCAGAAAAGTGCTGCCACCCACCACCGCTTCCAGGTTCAAATTGTTGACTTCGGGGCTGGTGCCAATGGCGCCGGCCTTGTCGGTATAGGCCATCACGATGCGCACCGGTTTGCTGGGGTCTTGCACGCGGCCCCGGTAGGTCCACGTCTCGCCGGTGTTGTCGAACAGGTGCGTTTGATCCAGCAGATAGCGCCCGGTGCTATCGAATCCCAGCTCCATATTTGGCATGCCATAACCCTGGTTATTGCTGGGCAGCGTATCGTTAGCCGAAACGCCTGTAAGGTAAGTGGGGTGAGCGATAAGATAGGCTTTCATCATCGCCGGGCTGGGGGTAAGGCCATGCTCGGTTTGCAGCCAGTAGTAATACAGCGAGCCGACCCCCGCCGAGGCCGGCGTGGAATGGCTGGTGCCAGAAGAGGCGGCAAACTCGGTTTGCCCAGAGGGGCGGTACTGGTCGCACACGCCGTTGCCGGTATAGCCAGAATTGGTGCTGGCTGTGCCCTGGATGTGCGTGCCGGGCGCAATGATTTCTGGCTTGACACGCCCGCCAGGCGCAGGGCCACGGCTGGAAAAGCTAATGATATCCATGGCATTATCCGCGCCGGTGGGGCCAATGTTGCAGCCATCGGTCCAACTGCCGTCTTCGTCGCTGGGGCGATCATTTTCCGAAGCGCCCACCGTGATCATGTTCTTGCCGTTGCCGGGGGTGCCAATGGTCCCTGAACCTGAGCCCGAGTTGCCGGCCGAGAAGAATATAATCAACTGCTGATTGCCGGCTTCGGTCAGGTCGGCGTCGCGCACACCCACATCATAGGCTTGCGAGGAATCGTCATAAGTGCTTGCGCAGCTGGAGCAGCCCCACGAGTTGGTGTTGATCTGCGCGCCCAGGTCTTGGACATGCTTGATGACGCCCGTGTCGCTGCTGCCGCAGGAACTCTGGTCAAAGCCAGGGTCAAAGATGCGCGTGCCGGCCATGCGGCCAAACGGGTTGACGCCCAACCCCCGCAAAAAGCCCTGTGGGTCTTTGAACGGAAAACCGCTGCGGTTGTCATAGCTACCCACAATGCTGGTGTTGATGTGGCCGTGACCGTCTACACCTTCACCGCTGGCGGAATTGGTGCAGTTGCTCACATACGCCAGGCGGGTGGAATTGGCAATATTGCCAAACTGGTGCATCGTCTCGTCGCCCGAGTTGACTGTGCCGTTGCCGATGCCGTCGTCGGTAATGTCTACGATGGGATAATCGGCCGGGTTGGTGCTGACACCAATCGTATTGGTCAGCCAGTACAAGTAGCCGGGGGCCGAGGGGCCGGTTTGCCCAGGGTTAAAGTGCCCGGCCATAATCTGGTCTTGCTTTTCATCCATCAGCTCGCGCTCAAAACGTTCGCCTACCCACACTACATCTGGCCGGGCGGCGATGGCGGCCAAGTCGCTTACCTGCGCCACGCCATAAATGTTCTGATAAGCCAGGATATCGGTCCACTCGGATTGTTTTTCGATCAGCAGATTTTCGATCAAAGCCCGGGTTGCTTGAACGTCTGGGTGAACATAGACCTGAATGACCACGTTGACTGTTTCAGGCTGGGCGGGTTTTTCAAGCCGCTGGTAGATAGATCGGCCCAATTTGAAATAGGTCTGGTACGGGGCGCTGAATTGCATAAAGTTGCCCTGGTGAACCAACTCTGTCAAGCTGGCGCGCGCCGGCTCATCTGCCCACACCAGGTAGCCATAATTGGCAAGGTAATGGACAAGAGTTGCGCCAGTCGCCCTGACGGATTGCAGCCACTCGTCCTTGATGGGACCAACAAACTGGATCGCCTGCAACGCACTGCCGCTAGGCGCATATACTCGGAATGCTTCAGGAATGCCGTCAAGGCCGCCCTTTTGCGTATCAAAGGTAAAGTTCTCAAACGACAAGGTATCCTCAACAAATTGCAAGCGGCTGCGCGTGTCAGCGCTCAGGTTATTAAAAGCTGTTTTAGACACCCTGTACAGCGCAAACGCGCCGTAATCATGCCACAGAGCGATGCCAGCTTGCTCCGGTAGCACACCTGGTTTGACAATGACCTTGAAAAACGCGCCCGTAGTTTCGACAGCGGCTTGGGGCAAATTGTCCCCCGCCCCCCTTGGCGCAGCCTGCGCCGGCAATACGCTCAGCAGCAAAGACATGGCAACAAGCACATTGAAGAAAACGGCAATTTTTTTCATCGCAGCAAATCTCCTTCATAATTGAGTGGAAATGAGAACACCAACTTTCGTCAATTGAAGACGCACACTGGCACGCACTAATCAGCATTCCGGATAGCCAACCTCCTTGTCATATTTGGGAAGCGTTGTGGAACATTTTGGCGAGTACTTGTGGTGCGAAATCGAGATTAGCCCTTGCGCCGAGGTTTGTAGCGGGGAAACTGGGCACATTGTTTGTGTAAAACATCTTTGACTCACACGCGCGTTTCAAGACAGCAACCAAGCCAGACAAGAATAGCACACTCTTGACCACTTGTCAATTGTTTCTCCTCCAGTTTCCGGTGGGCCGCATGGGGATGCGGCTACCGGGAACTGGATTTTCCCATACCCTGGACTTTCGGACGAGCGGGTTAATTATTTGCACCCAACAATTGTCATTTGCAACCACTTGCCCGATTGCAGCCGAATCCATCGTTCATTGAATCGTTGGCAGGCTTCAAGAGCAGCTTGCTGTAACTGTGGATCTCGAAATGGCTTCAGGGTGATCCACACGCATTCCTCTGTCTCCTGATAATACCCATCCTGGCTAAAGAACAAACGCCATAACGTGACAGGTCGGGCGTGTTGGTAGGTTGACGCAAAATACTGCTCACGGGCAAACAGGGCGCTGTTATAGACGGCAATCCGCAAGTGCGTCATAAGCTGGTCTTTCTCGGCATCAATCTCGAAAAACATGGCCTGTGGGTCAATCGTCGCTAACTGCGCAACGACCTTCGTGTGTTCAATCTGATGTTGTTCAATTGCCTCTTCGAGTTGATGTTGTTCCCGCAAGCGTTTGACCAAACGGGCATGGTAGCGTTGTTGATAATCCGCTAACGCGGTTTGTTGTTTAGCATCTTTGCTCGTGTGGCGACGCGGGTTGATGGAACGTTGGTGAAAGGCGGTCAGTTTTTTGTCATAGTCGGCCAGTTGATTTTCGATCCGGTCTTGGACTTCAGTGTATTGCTCCTGCTTGCGCTCCAGTTTGGTCTCAACCGCCTGCACGTGTTGTGTCAATTCAGCGATCTGCGTGGCGATGCGCCGGTCAGGCACTTGGCGTTTAGCGTTCAGGCCAAAATTGAGGTGAATCTGCACAAACGCTTCCATCGCTCGAAAACTATTTTCTTGGGCTTCCCAGCGCGCCAAGTACCACATGACGGGAAGGCGAATATCGGGCGCCCGGTGCCGGTTGACGGTGGTGAGCACCACCACCAAGTGCTCGGGCTGATCCAGCGGATAGAGTAGACCACACCGCACTTTTATCTCGTCCGTTAGCCACCAATCAGCATCGGCCACCCGGTGCGTGGTCAAGCCCGTGCGCGGGTCTTTCAATTTCAAAAAGCGTGTGCGCCGCTCAAAATCGGCCTCGCCAGCATACTGATTGGCCCGCAGCAGCGTTACAATCGCCTTTTTTGCGCTCAAAAGTGCTAAAATCACCTCCGTGGACAGCCCTTCGCGATCCACCACAATCACATGCACGACCGGGTATCCGATAGCCGCTTCAAAGTGATTGAGCATCACCACCAGGTGTTCGCTGACATGCAAATCGCACGGCTGGGTTTCGCAATATAGCACATGCCCCTTACCCGTATGAATGTAGAATTGTTTCAAACAGGCCTGCACTTCATGGCGCGCACTGACAAACCCCACCGGCCCGCGCTTGCGGGTCCAAACGATCTTCTCGTGAGCATCCAGATAAAACACGTGTTGCTCTGACCAAGCCCCATGCTGACACCACTGCTGCCAATAACACTGGGCCAGTGCATCGCCCACGGGCGCGCTCATCCGTAAATGAGTCAGTTCACGCAAATACCGATCAACGGTTGCATACTGGTAAGTATGGTTTGAACCACTCAGTAATCCCAAGTCATCATTATTGTAACTGCTCAAGTGGATCGGGCGCTGCATGTCTTTGAAAAAGGGATAGAACGCCAAGGTCTGATTGTATTGGCTAATGACAGCCGCCGAATTATGGTGCATACACCACTCGGACTGATCCAATCCAGCTTGGCGCTGATAGCTGTTTTGAATCACCTCGATCAAGCGCGCATCCAGCCCTAATTCCAAAAAGGCCCCCTTGAGCCAGAACAAGCCCGCACTACTCACCGCTTGGCCGAAATCAATCGCTGGTGGGCCGCCCCCCCTTTGGGCCCCGGTTTGGCCTCTTGAAGAATTTCCGGCAAAGCTTCTTTCACTTTGTCGAACCAGACAAACATACTGCGTTCGGATAAACCATACTTCGCGGCAGTGGCCTCAACATCTTGCAGATGCAAACTCTCTTGCATGGCTTGTACCTTCGCGTCGAGAGCAATAGTGCGTTTGGGCATGGCATTTCCTCCTAAGTCCAATACGATCTAAACAATGACTATCAATCATGCCCCAAGCGCCAAAAAAGTCAAACTTTTGGGTGCAAATAATTAATGGCTTCGTCCGAAAGTCCAG
>JBGSMF010000433.1:0-6654 GCA_041740315.1 Thermoflexales bacterium
CGCGTACAGTCGGCGGGAGAATGCCAGCCTGTTCATGACGCTCTACGCCGCCTTTGTGACGCTGCTGGCGCGCTACAGCGGGCAGGACGACATCGTGGTGGGCACGCCAATCGCCAACCGCAACCGGCAGGAGATCGAGCCGCTCATCGGCTTCTTCGTCAACACCCTGGCGCTGCGCGCTGACCTGTCCGGGAACCCGTCCTTCACGGAGCTCGTGAGGCGCGTGCGCCAGACCACGCTGGACGCGTACGCTCACCAGGATCTGCCGTTCGAGAAACTGGTGCACGAGTTGCGAGTGGCGCGCAGCCTGAGCCACTCCCCGGTGTTTCAGGTCGCGTTCGCCTGGCAGGATGCCTCACAGGGCCAACTCTCCATGCCCGGTCTGGTCGTGTCTCCGGTGGAGGTGGAAAACAAGACGGCGGCATTCGACCTGGCACTCAACATGTATGAGACCGAGCAGGGCCTGGCGGGCGGGATCGAGTACAACGCAGACCTATTCGACCCCGCGACCATCGCGCGGCTGGTCGGGCATTTCCTGGTGCTGCTGGGCGGTATCGTCGCCGACCCCGACCGGCCGGTGTCGGCCCTGCCTCTGCTGACCGAGGCCGAGCGGCAATAGTTGCTGGTCGAGTGGAACAACTGCCCCATGTCTGGGTAGATTCGAATCGAATGGCCACGAAAGCGAGGTGTTCAAATGACTGGGCAAATCCTGAGTGGGTGGAGGCAGCAATGAAGACAGCAGATCGTCAGTATGACTCAGACTATACTGCTGTGGAGATGGTCGCGACCACACTTGGTGTGGACACCGCGCTAGGTGATGGACAATCGCTCTCCGAATCGGACTTTCTGGCCATCCTGGGTGCCTACGATGCGACCACGACGAGACTGGCGTGGCGAGCTGGAGATCTCCTCGTTGCGGACAACCTCCTCACCGCCCAGGGCAGATCTCCCTTGACTGGGACTGCGGAATATTGGATTGCTTTCGGCGATCCTATACCGGAACATTCGAGAAAGTGAGTACCGGAACATGAGGAGGGGCCAGAAGGACTGGGCGTCTTTTGTACAATACGAACCTATCGAGGATACTTCCAGGCTCTGTATGTGGCACACCGAGCAGTTTGACTTTGCAGAATAGAGAAATATATGAACTCCAAAAAGCAATTGTGTGTACGACTTGTCCATTGTGGGAATAGAAACATTGCCAATCCCAAGGATACTTTGGAAAAGAATGCTTTCTATCTGCCCATGGGGCTTTTTCCTTTGGCAAGCATTCTAAAACGGAACGGGGTCGACGTAGAAATTATCAGTCTCGATTTGGTAACAAGTGATCGGATTGAAAAGATCCTGAATTTTGAGACGTTGGATGCCGTTGGGTTGGATTGTCATTGGGTAAACCAGAGTCTCGCTGTCATAGACACTGTCAAGTTAATCAAGAATACAAACCCAGACGTGTTTGTATTCTTGGGTGGTTACACGGCCAGCTTCTTTGCCAAAGAGATTATGTCGGGATACCCATCGATAGATGCGATCGTAAGAGGTGATGGTGAAGTTCCCATCGTTGAACTCTGCAACGTGCTATACAACAACGCTCTTGACGCAAACTGCCGGAGCGTTGCATTCAGAGACGTGCCCAATCTCGTCTGGAGAAAGAATGACGGTGAACTTGTCTTTAATGAACTCTCGTATGTTGCCACGGCTGCCGATATGGAATATCTCGAGTTCGCCGAGGTCAATTTGTTGAGAAACTGGGATTGGTACAGGGATATGTGCAGGTTCTGGACGAGATTCACACCACTCAATTCCTTTCCGCTGTTTTTTTTGGAGGTGGGGCGTGGTTGTCCGTATGCTTGCTCGTTTTGCGGTGGAAATGTTGAGGCACAAGGGCAAATTTCCAATCGAAACGCGTCGGTCTTTCGTTCTGCCGACTCTGTAATCCGCACTATCAAGACCGCTGTTTCTTGTGGGTTCTCTCTTTTCTACCTTTGTCTCGAGTCTGAAAAGAGTGATGAGTGGTATGTTGATCTGCTCAGAAGAATAAGAGAACAAAAGCTGAATATTGCTCTCGCTTATGGCTGCTGGCGAATACCCTCAAGAACGCTAGTAGATGCCCTTTCAGAAAGCTGTAGCTGGGCGGTTATCGAGATTTCGCCGGAAACCAGTGTTCTTGAGTTACGAAGACGGAACAAGGACAGGAGATTGTTCTACACCAACGCTGAACTAGAACAATGTCTTGAGTATATCGATACCAAGAACAATGTAAGAGCACATCTATACTTTCGCTACTATTTGCCATTCGACACGGAAGAAACCATTTTCACTACCCTGGATTACATAACTCGGCTCTTTCTCAAGTATTCGCGCTTTGTTGAATTCGAGTACGATAACTCGTCAATCGAGCCGTGCTCTCTATTGTATCTCTACCCCGAAAAGTACCAGGTTGATATAAAAGTCCATTGCTTCGGTGACTACCTGGCGAGCCTGGAAGAATACCATTTGCTGAAAAAAGATCACCTGCCCGATGCAATTTTGTTGAAACCCCGTAGCATCTCGGAAGAAGAGATCGATAGGATTAACAAGAAGATACAACTGTTCAAACATTTCATCGCATATTTTCCCAACTCTGTTACGATGTTACTGGAAAAATGCGGGACGGTCAGTGTGATATCGGATTATCTCAGAGAGGCCGATCTGTCGAACTTTGGGCTCGCTGATGCGCAGGGTATCTTGTTGCGCATGTGCGAGAAATATGCAATCTTGGACCCGGAACTAATCGAGTCCATTACTGTGGAGGCTAAGGCTGTGCCCTCTAGCCGAAATTACTTTTCGAGGATATGAGGTACTGCCCACGGGAAGATCGGACAATTCTGAGCAAGCCGAGTTAGCCCCAATTACGGCCTTGGCCTGTTTTTCGCACTTTAAAAACCGAATAACCGAGTATTGGATGCAACCACGAGATGCAAACGTCAAGGATTGAGCTGTCTCAGCCGGTTCTGTAAAAGAGCCAGAGTCTTTGATGGCTTGTGTTCGATGATTGGGCGTGTGGCACTCTTCCTAGAGTTGGGGCAATCACCTCCGGGTTACACGGCCAGCGGCGCGATGGATTCTGCGCTGGTTACGGTGATGGACGCGCCACGTGCTGGTGGAAGCAACGGTACCAAGGCTGTGGGTAAACCGGCAAGTGAGGCTGGATCTAGCCCTTGCAAGAGCAAAGTGATCAACTGCTGTTGTTCGAGGGTAAGATTGGCCAGGGCTTGCGTGCGGCTGCCATCTCAGGCTTCCAGTTCGATCACTTGCAGGCTGGCGAGATAGTCCACTAGGCGGCGAGTGGTCAGCGCGAGGCCTTGTTGTTGGGCTTGACGTTCGAGCAAGCTGTAGGCCAGCAGGGCAATCAAGTTGATGAGCAACATGGCTCGCAAGCGTTCATCACTGTGGACAAACAGCGGGCGAACACGCACTTGCTGAAGACTCGAAAGCGTTTCTCCACCGCATCCTTGTCACGATAGCGCACCAGCATGTGGGCCGGGGTTAGACTCAAATCATTGGTCGCCAGCAGATAGCGCCCGTCCGCCCGCATGGTCTCCGCGAGGGACTGACGATTGATGGACCAATAGAGAGTCAAGACCCCCTCAGCGGTTAAGCGGGCTTTGACCTGCACCAGTTTACCCACAGGCGAGTGGCGCAATTGGGTTTCGGCGCGCCGTTGGACTTCAAGTGGTGCTTGGCATAGGCCATCGCCAGTTCGCTGCTCAAATTGGCACTATCGCCTACGATCAGGACTTGCTGCGTATTGCAGTGGCGCGCTGTCAAGAGCGCCCGTAAGGCCTCCATATTCTTCTCGACCGTGGCCTTGTCTGCCGTGCGCCCATTCCAGGCTTGAAAGAGGCAGGGCAACCCGCCATCTGCACTGACGACCAGACCCACTTTGACTTTCTGCTTGTCAGAGGGGGTGTTATGCGCAAACCCATAGTTGACCAACTCGCTCTCGGAGTAGTCCCCCGCCATCACCAGCGCCGTCAAGTCGTAGAACAGCACCGACAAATCAATCTTGTCGTACAGCAAGGCTTGGCTCACAATCGCCTGCCAGATGGCTTGGGTGTGGGCGGCCAGGGCATCCAGGGTGCGCCCCAGACGATCATCATTGAACTTGGCGGCTGGCACACCCAGGTAATCGCTCAAGACAGTGCCGGCCAGCCAATCCATCACCTGGTACAGCGGACGCGGCGCAACCAAGCGGTTGAGAATCATCACCACGCTCACCGCCCCGTGATCCACTTGACCTTCCGTCGGACAGTAACGGTTGATGATCTCACGCACGTGTAAACGCTCCAGCAACAGCCACAGGACCGGCAAGATACCCAGATAACGTGCTACGCACCGCCGGGTCAACACTTGAATCACTTCCGCTAACGTGCGGCACGCCAACAAGCGCCCAGTTAGTAATACCCACCCTCGCATCGCCTGTTGCCACTGCTGAACCTGAAACCAAACCACTCGCCAGCGGTAGCGTAACGACTGGCTGAATCAAGGGAAACAAAGTGTGCGGGCTTTGCCATAGCTCCAAGATCCTCTCTGGCGCTTGACCAAGTGGCGCTGGGACTGCCCCGCTTGAAACTGGAACAGCCAAGGGACGCCAGGGGGACACTAGGGTCACCACCACGACGATTAACCAAATGCCCCAAGACGATAAATCACCCTAGCGTGGTTGTGATACAATAGACATAAGCACTCTCTGGGAGAATGGTTGTCAGCACCACCCATTTTACCCCGGAGGGTGCGCCTTTGCATCATCCTCGGTATTCAGTTTTTAAGGTGCGAAATCTAGGCTTAGCCGTCCTGCGGATAAAACTCTGCGGCCTCGGCGTGCTCTGCGGTAAAAATCAGAGTTTTTTCAGTGGACTCATATTATACGAGGAGAAGAGGTATGGCATTGCTCAGAGAGCTATTTCATGATCAGCAGGCGGGGCTGACGGTGTACTCGCCGGATTGCACTCAGAGCCGCTTATGGGGCAACCTCGATCACGCGATCCATGCAGCGACAGGTTTTCAGATCGTGCGCCGTCAGTGGATCAACCATGACATCAACTCAATCCTGCGCTTCTATGAGGAGCCGGGTGAAGAGCCGCCTGCCGAGCAAGACCCCGCCGAAGCTATCCGCGAGTACGACAGCATCCCCGCTGAGGAGCTGCAATATGGGCATCTGATGATCAGACTGCTGATGATGGGGCCATCGCTGGTGACGATCTGGCACGGCGAAAATGCCATCCCGACGTTGTCGAGCGTCAAAGGCAAGACGCAGCCCGCTGAGGCAGCGGCAGGGTCAATCCGAGGCGGCTTTTGGTGCGATAACGGCGTGTGCAATCTGGTGCATACTAGCGATGATACTGCCGAAGCCGAGCGTGAGCTTGCCGCGCTCAAACTTGATCACTGGCTGGATGAGGACGCCGGCCAAGCCCCGCTCATCGATCCAATCCCTGCTCCGACTGCCTATGTCGCGCACTCTGGTATCTCAATCGTGTGTGATGTGGTGAATCGGGTGTTGATCGCGGGTAATGCTGAACTCATGTCGACTCACCTGCCGACATCAGGCAGCGCGAAGGAGACTAATCAACAGCTAACCATGCATCTGCGCGAAACCGCCGCCCGCCATTCTGATACCGCCCCATTCATCGATGCGTTTCTGGCAGGCGATCTGATCACCGTGACGGACATGCTGAAATCGCTGCCCGTCACGCGTTGGGAGCACTTTGTGATCCTGTGCGGGTTTGAAATTGTTAAGGTGCAGTCTCAGTATACAAATTACCTGTCAAGAGCAAAAAACCGTGGGCCACAATTTGTGGTTGACCGAGGAGAGGCTTGGTGGTAGAATAATTTTGCGCCAGAGAGGAAGGCGAGCATAGGTCAACCATACCCTTTGGTTGTTAGGCTCGTCTTTTATTGTGTCAGTTAGGGTAATCGTAACTGCTCAGCCCAGTGTCATTCTGAGAACTCAAATCGCCTCTGGCGCTATGCCAGGGGTAAGAAACTTAAAATGTCACTCTGAGGACGCGTAGCGCCCGCCTGCCCTGCCTGTGCGGCAGCGCAGGTCAGGGAAGAGTCTAGACCCTTCGCCTTTGGCTCAGGGTGACAGAACAAGTTTCTGGGTAGGCGCGTTTCCTTCGGCCTTGCTCAGGACAAGTTTTGCGCCGAGGAATCTCTGGATGAACTATGCAAAAGATTCTTCACTTCGTTCAGAATGACAGGCTGAGCAGTTACGGGTAATCTATAACTTGTTTAGGAGAAGATCTGGTGGCCAAAGTTATTTCAACATTGATACCTCCTGGCGACATTCTACTTGTTGTGCCGCCACTTGCCGCTGTGAACCATGTTCCTTTGGGCGTTCACGTACTTCAAGCATGTGCTAGAGAAGCAGGCTTCCAAGTAAGTATACTGCACGCCAATCTGGCTTTTGCCGCCAAGGTTGGACTAAAAGATTACACGGCTATCTGCACTGCGCCATCTCCGATGCTTGCTGGAGAGCGACTTTTTGCGGCTGCTGCATATAGAGTTCCTCTTCTGGGACATGATGCGGGTAAGGCAATAGAAAATTATACTGCCGATGCCGTTAATCAAGCTAACAGTGTGCAGCTACCAACTCCATTCAACAGGACAAAACTC
>JBGSMF010000434.1:0-47657 GCA_041740315.1 Thermoflexales bacterium
GTGGTGGACCCCTCCCCCAGCCCCTCCCCGAAGCGGAGAGGGGAGAGTGTTCCCCCTTCCCTCGTAGCCTGTCCCGCGACCCTCAAAGGGGGGAGTGGGAGGAAGGGGGCCAAGGGGTTAGGTCTACCACGCGAAATCCCAAAGAGCCCAAATTGAAAACACGAAAGGGGGTGATCGCAGCAAAAATGCGCAAACAACACTAGACATTCACCAAACATAATGTATCAAACCATAACATGAGAAGGAGAAGAAGAAATGCCTAACAAGAAAGCGTGGTCTCTGGTAAGCTTGCTGGTCGTCGCCGGCCTGGTTCTCAGCGCCTGCGGCACGCCCACGCCCGAAACAATTGTCCAGACCGTTGTAGTCAAAGAGCCTGGCACAACCACAGAAAAAGTCGTCGTCGTCACCACCACTCCTCAACCACAGGTTCCGGTTGAAAAACCCAAGGTTCTGCGCGTCAATGTTGGCACCTATCCCGACATCATTGACCCGCAAAAATCGTCTTTCGCCGTTGAAATCTCTCACCTGCTGCTGATGTACGAAGGCCTGACCCGCCTCAACAGCAAGCTAGAGACCATCCCTGGCTCGGCTGAAAAGTGGGAATACAATACCGATGCGACCGAGCTGACCTTTACCCTGCGCGAGGGATTAAAGTACAGCGACGGCAGCCTGCTGAACGCCAAGCGCTTTGAATACGCCATCAAGCGCAACATCAACCCGGAAACGGCCGGCGAGTATGCCGCCATCACCGACGAGATTGTGGGCGCCATAGATTGGCGCACCGGCGAGGGCGACGCCAAGACAAAGGGCGAAGAGGCCATCAACCAGAGCGTGCAGGCGCTGGATATGGCCGGACAACCCTGCAAGGATTACGAGCAAGCCGACTGCCGCATCCTCAAGATCAAACTGTCCAAGCCGGCCCCCTACTTTCACGTGGTCATGGGCCTGTGGGTGACCTTTCCGGCCAAGGAAGAGTTGATCACCGAAGGCGGCGACAACTGGTGGAACAGCTCCAAGTACCAGATTGGCAATGGCCCGTGCGTGCTCAAGAGCCTCGAACCATTCGTGCGCGGCTACTTTGGCCCCAACCCGAACTATTGGGGATCAAAGATGAAGGTGGACATCGAATTCTCTTACATCACCGATACAGCCGTCGCTTTCCAGGCTTATCGTAATAACGAGTTCGACATTATCCCTCTGGCCGCCGAAGACCTGCCCACCGCTCAGGCCGATCCGGTGATGTCTAAGGAAACCATGATCAATCCCGGTTCGTGCACATTTGCCGTAATGTTCCATCAACTGAAGGAACCCTTTACCGACAAAAAGGTGCGTGAAGCGTTTGCGCTGGCCCTGGATCGCGATGCATGGGTCAACGATGTGCTCAAGGGCCTGGGCAGCACCACACTGACCTGGATTCCCAAGGGCTTTCCCGGCTACAAAGAGGGTGAGACCCGCTGGGGCTTTGATCCTGAGGCAGCCAAAAAGGCGTTGGCCGAGTCTAGCTATGGCTCGGTTGACAAGCTGCCCAAGATCGTAGACACCTTTGGCGACACCCCCCGCAACCGCACCCGCAACGAGTGGCTGGTGGCCAAGTGGAAGGACGTGCTGGGTGTTGATGTCGAGCTGAACCCAGTTGAAAGCACCACCTACACCGCGCTGACCAAGGATCAGTCCACCGCGCCGCAGATGTACATCTTGGGCTGGTGCGCCGACTATCCCGATCCACAGAACTGGCTGAGCGTCTATTGGAAGACCGGCGCTTTTGGCGAGCGCATCGCCTACTCTAACGCCGATTTTGACAAGCTGGCCGATGAAGCCGACTCGACTGTGGACCCCGCCAAGCGCATGGAGTTGTATCAGCAAGCGCAAGACCTGCTGGTAGACACCCTGCCGGCCGCCTTTATGTGGAACAATGTCAACTCGTACCTGGTCAAGCCGTGGGTCAAGGGCATCGAAACGACGCCGCAAGACTCGACCTGGCCGGGGAGGATCTACCCGTTCAACATTGACATTGACACATCCATGCTGCCCTGAGCAACAAGCAAAAAAGAGAGCCGGTGAACTATATGCCGGCTCTCTTTTTGTGCCACTCACAACACAACCAGACTATCCGTCAACGCATGCGGATTGCGCCTTAGCTATTTTGCTTGCCAGTAATGCGCCAGCAGGTTATAATCAGCGTGCTTTAATCGCATTTTGGCAAAGGCAAATAGCTATGCTCCACAACCTTATTCAGACAAAAAAGAGCCGCTGGCTTCAATCTAGCGAGTGCATGGTCAAGCCACTGCTTGACTATATCCGAAACAAGGCCGAATTACGCGACGCGCAGATTGAGGCCATAGAAACCTATCTCTTTCTCAAGCTGGCCGGAAACAACAAGCCACTGGCGGACTTGTTTGCCGAGGGTTTTTTCTTGGAAGCGATGAACCTGGGTAAAATCCGCCTGGACGCCCGAACTCGCGAGACGCTTGAACAAAACATCCCGGCGCGGGCGCTCTTTCAACTGGCGCGCATGCCCAATGGCGGCGCCTCTTTACTGCCAGAGCTAGAACGCGCCATCTTGGAGGATTCTGCCGGCATTGATTATCCAAGCGTCATCAGGCAAATCTTTTATAACATAGATTACGCCGACTATCTTTTCAGTCTGCCGATGGGCGCAGGCAAAACATTCTTAATCGCCGCGCTCATTTACCTAGACTTGTATTTTGCCCGCAACGAGCCGGACAATCCCCTGTTTGCCCACAACTTTTTGGTGCTGGCGCCTTCGGGCTTGAAATCGTCCATTGTTCCCAGTCTCAAGACTATCGAGAGATTTGATCCAAGCTGGGTGTTGCCAGAGCCGGCTGCCAGTGACATTAAACGGCTTGTTCGCTTTGAAATCCTCGATCAACCCAAATCTGCCAAGCGCAGCAATCGCGCTCGCAATCCTAACGCCCAAAAAGTCAACGCGCTCATTAGCGAGCCTGATCCAATGGGATTAGTGTTTGTGGTGAACGCCGAGAAGGTCATCCTGGAGCGATTGGAGCTGGGCGCGCAAATGGAGTTGATTGAAAAAACAGAAGATGAGCAAGATCGGGCCGCCAATGAATTGCGCCACCTGATTGGCCAAATCCCCCACCTGGCCATTCATATTGACGAAGTGCATCACGCCACCAGCGAGGATATAAAACTGCGCCGTGTGGTGAGCGAGTGGAGCCGGAATGGTGTGGTCACAGCCGTCTTGGGCTATTCTGGCACGCCGTATTTGCCCGACGCAGAAAAAATAGCCGTGAATGACAGAGTTCAATTGCGTTTCAAGCAGATAACCAATACCGTCTATTATTATCCCCTGATACGCGCCATTCGCCGCTTTTTGAAAAAGCCCATTATTCAGACGGCGCGCAATCTGGAGCCCCTGGAAATTATTCGGCGCGGCGCGCAAGAATTTTATCAGCGTTACGGCGATACGGTGTACCAGAACGGCGCGCGCGCCAAGCTGGCTATTTATTGCGGCTCTATTCCACGCCTGGAAGAAGAAATATTGCCTTTTCTTGTTCGAGAATTGAGCATCCATCCCGATGATATTCTGAAATATCATCGCGGCAACAAAGATTACAAAATTGCGCCGCAAGATGAAATTGATTTTGCTTCACTTGACTTGCCCGTTTCAAAAAAGAGAATCATTCTCCTGGTGCAGGTGGGCAAAGAAGGCTGGGACTGCCGCAGCCTCACCGGCGTCATCCTGGCGCAAAAAGGCGATAGCCCAACCAATATGGTATTGCAGACCAGTTGCCGCTGCTTGCGCCAGGTGGACAAGGGCCAAAACGAAACTGCCCTCATCTGGCTCAATAGCGACAATGAAAAAATTTTGGACAAGCAACTGAGCGAAGAACAACAAACCAGCGTCGCCGAAGTTAATAGCTTGAGCCGGGACGTCACCGACGAGGTAATCCGCCGCTCGCGCATGGCGCACTTGAATTTGTCCACCATTGACTTTTACCAGCTTCGAATTGACTATGACACATTGGTTGTGTCGCCTGACCCGCAAACCGCGTTGCGGCTGGACGAACTGGCGGCCAAGCTGGGCCAATATAAATCTCATGCTCAGGTGCAGACCGAAGAACTGGTTGGGGAAGCAAGAGCAGAATTAGAGGTTTACCGCACTGATACGATAAGTGAAACGCAAGGCGAGCGGGCGCGCTTGGATTTCTGGCTGGCTGAAATTGCCAGAGAAAGCTTGGGCACTTTGTCGCTGGCGCAACTAGACGCTCGTCGCTCTCAACTGGCGCAAATTTTCGAAATGATCACAAGCTCGCGCAACGGCGCAAGATGCTTTAACGCATTGTATGATCGAGACCGCATCAACGCACGTATCCGTTTGGCTTTTAGCGCCAGGCGACAACTTGAGACGCGCCAAGAGGTTGTCCCAAAGAGGGCGGAACTGTTGTTGGTTGCCGAGTTGGATCCCGTGAAAAAACACGCCAAACTATATCCCACTGATCAGGACGCGGCAAATATTCTCAAGTATGACAAAACACACAAAACAATGGCCGAGCTTGACCAAATGCGCCAGCAGGAAAACCAGCGGCGGCAGGCCAGTTTTCAGCCTGATCCAAATAATCCTTTTGCGCCGGCCGCGCCCGATTTGCTCCCCCCTTTTACCCTTGCCGTCAAAAGCAAAGACCAGACCTTTCATTATCTGCCTTACGATTTCAAGCAAAGCGGCTTTGAAAAAGTTTTCCTGGAAGCGTGCCTCACATTGGATGTGTTCCAGGACCGGCAATTGGAAATTTACTATAACGGCGAGCGCGGGCTGACGGAATTTGTCATTCAGTGCTACGCCCAAGAAGACGGCTTTTGGAAAAACGTTGGCCGCTATACCACCGATTTTTTGATTCTACAGCGCAAGGCTGACCGTTCGATTTACAAAGCGCTGCTGGTAGAAACCAAGGGCAGCGGCTTTGAGTCTCAGCCCGAGTTCAAAAAGAAAAAGCGTTTTGTGGAAACCGACTTTTTGCGGATTAACCGGGCCAAGTTTGGCTATGCTTATTTTGATTTTATCTTTCTGCGCGACGAGGACCCGCCCGAGCTCAACCTGGAACTGTTGCGCAACAAGATCGTGTCATTCTTTGCCGCGCCTGAAGCGCTCATTGCGGCGCCGGCGGCAAGCGACTAGAAGGAAACCCGATGCCTATCAAATACATTCCATACAGTCCCAACACCATTGACGGCCAGGCCATCCTGGCTAATTTTACCCGCACGGCGCGCGCACTGCGCTACCGTGATAACGACCGCGTGGTTCAGCGCGTCTTGCGCGGCCTGCCGCTGTACGAGGCAGACACCATCGAGCGCGTGGGCGACCCTCCCGGCGGCAACCTCGTCATTCGCGGCGAGTGCCTGGCCGCCTGCGCCTACCTCAAGGACAAAGGTATCAAGATAGATTTGGTTTACATTGACCCACCCTTTGCCTCTGGCGCGGATTACGCCAAGACAATCTATCTCCGCCGCAATCCCCGCGCCGCCGAGGCCATCCGCAAAGCGGAAGAAGAACTGGCCGACGATGAGCTGCAAGCCTTTGAAGAAAAGATGTATGGCGACATTTGGAACAAGGAAGATTACCTGAACTGGATGCACGAAAACTTGCTGGCTATCAAGAGCGTGATGAGCGAAACCGCCAGCATTTACGTGCATCTTGACTACCACATTGGACACTATGTAAAAATATTGATGGATGAAATTTTTGGGGAAGACAATTTTAGAAGCGAGGTTATCTGGAAACGAACCACAGCCCACAGTGACTCTAATAGCTATGGCGTCAATTACGACATGCTGTTTTTTTATTCAATGGCTGAGGATTTTGTTTTCAACAAGGTAACGCAACCTCACTCGCCCGAATATATTGGCCGATTTAATCGCCAAGATCCAGATGGACGTAAATGGATGGATGGGAACCTAACCGCAAAAGGACTCAGCGGGCAAGGTTATTATTATACTTACAAAGGTTGCTCTTCTTACTGGCGCTGTCCTATCGAAACAATGGAGCGTTTGGACAACGAAGGCCGGTTACATTTTACAAAAAGCGGCGGTATTCGGCTCAAAGTCTATCTAGATGAACTTGAAGGAATGTCTTGTCAAGCTTTATGGGATGACATCAA
The DNA here is from genome assembly GCA_041740315.1 of Thermoflexales bacterium. Taxonomy (GTDB): domain Bacteria; phylum Chloroflexota; class Anaerolineae; order Fen-1058; family Fen-1058; genus JBGSMF01. Next base: position 6,135 of record JBGSMF010000434.1, read on the forward strand.
CCCGGTGAATTCACAAGCTGCTGAACGAACTGACTATGCCACCCAAAAACCCGAAGCCTTGCTGCAGCGCATCATTAAAGCCAGTAGCAACCCTGGCATGCTCGTGGCCGACTTTTTTGGCGGCAGCGGCGTGGCAGCCAAGGCGGCGCGCGACCTGGGGCGGCGCTTTATCCACGTGGATGTGGGCCTCAACAGCATTCAAACCGCGCGCGACCGGCTGCTGGCGGCCGGGGCGTCTTTTGATATTTTGGAAATTCAAGACGGCGTGGCGCTCTTTCGCAATCCGGCCCAAACCATGGACAAGTTGCGCCAGCTCATCCTCGGCTTGCGCGACGAGGACGGTCTGGATAAATTTTGGGCCGGCGCTATCCACGACAGCCAGCAGGGAATGATGCCGGTCTATATCCCCAACTTGCTCGACCACACCCAAAAGGCGCTGGATATTCCGCTGCTAAACAGCATCTTGAATGGCGCTATGCCTGACCTGCCGGAAGAGGTGAAACGGGTCATTGTTTACTATGTAGATATTGAGGATGAAACGGAACTGACCCGGTTTATCCAGGACAAGAACCCCACGCTCATTCAAGTGGAACTGCGCGACCTCAAGCAACTCTTGGACCAGGTTGTTGTCAATGATAGTGTGGAATACCAGGCTGCCCCAAGCGGCGATGAGTATGTTGTTGAAATTACCCGCTTTATTTCAGATCGTTTGATCCAAAAGATTGACGCCTACAATCAAAAGCGATCTGTAAATGGCCGGCGAAAAAAGCAATTGCGGCTTGCGGCCGCCCTCGAAACTGACGATGATGAAGAAAATGGGAATCGCGCGCCTAGCAGCAGCGCCAAGCCAATAGAAATTAGCGACACCGGCCTGGAATTAATCGAGCTAATCAGCCTCGACTGCGCTAACACAGAAGGGGTATGGCGCAGCGATACAGAGATCAAAATTGACAAACTTGGTTATGTCATCCTCAATGGCGTCAAAACCAAACAATTGTGGGATGGAACCATCCGATGCAGCCAAAAGCCGTTGCGGCTAAAAGCGCGCAACATTGCAGGCGATGAGACAGTCATCTCCCTAAGCATATCGTAACCATCAACAAACACAGAACCCCAGCCTCTACAAGCAAGAGTCAAGTTGCCGGAAAAGCAGCTTATCTCACCGAGTCAATGCATGGGGCTGGGTCGCCGCAGGCGCAGAGGATTATGCTGGCGCGGCTGGCCAAGCTGGAAGAAAAGATGCTGCTGGCAAAGAGACTGGCGGGAATTAGGGAACAATAAGGTCTAGCCGCATCTCGATCCGGCGAAAAGATTCCAGATAGCCCAGGTCCAACATGGCTGGTAAATGAGGATCATCGAGGGAAATGTTTTCAGTGTTGGTATCTTGAGCGGGATGGCGCGTGTGAAGCGCATGCAACAAGGCCTGGCCCACCTCGCGGGGGTCGCCCATCTCAGTCTGCATCACCAAGCGCCCCAACTGAAAGACCGTGTTCTGGTACACAACCCAGCCGCGCCCGCCATGCTTTAGCTCGACTTGCAGAGCGGCAATATTGCCCGCGTTTTCCAGCGAATGGGCCTCATTTAACCACGCTGGAACGCCGCGATAGCCGCGCAACAAGCCAATGGCTTGATGGTGATCCATCACCTGGGCGGTATAAGGCATGGGCAAAGCCACCTTGCCCCACTCTGAGCTTGGCAGGCCGGGAGGGCGGCGGAGCACCAACAGTTCGCGCACCTCGCAAAAGCCCAGTTTTTTAAAAAGCCGGTAGGCCGGCTCATTGCCCCGAATGACCTCGAGGATAACATATTTGCTCCCCAGGCGGGCAGATTGCTCGATCAGGTATTCCATCAGCGCCTGGCCCACGTGGCGCTGCCGGGTGATGGGAAGCACTCCCAGGCGCGTGGCCCAACTATGCTCGGGGCGCGCGCCCAGCATCGCCAGGCCCAGAATCTGGCTTCCTTCCAGGGCCACAACCGACGCATCCATATTCACGTCATAATTGCGAACGTATTCGCGCAGGCGGGCGACGTTCATGGGCATGGGCACGATATAATCAACGCGGGTCTGGTTATAGGCCCGGGTCAGTTCTTCCCACGAAAACTGGCTGGCAGGCAACAAGCGAACTGGCGACAATTCGCTGCACTGGCACGACCAAGGCGGCGAGGCTTTTGTTTGGGCTTGAGGCGCAGATGCCCCCACCTCGGGCTGCGGCACGGAGGAGACATCGCTAGATGATGAGGGTGGTAATGACATTTAGGTTTTGACCTCTATAGACATCTAGTGACAAGTTTGCAAATTGCGGTTAGCCAGATTCGACCACGCGGCCGGGTTCAGGTAAGCGGCAACCTGGGAGGGAAAATCTCTGAGGCTAATGGGTTTGGAAATAAAGCCATTGCAGCCATACGCCTTGGCCATTTGCCGGGCAGTATCGGGCGGCCAGGCTGTCACGGCAACCAAGGGCACTTGAGCCAGGTGCGGCATGCTCCTGAGCAAGCCGGCCACGGTTTGGCCATCCAAATCGGGCAGGCCCAGGTCTAGCAAAATAATATCGGGATGCCCCTCCAGGGCCAACTGCAGGCCGCTTTCACCATCTGGGGCGTGCACGACTTGATAGCCCTGGTGTTCCATCACCCGAATCACCATTTGGGCCTCGTAGGGATCATCTTCCATCAGCAGAATCGTTTTCATCGCGTTCTCTCTCATTCTATCCAGCATTATGCCATAATTCTAGATTTTCTGTAACTACTCAGCATCCTGAGCGGAGCAGCGCGCCCCTTCGACTTTGCTGCGCTCCGCTCAGGGTGCGCGCTGCGCAGTCGAAGGGTATGGCTGAGTAGTTACGATTTTCTCAACATGCCGCCGCCAGGTACAGCCGCATATAAATGGCGTTGCCGCCCTGGGGTGACGTGCCCAAGCTAAACTCGTCCACCAGGCGTTGAATCAGGAACAGTCCCCAGTGACGATTGGAGGGATGGTCGCCAGGGCAAGGCAACTGACATGGTATTTGTTTTTTTCCCTGGTCCGAAACGCAAATTTCCAGGGCAGCGTTGTCTTCGCGCAACTCGACCGTCACCGGCAGCGAGACATTCATTTGGTTGCCGTGCTCAATGGCGTTGAGGCACGCTTCGGCTACGGCGGTTTTGATGTCTTCAACCCGGTCGGGGGAAAAGCCCATGCGTTTGGCAATGGTCGCTACCGAGGCCATCGCCACCTTTTCGTATCCCAGCTCGCTGGGCAACCGAACCACAGTCGTCATCATGCGTCCCCTAGTGCCTTCCGTTTCCATTGGGCAGATAGGTTTGAATCTTTTCAATCAGTTCCACGGCGCGGACGGGTTTAGATAGATAATCATCGCAGCCAGCGGCCAAAAAGCGCTCTCGGTCGCCGCGCATGGCCGAAGCGGTCAAGGCAATCACCGGAATGCTGTTTAGCTCTGGGTTGGCCTTGATGCGCGCCACCACCTCCATGCCGTCCATGCGTGGGAGGCCAATGTCTAGCAGGACCAGGGGTGGCTTTAATTCCTCTACCATCAAAAGCCCGGCCACACCATCTTCGGCTTCGATGACGGTGTAGCCCTTGGATTCAAGGATCCGGCGGACGATGGCGCGGTTGTGAATGTTATCTTCAATATACAAAACCGTATTGTGGTTCATACGCTCTACTCCGGCAAAATTGTTTCAATGTGGGCCAGCAGACTGCTGCGGTCCATCGTTGCCTTGGACCAAACCGATTCGGCTTGGGTTGCCAGTTGCGCCCGCAGCGTCGAATCAATATCTCTGGCCGAAACAACCACCACGGGCACAGCCCGCGTTTCCTCTCGCTGACGCAGCAACCCTAGCAATTGCTCGCCCGTAATATCTGGCAGGGTCAAGTCCAAGATGATCAGGTCAGGCACGGCTTGCTCAATAGCCGCCAGGGCCTCTGCCGCCGAATAAGCCTCGGTTACTTCAAAGCGATGGTTCGCCTCGAACAGGCGATGCAGCAGGCGCGCGTCGGTCACGTGGTCATCTACCACCAAAATGTGGGGGCGATTGGCTTGGGCAGGCTGCCAAACGTCATCGTGCTGGCCGTCTCTGTTGCGCCGCTGCACAGGCGGCAAGGCGATTTCATCGCCCAAGGTTTGGGCCAGGTGGCGCACCAACTCGCTGGCATTAAAGCGGCCTTTTTGCCAAACAGAGTTGGTATAACGGTGCAAGTATTGCCACTCGTCAGGCTCTAGCGATTTGCCCGATACTACCACCACCGGAATCTGGCGGGTGCGCTCATCGGTCTTGAGCTCAGCCAGCACTGAAAAGCCATCTCGGCCAGGCATGGCCAGGTCTAGCACCACCAGGTCCGGCCGGCGTTGGCGCACCAACTCTAAACCCTCTAGCGCAGTATGAGCCTCGAGAACGCGATACTGCTTGTAATTTTCCAAAAAGCGGCGAATCAGGCGCGTGTCGTGGGGGCTATCGTCAATGACGACGATGGTCGTCACCTGCTCGTCGAGCTGTTCTAGCGCCATCGCCAAACCCTCGGCAGGAAGCTGGCTGGCCGATGTAGCCGCCATCTCCAGGTGGAAGAAATAGCGATCTTCCAAGGCGTGCTTTTCGGCGCTAAAGGTGTGGCCAGAGCAATTGACGACCACTTGCTCACCCGGCTGAATGCGCCCCTGGGCCAGCAATTTTTCCAGCCCGGCAAAAGCCACACTGGCGGCCGGCTCCATTGAAAAACCCTCCAGGCGAGCCACACGGCGCATGGCGCGAAAAGCATCGCCATCGCCCACGGCCACCATCGCGCCGCCGTAGCGGTCGCAGGCCCGCTTTAAAAGCTCGTAAGCAAAACCCGGCTTGCCGGTGGCCAACACGGTGACCAGGGTATCGGGCTGAACCGGCTCGGCTTTGTCCTGGCCTTTTTCCCACGCCCGCGACATTGGCGCGCAGCCTTCTACCTGCACAATGCCCAGCTTGGGCACACGGTCAATCAAGCCTGCCTCGTACAGCTCGGTAAATCCCTTGAGCACTCCAATGGGGCCAATGCCTCCAGACACAGCCTGGATGTACCAATCGGGCGCTTGCCATCCCCCCCCCTGCCCCCCCGCCTGCGGGGGGGACGTAAGGGGGGGAAGCTGCTCGGCGATTTCAAAAGCAATCGTCTTCATGCTTTCTTTGCCCGTAATGCTCTTGGCGCCCCCATCGAGGTAAATGCCGCGGCGGGCGGCAAAATCGGCGGCTATATCTTTGGCCTGGTCATACGTGCCGGCAATCTTGACCATCTCTGCGCCGTACAGCGCCAGTTCGCGCATTTTTTCAGCCGGCACCGAACTGGTAAGAAAAACCCACAGCTTGATGCCCGCCCGCGCGCAATAAGCGGCATAGGCCGCGGCAGCGTTGCCGGTGGAAGCCAACACCAGCTCGGTGATGCCCTGCGCCTTCAAGACGCTCACTGCCAGCGCCGCCTGCCGATCTTTGAACGAGCCTGTAGGCTGTTGCCGCTCGTCTTTGACCCAAATGCCCGCGTGCCCAGATTCACGCTCCAGTCCCTCGGCGCGGGTGAGGGGTGTCCAGCCTTCACCCATCGAGACAATGGCCAAGTCCTGAGGAAAGGGTAACAATTCCCAATAGCGCCACAGGTTGGTCGGCCGCCTTGCCAGCAAGCCGGCCCAATCGGCGGGCAAGGCGGCCAGGTCGTAACGCGCCTCAATCCAAGAGCTGCCGCAGGCTTGGCAACAGCTTGCAAACAGGTCGGCGGGCATGTGGCTGCCACATTCCAGGCACCGAACCGAAGCAAAGAGCGTTTGCATCCTTCCCTCCCTATATCACCCAGGCCGGCTCGGTCAGGCGCGGCAGGGCAAGCTCCAGGCTATCTTTGACAGACAGCACTTCGTAGGCCCGCACCAGCTCGCTATAGCCCTTGAGTTGCAGCGGTTCGATTTCGCGGGCGTAAGCGATTCCCTGAACGGTCTGATAAGCGCGCTCGTCAATAAGGATTTGGCCCGGCCGGGCATTTTCTTGCAAGCGCTTGGCCGTGTTGGGCGTTTTGCCAATGACGGTATAGCCCATGATGCGCTCCGAGCCAACGTTGCCCACCACCGCCTCGCCGGTGCTAATGCCCACCCCCAGGCCCAGTTCGCTCATAGTGATGGGATCGTCTTGGCAAAGCTGCGCAAAGCGCTGCATCATGACCCAGGCCGTGCGCACGGCTTGCTCGGCGTTATTGGACGATGGGATGGGCGCGCCATAAAAAGCCATGATAGCATCGCCCAGGTATTTGTCTAACGTGCCGCGGTATTCAAAAACCGCCGGTGACAGTCTATTAAAGACAGTGTTGAGCACCTGGGTAACCAGCAAGGCTTCACGTTTTTCTGAAAAATGAGAAAAGCCGCGAATGTCGGCAAACAACACGCTGACCTCGCAGCTTTGCCCGCCCAGGCGCAAATTTTGGTCGGGGTTGTCCAAAATTTCGCGGGCCACATCTTCGGAAATGTAACGCATGAGGATGCGCTCTAGCAGCGCGTTTTTGGCCTGCAGCTCGTCGTGCAGTTGTTTGATACGCAGCAGCGAGCGAACACGGGCCAGCAACTCGACCGGGTGAAACGGCTTGGTCAAAAAGTCGTCGGCGCCTGCATCCAGCCCTCTCACCTTATCGCGTATCTCGCTGAGCGCCGTCAACATCAAGACCGGCATGCCCTGGCTTTCAGGATGGGCGCGGATTTGCTGCGCCACTTCAAAACCCGTCATGCCCGGCATGAGCACATCCAGCACAACCAGATCGGGCAGGTTCTGGAAAACAAGTTCCAGAGCCTCGACTCCGCTGCGAGCCGAGACCACCTCGTAGCCCTTCGGCTCAAGCGTAGACCTGAGCAAGCGCAGATTGCTCTCTTTATCGTCAACGATCAAGATACGAGGGGCGCTTTTGACGTTCATCACGATAGCTCCGTAACATCTCAAAATGCGGGGGTAATCCTTGTGATTACCCTGTCTGGGCAGGGCATGCCCTGCCCTCACCCCAGATTAAAAGACACCTGTCTCCTTTGGAATTTAGTATAGTCGAGGCAGGGGCTGCTGTGAAGCGTAGAAAGCCTGGATTTTTAAAAGCCTGCCGGTGGTGATAATTGCGGAGAAAAGCACCGTCGCCTCCGTAGAAACTACGGAGGCGACGGGATTATGATTTGGGTGTGTTTCATTTCAGTTGAAAGAAACCAGGTTTTTCAGAAAAACCTGGTTTCTAGGCAAGTTTCAACTCATTTGAAACACACCTTTATTTGTAACTACTCAGCAGCCTGTGCGGAGCGCCGCGATCCTTCGACTGCGTTTCACTCCGCTCTGGCTGCGCGGCGCGTAGTCGAAGGGTGCCGCTGAGTAGTTACCTTTATTTTATGATTTTCCAGATAGTATAGGCATGCCACCCCCATCAATCTGCGTTCTGGGCCTCCTGGCGCTGAAGCGGCAGGCGCACCGTAAAGGTGCTGCCCTCGCCCAGCTTGCTTTGCACAACGATGGCGCCCCCGTGCAGGCGCACCAGGTGGTTGGTGATAGACAGCCCCAAGCCAGATCCCTCGGCGCGGCGGGCATTAGACCCATCTACCTGGCGAAAGCGATCAAAGATGACGTCCAGGTCTTGTTCAGCCATGCCCACGCCCGTATCTTGCACCTGGATGCAAATGTGCTCATCCTGGCAAAAGGCGCGCAGGGTTACTTTGCCTTGCTCGGTGAACTTGATGGCGTTAGAGATCAGGTTGGTGACAACCTGGCTCAGGCGCACCCGGTCGGCAGTGAGCAGCGGCAAGTCCTCTTCTACCTCCAGAGCTAGCTCCACCGGCTTGTTCACCAGCAAGCCCGAGTTGGTTGTGACCAGCTCTTCCAGCAAGGGCGCTACCTCAAACTCGTCCATGTTCAAGGTCAGGCGGCCGGCTTCAATCTTGGCCAGGTCTAGGATGTCGTTGATCATGTGCAGCAAGTGCTGGCCGTTGTCCATAATCGCTTGGGCGTCGTTCATCGTTTGGTCGTCCAACTGCCCGCTCAGGTTCATCAGCATCAACTCGGCATAGCCGATGATCGAGTTGAGCGGCGTGCGCAGCTCGTGGCTCATATTGGACAGGAACTCGGTCTTGAGCTTGTCCACCTCGCGCAGGCGCTCGGCAGCTTTTTGTGTCTCATCGTACAGGCTGGCGTTCTGCAGCGCGGTGGCGATTTGCCCGGCCAGGGTCTGGAAAACGTTCAGGTCGGCCTGGGTGAAATAGTTGGACTGGTTGTGCTGCACGTCAAACACGCCCAGCACCTGGTCGCCCACTACCAGCGGCACAGCCACCTCCGAGTGGGTATCTGGCAGCAATTCGTTGGGCATAAAGTTCGGGGCCTTGGTTACGTCGTGCGCCACCACAATGCTTGCGGTGCGGGCTGCGCTGGCCACCAGGCTTTGCTCGCGCTCTAGCGGGATGCTGTGCCCGCGCTCTAACATGATCTGGCCCGCTTCGCCATAGCCAGCCCGCAGCCGCAAAGTGTGTTTGTCGAGCGTGTACACGTGCGCATAGTACAGGTTGAAACGCTCCTTGAGCTGCGTGATGACAGTAGTGAGCAACTTGTCAGGATCGAGAATGGCGCTCACCCGCCCGGCAATATCGGCGGCGGTGCTCAGTTGCAGCGTAAAGCGTTCGCGTTCTGCCTGAGCCTGCTCCATCTGGATGACCTTAGAGGTGCTATCGGCCAGCGTCTCAAGCAGGGCATCTTCGGCTGCCCGAATAGGATGCTTGCTAAACAGCGCCAGGACGCCAATGGCCTTGCCTTCCGACGACATTAGCCGGTAACCCGCAAACGAGACCAGCCCCAGTTGGCTGGCCCACTCGTTGTTGTGCACCCGCGGGTCGTGCCCGGCATCGTTGGTGATGAACTTGGGGTCTTGCTCTGACGCCACCCGCCCGATCTTGTAGCACCCAAACGGCACTCGCTGGTGCACTTCGCCATCCAGGTGGGTGTAACGCCCCGAACTGGCCTTGAGGTGCAGGCAGCGATCACGGAAACGGCACACGTGCGGCCCTTCGGTGACGCCAGCGTGGATGCAGCCCGCCTCGCATCGGTCTCCCGGCTGGGTGATCCATACCCGCGCAAAGTCGGCGTCAAAGATTTTTACCACCCCATCTGTGATGCGCTTGAGCTTGTCTTCGAGCGTTGCAGAAGCAATCAGGTCCTCCCTCAGATGGTTCAAGCCGTCAAGTCGCTCTTGAGATTGTTTTCGCTCGGTAATGTCGCGGGCAATACTGGCTATGCCGACCGGCCGGCCGGCTTGGTCCTGCACCGCAAACATGGTTACGGCTATATCAACCAGGCTGCCATCTTTGCGCACGGATTTTTCTTCGCTGCTCCAGCCGCCGCCTTGTGTCATAAGCTGCTGCACGATTTGCTGCTGGCGCGCCGCGTCTTCTTCAGCAACAGGCTTTGCCACCTGCGTGCCAACCAAGTTTTCTTGTTCGTAATCGTAGCCCAGCAGTTTGTAAGAAGCGCGGTTGGCATAGGTGACGATGCCTTGCAGGTCGCTCATCGTAATCGAGTCAGCGGCATTGTCGGCCAAAGATTGAAAGATGCGCACGGCCTCTTCGGCCTGCTTGCGCTCGGTGATGTCGCTGTCTACACCGCGGAAGCCAAGCAGGTTGCCGTCTTGGTCTAGCATTGGGACGCCATTGGTCAGCAGGCAAACCTCACGCCCATCTTTGGTAACGTTCCAGTTTTCCAGGTCTTTTATGACTCGCTTGTTAGCCACGATTTCGCCAAAGAGTTCGCCGACGCGAGCGACTTGGTCTGGCCGCATGAAATCGAAGGGGGTCTTGCCCAGCATTTCTTCGGCTGTGTAGCCCAGAACATCCACCACCTTTTCAGAGCAGTAGGTGTATTGCCCTTGTGCGTTCGTCTCCCACACCCAGTCAGAGGTGCTCAGCGCCACGTCACGGAAACGCTCTTCACTTTCTTTGATGGCTTGCTCGGCCTGCTTGCGCTCGGTGATGTCGCGGACCGTCGCTTGCAGAACTTGCTGGCCGCCCATGGAAAACGCTGAAGTCAGCACTTCGGCTGGAAAGTCTTGGCCATTGGCCCGGCGATGCACCCATTCAAAGTGATTATAGCCTTGTTCGTAAGCGATTTGAATTTGCTCCTTCGACGCCGACATCGAATCCTGGCCGTCGGGTTGGAACGGAGGGGATAGTTGGCCTGGATGCGTGGCGATGAATTGTTCCTTGCTCTCGAAGCCAAAGGTTTCCAGCGTGCGCAGGTTGCAATCGAAAAAGCCCTCGTTGGTAAAGAGCATCAGGGCGTCAGGGGCGCTTTCGTACAGCGCTCTAAATTTTTCCTCATTCTCCCTCAAGGCTACCTCGGCCTGCTTGCGCTCGGTGATGTCAATGCCGGCCCCCAGCAGGTATACCTGGCCATCCGCAATCATGCGCGACGCTGCAAGATGAAATGGGACCACTCCTCTGTCCTTAGAGAAGGTGCGAACTTCCATCTCGGCCTGACCCTCGGTCAATACTTTTTGCATTGCCGCCAAGGCAACTTGCTGATCCTCTGGCACAACAAAGTCGGTTAGCTGCACACCCTTTACTTCCTCCACCGAAAGTCCGGCCGCCTCCAAGAAGCGGTTGTTCCAGCGGGCAAGATTTCCTTGAGAATCGAACATGAAAAAAGTGGTGGGCAAGCTGTTGAGCACGGCATCAGAAAATGCCTTTTCGGCCAGGGTGGCCTGGTTCAGGCGAGCGATTTGGAGCGTCGTAGCGCCTTGCTCGGCCAGGGTCTGGTAGAGGGCCAGCTTGCTCGAATCAAAATACGCCTCTTGCTTGGATGTTGTGACGACAACTCCCAGCCAGTTGCCGCTCGCTGTGATGGGAACGATGGCCATACTCACCCAGCCCTCCTGGCTGGCAATCGCCCGAGCGCCCTCGTCAACTCGTTCATCGCGAAGCACGTGGGGCGATACAAACAGCGTGCTGGGCGTGATGAGGTTCACAAGCGGGAACTGGGAGGCCGGGTATCGAGTGCCTTGAGGAGTTGCCGGGACGCCGCTGCTAAAACTCTGAGAGCGGCGGCTGACCATCGTGAGCTCCTCACCCTCGCCCTGCTCGAGGAGCATTATATCCACGCTCGCCTGCGGATACAGGCCAGATTGCTCGGCCAACACATCTAGCACCTGATCTTCGGTCTGAGCAGAGGCCAGGGCCTGACTCACTTGCAGGCGCAGCCGCGTCTGCTCAAAGGCGCCGGCGGTCTGCAGGGCGGTGGCCACCTGGCCGGCCAGGGTGCCAAAGGTATCTACATCGGCCTGGGTAAAGCGGTGGGCCTGGTCGTCTTGCACATCGAGCACGCCGATGACTTTATCGCCAAAGATCAGCGGCACGGCCATTTCCGAGCGGGTCTGGGGCAGCAGCGGGTTGGGCATAAAGTCTGAAACCAGTGTGGTGTCATCTACCAACACGGCTTGCCGCTCGCGGGCGGCGCGCGCCACCAGGCTCTTTTCGGCGTCTAGCGAGATGCTGTGGCCTCGCTCGCGCAGCACCTTGCCCACCTCGCCGGAGCCGGCGCGCACCACCAATTTGTTGGCGGCTTCATCTACCATGTAGACGTGAGCGTGATACAGCCCAAAGCGGCTTTGCAGCAGCCCCACCAACTGGTCCAGCAACTGTTCGGGGTCGAGCACCGCGCCCAAGCGCCGGGCAATATCGGCGGCGGTGCGGAGCTGGTTGGTAAACAGCGTCAGCGCCTTGCTGCGCTCGTTGACTTGCTCGATCAGGGCGCTGTTTTCGAACAAAAAGGCCACCTGGTCGGTCATGGTCTGGAACAAGGCGATGGTGCTTTCGGAAAAGCGGCCCGGCGCGCGGTCTTGGGCGTCGAGCGCGCCAATGACCTTGCCGCCCACTTTGAGCGGCACCACCAATTCAGACCTGGTTTCCGGCAGCAAGGGGTTGGGCATAAAATCGGGCGCTTGGCTCACATCGTCCACCAATACCGGCTGGCCTTCTTTAATAGCCCGGGTGACCAACGCGGGCCGGTCTAGCGGGATATGGTGGCCTCTTTGCAAAAGCTGGCGGCCGGCATAGCCGGTGCTCTGGCGCAACATGGCCGCGCCTTGTTTTTCATCTACAATGTACACCTGGGTGTGGTAGAGATCAAACTGGTCGCGGATCAGGTTCACCACCAGGTCCAACAGATCATCGGGGTTGGCGTGCTCGCTGGCGGCAAAGGTCACGCGCTGGCTGGCTTCCAGCTCGCGGGTGCGCTCTTCCAGCGCCTGGCTCTGGGTCTGCAAGTCGGTCAACAGGCCACCCAATTTATCGACCATGGTGTTAAAGGTGTTTGCCAACACACCAATCTCGTCCTTAGAGCGTACCTGGACACGTACGCTCATATCTCCGGCTCCAATTTGCCGAGCCGCATTCGCAAGCTGCCGGAGAGGTTGAACCAAGCGATTGGTCGCCAAGAAACCCGCCACCAACGCCAGCAGGAGAATCAAGCCACCGGCCGGCAAGATACGATTCAAAACCAGGGTCTGGGAGGAAGCTTGCAACTCTTTTTCAAGGGCGTCAACGGCGCTGAACATCCTATCCGCTTCGACGACGGTGGCAAAGCTCCAGCCCGCGCTCGGCATCGGAGCGTAGGCCAAAAAGATCTCCTGGCCATCGACGTTTATGCTTTGAAAACCGCTCGAGCCGGCCATCATTTCTTGCAGAACGGGAGCAAACTCGGGCCTCACGGCCGCGCTCAAATCAATCCCAAATTCTCCGGATGCGCGGGGACGGCCCAGGATATCCTGATATCCCCGGTCAGGCAAAGCAATAGCCCGACCTTTATCATCAACCATGAACGAATAACTGTCCGCCACTAGGTTGATTGCCTCGACGCTAGCGCCGATGTCACTCAAGGTGACGTCGATGCCAATAAAGCCCTTGAACGCGTCCTGGCTATCGTAGATGGGAGCGACCGCCGTGACCATCAGACCCTGGCCGGTTGCGTCTTCGTAAATCGGCGTCCACACCCCCACCCGTTCCGGGTTGCTCTCCTCGGAAGCCCTCAGATAAGGCGGGCGTTGGCTGATGGCAAAGTCCGGCGGCAGGATGTTCCCCAGATCAATGTTCGGGTAGTAACGGACAAAGTTTTCTCTCGTCCCAAAGAATATGGCCACGGTGTTGGGGTCATTCTCGTAGATCGAGGGAAAGACAAAATCCAGATACGCGGCGGCCTCCAGCGTAGACCGTGCCTCGTCGTCGATCTCTACAGAGTTGGGAACAAAGGCCGAGGTGATATCATCTTTCCCATTCATATACTGGCCATCCGGCCCCACAAACATACGGTCTTGGGCGCTCCAGTACACCTCGCTGGCGAAAGCGTCCGGGCGTTCGAGGACTTGCTCGGCGTACTGAGCTGCGAGTTCCGCATCCTTGCGTACCTGGTCCAACAAAAGGTCATTTTTCTCAGCAGCGTCGCGGGTGACCTGGCCCAAGCGTTCCTCAGCCTGAGCGCGCAGCACGGCGCCGCTGGCATCTCGGGCGTTTTCCCCAGTGTCAAGGATCGAGCGAACACTGAGGTAGGCGACGAGGATCACCGACACGATTACCAGGCTCAACAACAAAGCCATCAACCTCATTCGGATGCTTTGCCCGCCGAGCAAGCCTTTCAACCAGCTTGCTCTCACCCCTTGGGACTCGTTTAAAGACATGGTTTAGCCTCCTTGGCTTGAATTGATTTGAGTTGGGTTCGATTAAAAATATTCATCATTTTCCTCCTGTTTGGGGGATAGCCAATATTGTTTCCAGGCAGATTCTACCTTGGGCTGCACAGTTCATGCCGCTGCTGCCCCCAAAGAACTGTGGCGCGTCGTGAGCCGGTTGACCATCGCCACCAGCGCGCCGAGAGCGACGGGCTTTTCCAAGAAAAAGTCTGCGCCCATTTCTTCGCAGATATCGCGGTAACGCGCCTGGCCTGAAACCATAATGACCTGCGCTCCGCTGGTGAACAACTCTTGGGAATATTCTTGCAAAATATCGGTGCCGCGTTCATGGCCCATGTGAATATCGCACAGCAAAACATCAAAGCGAAGCCGTCCCAGCAAATCGCGGGCTTCCTGAATGGTGCCGGCCGGGTAAACCGCATAACCCGCCGCTTCTAGCGCCCGGCTGTAAATTTGGCGCAAGTGAGCGTCGTCATCCATCACCATCACCCGCCGGGCGGTGGGCGATTCTGTGGTCTGGGAAGGGTTGGCTGGCGTCTCTTTGCTCTGGGCAGAATCGCCTGGCAGCTTTTCCTCTGCCTGGCTGCCGTTAACCAGTTGCCTGATAGCAGGCATCAGCTCGGTGCGCACCCTGGCCTTGGACACAAAAGCATTTGCGCCGGCGCTGATGGCGGCATTTTGAAAATAATGTGAATCCATGACCGAAAGCGCAACAATGCCCACCTCGGGTGAACAATCGCGCAGGCGGGGGATAAATTCCAGCCCATGCATGCCGGGCATGGCCAAGTCGGCCAGGACCACCTGCGGGCGCAAGGCTGGCACACGGGCCAGGGCATCTCTACCATCGCTGGTGGAGTATATCACTCGCACGTCGCCTTGGGCCTCTAGAAACTCGGCCATGACGCGCAGAAAAGTTTTATTGTCGTCCACCAGCATAACAGAGATGGGTCCCATAGCAATTCCTGTAAAGGGCATTGGGTTGCTTGACGCGCACCTACTCAGTCAGAGACCCTAAAGGTCTTTTACAACTATCCATCAGCGCCGATTTTCCAAGTTACGTTCCCTATCCAAATAAGGACCTTTAGGGTCTTTGGGACTGAGTAAATAACTCTACACCTTGTTAATAGTGTATTCTATTTGGGGCAGCTTTTGAAGCGTAGAAACCCTGGATTTTTAAGAGGCGGCAGACAGGGGAGATTGCGGAGAAAGGCCGGTTTTTCTCAGTATAAACTACGGAGTAGGTGAATTAACCTTACCCGCCCCCTCCCATACCCTCCCTTTCAAGGGTAGGTTTTTTGAAATTGGCGGTTCCGACCTAACCCCCTGGCCCCCTTCCCTACCAGGGAAGGGGGAAAATGTGCTCCCCTCTCCTTGTAGGAGAGGGGCCGGCCTGTCCCGCGACCCCCAAAGGGGGGAGTGGGAGTGGAGAGGTCAAAAGTGTCGTCAGAAAAACCTACCCTCAAAAGGGCGAGGGTGGAGATGGATGAGGTCAATGGAGATTATTCAAGCAAGCCGTGCTCTTTGGCGTAACGCACCAGCTCCACCCGCCCGCGCAAATCCAGTTTGTCCATGAGGTTAGCGCGATGGCTTTCTACCGTGCGCACGCTAATGTTCAGCGTCTCGGCAATCTGGCGGTTGGCATAGCCCTTGGCAATATAGCGCAAGACCTCAATCTCGCGCGGGGTGAGCTGCTCAATCAGATCCTTGTCGGCCATCGGGGCAGAAGCCTGGTTTGCCAACAAGGCGCGGGTCATGGAGGGATGCACGTACAAATCGCCCTGATAAACGGCGCGCACCGCGTTGATCAACTCGGATTCAATCGCCCGCTTGGTAATATAGCCCCCTGCCCCGGCCTGGATGGCTTCCCTCAGCAAGGCCTCATCTTCGTGGAAGGTGAGAATGAGCACGCGAGCGCCCGGCGCAATCGCTTTGATTTGCCGGGTGACCTCTAGCCCGCCTAGCCCCGGCATATTGAGGTCTAGCAGCACCACATCGGGGCCAAGCTCAGCGGCCAAGCGCAAGGCCACCTGCCCGTCGGCGGCTTCGCCTATCACTTGCATATCAGGCTCGGCATTCAGCAAGGCGCGCAAGCCGGCGCGCAAGACGCCGTGGTCATCAGCAATCAGGAGACGAATCATAAGGCACCTCCACAAAAATAGTCGTTCCCGCGCCAGGCGCGCTTTCTATGGTCAGCTTGCCGCCCAGAGTCTCGGCGCGCTCGCGCATCCCCAGCAGCCCCAGCCGGCTGGCCCGCATGGCAGATTCAACATCAAAGCCCTGTCCATCGTCTTCGATGATTGTGACAACCTGGTCGCCGCGGCGCTCTACCAGCACATCCACCCGCGTGGCCTGAGCGTGCCGCAATATATTGGTGAGGGCTTCTTGCACAATTCGGTACAGCGCAATTTCCACTCTGGGCGACAGTCGCTCACCCTCCAACCCCACCATCTCAAACGCCACCGCCAGGCTATATTTGCTGCCGAATGACTGAATATACTGGTCCAAAGACGGCGCCAGTCCCAGATAATCCAGGCTGGCCGGGCGCAGGTTCATGGCCAAACGGTGCAAATTTTCCAGCATTTCATCTGCAATCACCTGCAATTGGACCACTCTGGAAATCACCGCCTGAGGCTTTTGGGCGTCTTTTTCAACCATGCTCAGGCCCAACAGCAGAGACGACAGGGCCTGGCCTGTCTCGTCGTGCAATTCGCGCGCAATGTTGGCCCGCTCAGCCTCTTGCACCTCCACCAGGCCGCGAGACAGCGCCTGCAAACGTCCGGCGGCATTTTGGGTTTCTTCAAACAGGCGCGCATTTTCCAAGGCGAGGGCGGCCTGGTGCGCAAAGGCTTGCAAGCGGTCGGCATGGGCCTGGTCAAAAAAGCCCGGCGTGGCGCTGCCCGCATTGAGAAAGCCAATGACTCTGTCTTGAACGAAAATGGGCGCGGCCACATACGAGCGCAGCCAGCTTTCTTCTTGGGGCAACTCGCCCCAACGCGGGTCGGCCTGGACATCTGGAACAAAAATAGGTTGGCGGGTTTCAATCATCTGGCGGCGGATGGAACGCTTGGCGATGGGCGAAGCAAAAGACTGGATGAACGCCTCGGCCCCAAAATGCTCATAGCCTCGCCAACGGACGACACAAGCCCTGGCCTGCTCGGCTTCTCCTTTAATCAGCATAATATTGCTGACATCGTGCGGCACCACCCGGCCCACCTGGGTGAGCAGGCGGTCCAAGACAAGGTTGCTATCTAGCGTAGAGGCCAGCGTTTGGCCCAGCGCGCACAGCGTTTCGGCCAGTTGGCGCTGTTCTTGTTCGGCCTGGTAGAGCTGGGCATTTTCAATCGCCGTGGCGGCCGGCGCGGCCAGCGAGTTGAGCAGCCACATATCTTCTTGGTCAAAAGCGCCGCCTCGCTTGTTGAGCGCGCCCAAGACACCGATGACCCGACCCTTGCTCTGCACCGGCACGCACAGCAACGAGTGGGTTTCAAAATCGGTCTGGGCATCAAACGCGCTAAACCAACGCGGGTCGAGGGTCACATCAGGCACCATGGCCGCCTGGCCGTGCTGGGCCACCCAGCCCATAATGCCCTGGCCCAACGCCAGGCGTTGACCTCGAATAAAGCGGGTGCCAGCGCCCGCCGCGGCGGCAAAGTATAGATTGTTTTCATTCTCATCGTAAAGGAGCAATGACGAAGCCTCCACGTCTAGCAGGCGCGTGATTTGGTCTACCACCAGGTTCAGCGTTTCATCCAGATCGAGCGAAGAAGTGACAATCTGCCCAATCTTGTTCAACCCCTCCAGTTCGCGCGCGCGCCGCCGTATGCCTTCTTCGGCCCGCACCTGCTTTGTAATATCCACCACAGAGACCAGCACCCTGCCCCAGGATTCTTGATACCCCGGCGCTATCATTCCCCTGATAATGAGATGCAGCTTTTCGCCCGTTGCGGCCTGGCGGCTACTCATAATTTCATAGCTGGTCTGGCCACTTGCAAGGGCCACCAGTTCTTTCCCAAATTGTTCCAGCCCGTCTTGGCCCAACAGCTTGCCCACACTGGCGCAAAGCGCCTCTTTGCTTTCGGCCCCATACCATTCCAGCGTGGTCTGGTTGACATCCACCACGTGCACCACATCGGCGCACTGCCTGACGGCTTCCGGGTGATCCTTGAAATAGCTTTTAAAATCCTGGACCCCGGCAGATCGCAGACGATCAATGTATGACCTGATGGCAGAAAAATCCTGTTCCCAGAGCGACACGGGGAAATTTTCAAAGAGCGCGCGATAGCGTTGCTCGCTTTCACGCAGGGCGGCCTCGGCCTGCTCGCGCACAGCGATTTCTTGCTGGGCCTGCTCGTACAAGAGGGCCTTGCGCCAGGCGGCGGCCACCTGGTGGGCAAAGGCAGTGACAGCCGGCACATCGCGCTCGGTCAAGTCGTTCGATTGCACCGAAAGCAAGCCGATGGCCTCGTCTTCCACCACCAGCGGCGCGCTGATAAACTTGGGCAACTTGAGCGCGCTGGTCACTGGCCCGGCCAAGGCCTTGAGCGGGCCAGACAAGAATTGGCGCATAAAATCGTCCGCGTTTTCCACAAAGATCGTCTGCCGCTCCCAGATTACCTTGAATATTTCCGCGCTTTCGAAGGGAATGGCAAAGTCGTGAGCCGTGACACCGACCAGCTTTTCAGCGGCTCGAATGGCCGCAGAGTCGAAATTCAGGTATTTGATTTCTAACCGGTTCTGGCTTTTATCAACTAACAAAACAGCGCAAGAAAAGCCCAGCCGCTCCAACTCTTGAGCCGTGGATTTGAATATTTCATCGGGCGTGAGGATGTGCTCGGTGGCGCGCGCGGCCTGGTTGAGCGCGCTCAGCAGGCGTTCGGCTCGCACCTGCGCGGTAATGTCTCTATCTACCCCACGGTAGCCAAGCAGATTGCTTTGCTCATCCAGCATCGGAAAACCGTTGGTCAGCAGGCAGATTTCACGGCCGTCCTTGGTAATGTTCCAGTTTCTCAGATTCTCTATGGGGTGTTTGTTGGCCGTAATTTCGGCAAAGACTAGGCTAATGCGAGCAGTTTCGTCTGGCCGCATGAGGTCAAAGGGAGACTTGCCCAGTATCTCTTCGGCTGTATAGCCTAGCACATCCACGACCTTGTCAGAGCAAAAGGTATATTGCCCTTGGGTGTTCACCTCCCATACCCAATCGGAGGTGCTCAGGGCCACATCGCGAAAGCGCGTCTCGCTTTCACGCAGCGCCGCCTCGGCCTGGATGCGCTCGGCCAATTCCTGCTCGACCGCCTGATACAGGCGGGCATTCTCTAGCGCAATGGCAGCCTGGTGCGCAAAGACAGACATGGCCGAAATATCGTCCTCGGCCAAAGCTCTGCCTATGACGACTAACAAACCTTGCGCTTTGTCGGTGGTTGCCAGCGGGCAATAGATGATCCGCTCAAAGTCAAGCAGGCGCTCAACCTGCCCAAGCAGCAGGCGCGGCAAGCTCGGCACGGCATCGGCAAAAAGCTCGGTTAGGTCTTCAAAAAAGCAAGCCCTTCCCTCGGCCAATATGCGGCTGTGAATGCCGCCGGGGGGCGGCGCAAAACACCAACCCTGCGCAGAAAAGCCGAGCAACTTTTCTGCCGCTTGCAAAGCAGCCGATTCGAAGGTGTGGTGCGCCAGGCACAATTGTGTTCCGTCGCTGTTCAGAGTGAACACCAGGGCATCGTGCCCCAGATTGACAATTTGATCTCCGATAGTCTGGTAAACCTCTTGCGGAGTGTGGGCGCGCTGCACGGCCTGGGCCGCCTGGCTGAGCACCATCAGCATGTGTTGGCCGCGCACCGCCACTTGGGTGGCCTCGTGCCACGCCGCTTCAGTTTGCTTGCGCTCGGTAATGTCTTCCAGGCTGCCCTCATAGTAGAGCAGCCGGCCTCGAGAATCGCGCACGGCGCGGGCCGTTTCTTGCAGCCAGAGCGGGCAGCCGTCTTGCCGGCGCATTTGCGCTTCAAAGCCGCGCAAGATTTCTTTGTGTTCTAGCAGGCTTGCCCAACGTTGGCGGTCTCTTAGATCAACATAGACGTCGCGCGCGCTGGCTGCTAGCAAGGCCGCCTTGTCTGGATAACCCAGCATGTTAATCATGGCGGGGTTGGCATCGAGAAACCTGCCCTCCGGCGATGAACGATACAACCCGATTGGCACGCCTTCAAACAAGCCACGGTAGCGCTCTTCGCTTTCTCTGAGCTTTTTGTCCATGCCGTGCTTGTAAAGCGCCATCTCGATGGTCACGCCCAGCTCGCGCGGCTCGAACGGCTTGAGCACATAGCCATACGGCTCGGCGAGCTTGGCCTGGCGCAGCGTTTCCTCGTCGCCATAGGCAGTGACATAAATGATGGGGACACCCAGTTCAGCGCGGATGACAGCAGCGGCGTCAATGCCGCTCATGTGCTCGCTCAGCTTGATATCCATCAACACCAGGTCAGGCCGGGTCTGGCGGGCCATTTGGATCGCCTCGTCTTTTGAAGCAGCGATGCCGGCCACCTCGTAGCCAAGTTGCTGCACCGAGCGCCGAACGTCCATCGCAATCACACCGGCATCTTCGACAATGAGTATGCGCGTATCAGCCATAGTTTTCTCCGTTCTCCACCCCAGTCCGCCAACGTATGGGGATACATTGGCTCTATAGTACTACTTTTTAAAGACTAGCACAAGATTTTTGTCCACCAACCCCCTGCCTACAGCGCAAAGATTCTATTTGTGTCCTTTGATCTATCGCCCCTCTGCCGGAAAGGTGATACGAAATTCGGTCCCCCCGCTCCGGTTCAACTCGATTGTTCCCCTCAGGTCGTGCGTGGCCAGGGTGCGAATCAATTGCATCCCCAACGAATTTGTTCGCTGCCAATCCACTTGCTCCGGCAGGCCAACCCCGTCATCGCGCACCACCAGGGTGAGCAGCTCGTTTTGCGAGTACAGCTCTACCCCCACCCGCCCTCGCCGCCCCCCCGGAAAGGCGTGTTTCAGGCTGTTGGTGATCAGCTCGTTCAGCAGCAGCCCGCACGAAACCGCCAGGTCTAGCCCCAACCGGATATCGCGCGTGTTCACCTCCAACTCTACCGCTCCCGGGCTTGTAGCATAGGCCCGCAACAAGCTGGTCGCCAGCTCTCGGATATAGTCCGCCAAGTCTATCCGCGACAACTCGCGCGATTGGTACAACCGCTCGTGAACCAGCGCCATTGATTTAACTCGATTCTGGCTGTCGGTAAACGCCGCCAGCGCCTTGGCATCTTGAACATCGGCCGCCTGCAGCTTGAGCAGGCTGATGATGACTTGCAGATTGTTCTTGACCCGGTGGTGCACTTCGGCCAGCAGGGTGTCTTTTTCTCTAAGCAGCTCCTTGAGCCTTTCCTCCGTTTGCACTCGCTCCGTAATGTCACGCGCCGCCGCATACACCCGCTTGCCCTGCGGCGAGGCGCGCCACTCGATCCAACGATAGTCCCCGTCTTTGCGGCGGCAGCGGTTGGTAAAGTTTAGCACTGGCTGTTGCGCCTCCAGCGCGCCGAGGGCCGACTGCGTGGCCTCTACATCGTCGGGATGAACAAAATCCAGAAAGCGCCGCCCCTCCAACTCTTCCAACCTATAGCCTAATACCTCTTGCCATTCTTGATTCAGCCGATGGAAATAGCCGTCTGTATCGGCGATGCACAGCAGATCTAGCGAGCAGGTAAAAAAGTTTTCCAGCTCTTGGGTCTTTTGCTGCAGCGCCACTTCCGCCCGCTTGCGCTCGGTGACGTCAGTGATAAAGCCCTCGAAAAAGAGCGGAGCGCCGGCCTCGTCGCGCACCACGCGGGCGTTGAGGGAAATCCAGATTTTTTGCCTGTCCTTGCGGTAGAAACGAAACTCTCGACCGAGCACTGCTCCCTGGTCGAGAATGGAAGAGAGGAATACGTCACGGTCTTTGGAGCAGACATAGAGTTGTTGCCGGACATCTGTCAAGTTTGCGACCAACTCGTCCGGCGAATCATAGCCCAGGATGCGCGCCAAAGACGGGTTCGCGCTCAAAACCCGTCCTTCAAACGAAGTCTGGAAGATGCCTTCCACGGCGCTCTCAAAGATGCCCCGATAGTTTTCCTCGCTTGCGCGCAGATCCTCTATCGTTTGTTTGAGCCTGACGGTCATGCTGTTAAAAGCGTCCGCCAAAACGCCCAACTCGTCGCGGCTGGTCACTTTTGCCTGCTGCGACAGGTTGCCCTCCCGGATTGCCTGCGCGGCGGTGACCAAGACTGAAATGGGGCGAATGATACTGGTGATGGTCAGGAACACCGCTATTGAGCCTACGACCAAGGCAGCCAGGACGGTGACAGCCCAGTACGTTCGGAGCAGATTCTCGGCGCGCAGTGATTTGGCTACCGATGCATCTACGTCACTCTGGACGTTTGCGCCGAGTTGATCCAGGTTCTCATCAAAGAGGCGCTCCAATGAAGCCAAATCGTTATGACGCAGGAATTGAGCTTGGGCCCATCGCCCTTCCTGAACGACGCTGGTGAGTTCGTCTATCACATCATTCAAGTTGTTGCCAAGGACTTGCAAGTTGTCCACAACTCTCCGGTTTTGGGCAATTATCTTTGCGTTCTCGCCCCACGATTGAATTTGCAGGGCATCCAATTGTCGGTTCAATTCCTCCACCTCGCCATTCAACCGTCGCTCAATCAGGCTCGTTTGACGTGTCAGGAGCATATTGTCGGTGGTGGCAGCGATGGCTAGCCGGATTAGCCGCAGATTGGCTATGCTCTCAATCTGTTCGGCGCCATTGCGCATGGCGCTGACGGTCCTTTCGACCGACATGGTGTACAGCAAGCCCATGCCACTGGCGACCAGCACCAACAGGATCATCAATGCAAAACCCATCGCAGTACGTTGTCTAATGGATAAGCTTGGTCGCATCACTGCCTCCATCGGACCATTGTTCTGATAGCGGACCATCACTTGATGATCAAAGCCAGGTCCACAGGAATGGAATCGGGAACCGTCTCTCCATTCAGATACTTGACGGCCGTTTCTACGCCGATACGGCCGATTTCCGCAGGTCGCTGCGCAATGGTAGCTAACAAGTCCCCGCTCTCCAGAGCTACAATGGCGTCACCAATCGCATCGAATCCAACGAACGCAATCTCTTTGGCGCGCCCGGCTTTTTGCGCGGCCTCGATGGCTCCCAAAATCATATCGTCGTTATGGGCAAACACGCCATCAATCTTGGGATGTTCGGCCAGTATTTGGGCAAAGACGGTTTGACCATCGGCTTTATCAAAGTTGGCCGCCTCTCGAGCAATGACCTCAATGTCGGGATAGGCGGCTATCGCTTGGTTAAAGCCCGCGCCGCGGTCATGGGCCGCGGATGAACCGAGAGTGCCTTCCAGCTCCACTACTTTGCCCTTCCTACCTAGTGCCTCGGCCAGGTACTCGCCAGCCATCCTGCCGCCAGCAAGGTTATCGGAGGCAATGTGAGACACAATGGAATCACTGGGCGCGCTGCGGTCAATAGTGAACACCGGAACGCCAGCAGCAGTGGCCGCTTCGATAGCCGGGACCACCGCGTCGCTGACGGGATTCACCAACAGCGCACTGACCCGCTCATCAAGCAGTGTCTGGATCTGGGCGCGCTGCAACTCGACATCATCGCGGGCATACCGGACGACCAGCTTTACGCCCAGGCGCTCAGCGGCTTCTTCAGCCCCCCCCACCAATGAGATAAAGAATGGAGTTTCTTCAGCCATGCAAAGTAAAACGCCAATGACAATTTCTGGCGATGCGGTGGGGGTAAGAGAGGCCCGGGCACAGCCAGCTAGCGCCAAGCTGACAATCATCAGCATTATGGCGCAATCCCTCAAGGTCCGTGTGACAAGCAGTTTGCCAAGGCGTATCATCTTTGATCCTCCTATATCATCCCCTTATGGTTCACCGCCCCTCCGCCGGAAAGGTGATACGGAATTCGGTCCCCCCGCTCCGGTTCAACTCGATTGTCCCCCTCAGGTCGTGCGTGGCCAGGGTGTGAATCAATTGCATCCCCAACGAGTTGGTTTGCTGCCAATTCATTTGCTCCGGCAGGCCAACCCCATTATCGCTCACCACCAGCGTGAGCAGCTCGTTTTGCGAATACAACTCTACCCGCACCTTGCCCCCCCGCCCGCCCGGAAAGGCGTGCTTCAGGCTGTTGGTGATCAGCTCGTTCAGCAGCAGCCCGCACGAAACCGCCAGGTCTAGCCCCAAGCACACATCTCCCGTGTTCACCTCCAACTCTACCGCTCCCGGGCTTATGGCATAGGCCCGCAACAAGCTGGCCGCCAGCTCCTGGATATAGCCCGCCAAGTCTATCTGAGACAAGTTGCGCGATTGGTACAACCGCTCGTGAACCAGCGCCATAGATTTCACCCGGTACTGGCTGTCGGTAAACGCTGCCAGCACCCGGGCGTCTTGAATATCGGCCGCTTGCAGCTTGAGCAGGCTGATGATGACTTGCAGATTGTTCTTGACCCGATGGTGCACTTCGGCCAGCAAGGTGTCTTTTTCTCTTAGCAGCCCCTTCAGCCGATCCTCCGTTTCTACCCGCTCCGTAATGTCGCGCGCCGCGGCATAGATGCGCTTGCCGGCGGGGAAGGAGCGCCACTCGATCCAACGATAGGCGCCATCTTTGCAGCGGTAGCGGTTGACAAAGTTCAGCACTTGTTTTTGCGCGCCTAGTTCACCCACGGCTGCCTGCGTAGACTCTATATCGTCAGGATGGACAAAATCCAGAAAGCGCCGCCCCTTCAACTCTTCCAACCTATAGCCTAATACCTCTTCCCATTCTTGATTCAGCCGATGGAAATAGCCGTCTGTATCGGCGATGCTCAGCAAGTCTAACGAGCAGGTAAAGAAATTTTCCAGCTCTTCGGTCTTTTGCCGCAGCGCCTCCTCGGCCTGCTTGCGTTCGGTGATATCGCGCAGAAAAATCATAAAATGGCCCGTTGCGCGCATAAAGCTCATACTGATTTCAATGTCAATAATACGTCCATCTTTGCGGCGGTGGCGAGATTCAAAACGGTCTGAACCGGCTTGGGTAATCCTTTGTATGCGTGCCCTGACCTCGTCTAGCTTCTCCTCCACCTCGATATTCGAGACAGACATCTTGAGCATCTCATCCCTGCTGTAGCCAATTATGCGACAGTATGCCTCATTCACATCCAGGAGACGTCCATCCACACCAACTACTGCAAAACCATCCATTGCGGCGCTCGCGATGAGGTGGTATCG
Organism: Thermoflexales bacterium; assembly: GCA_041740315.1. Classification (GTDB taxonomy): domain Bacteria; phylum Chloroflexota; class Anaerolineae; order Fen-1058; family Fen-1058; genus JBGSMF01. The sequence goes on from JBGSMF010000434.1 coordinate 31,093, forward strand.
TTCAGCGCTTTCGCGCAGCGCCTCCTCTGCCTGCTTGCGCTCGGTGATGTCGCGGACGATGCTGGCTATGCCCACCGGCTGGCCGGCCTGGTCACGCACTGCAAACATTGCCACTGCAATATCAACCAGGCTGCCGTCTTTGCGCGCGGATTTTTCTTCGCTGCGCCAACCGCTGCCCTCAGCCATGACCTGCCGCATGGCTTGCGCCTGGCGCGCTTGTTCTTCTCCGGCGGCAGGGCGAGATAGTAACGAGCCAACCAGGCTCTCTTGTTCATAATCATAGCCAAGCAGTTCGTGAGCGGCCCGGTTGGCATAGGTTATTTTGCCTTGCAGGTCGCTTATTGTGATGGCATCCGTGGCATTGTCGGCCAAGGATTGAAAAATGCGCACGGCTTCTTCCGCTTGCTTGCGCTCAGTGATGTCTAGCGCGGTAAAGGTGACGCCCGCCGCAAGATTATGGGGGGCCAAGGGCGTCGAGCTGAGCAGCACGTTGATGATAGCGCCGTCCTTGCGCTGCCAGCGCGTTTCAACCGTGCCTGTCCCGCGTTGCGCTATTTGAGCGTATTTTTCTTGGCCTACGAACTCGTAATCTTTGTCGGTCGGGTAAACCACGCGCGCGCTTTTGCCAACCAATTCGTCGCGCGAATAGCCCGTCATCTCGCAAAGTCGGTCGTTCGCATCCTGAATCACCCGGTTAATTACGAGCCCGATGCCGGTCGGCGCAGCGCGAAAAATGCTTTGCAGCCGGGCCTCGCTTGCCCGCAGCGCCGCCCGCGTGCGCAGCGCGTTGATGCCATAGGTCAGGTCGCCGGCCAGTTCTTGCAGCAGCCGGCTTTCTTCTGCGCCAAACGCCTGAGGATCGAGCGAAGCGATAGTGAGCGCGCCGAGCGTTTGCTCGTTGGCAACGAGCGGCAAAGAGATGGACACAGCGCCGGCTTGTTCAATACCCGCCCGGGCGGCCGGGCTGGCTTGGTCTGTCTCGGCCAGCGTAACCCACGCCTGGGAATATTTTCCGATCTCGACCACAGAGCGGCAAATCCTGCTCAGTAACTCGGGTTCGTCAGTGGCGCGCACCACGGCCTGGTTGCACTCGCTGAGCATACGCAGGGCGCGGTTGCTCTGCGCCAGGGCGCGTTCATTGTAGCGAGCGCGCGCCAGGGCCGCGCGCAGGCCGCGGTCAGCTAAACTGAACAACACTGCCGTGATAAGCAATATTCCAGCGTAGGTAACCCACTGAAGAAAACCGCTCGATTTGTAAAAAACCGGCGGGAGCCGCCCGGCCAGCTCGGCCTGAAACAATCCGAATAAAATCAGCGCGCAGAGCGCCGCAAAGACCAGCGCAGCGCGGCCGCCGCGCAGCAAGCCGGCCACAAAAACACTCGCGATGAACGCGCTGGCAACCGGGGCGCGAATGGTGCCATTAAAGTAGACGAGCGCGCCGTTGCCAACCAAGAGCATAGCCAAAAGTAGCAAGCTCGCCAGCCGCACATGGCCACGCCGCATGGCAAACCACAACACCAGCGGCAATACTGCCATCAGAGCCACGATAAGCACAGTGCGTGGATTGTCGGTTAACACAGCAAACAGCGATATAACCACAAAGAGTGTGAGCAAGATGGCATTGAGCAAGCTGGCGCTGTACGTTTTGTCTTCGTCGTCCGGGAAAAACGGTGGGCTAAAAAATTTTTTCACAGGCGCAAACATGGCACCTCCTTATTGACCAGAAACCGTAACTGTGAATGGGTTGCTTTGGCCTACCTGGCTTTTTACAGCGACGCGCTCAGGCTATGGCGCATATAAAATTCTACATCCAACTGGGGGGCACAGAGTCCAAGCTTGGCGCTCGAGCACACTTTGTATTTTACTCCCCTAACTATTCAAGGGCAAACCTAGATTTCGCAGTTCGCGCATCCCCATGCGCGAACATTACCAACAACCGGCTTGCATGGGGATGCAAGCCTACGGGCGCGAAAAATAGGCTAAGCAACCAATCTCAGGCTAAACCTTTGCAAGGATAAACGGTTACGCTGATTAGGTTGGCAAGCATTAGGGGGTTTCCCCTAATCAATCCAAGGGTGAACTCTGGCTCGAAAAGGGGGCAAAAGGGTTGAATTTCACCTGCTTTTATGGTTTCATTAGGTCTATTGACAATGTGTCTATATCCCGCTTGTGTTCAAGGAGGTAAAAGCCCGACAATACATTCAAAAGAATTTCTATCAAACCCATTTATGTAAACCCACTCTAGGAGGATTGATAATGTTTAAAAAGAATGCGCCCATTGCTCTATTGGCTATCTTGGTCATAGCCACAACAGTTCTATCGGCCTGCGGGCCTAGCGGCGGCACAACCACCCAAGCCACAGCTACTGCGCCTGCAGCAAGCAAGATGGCCGTTGGCATTGTTCTGCCCACAAAAGACGAGCCGCGCTGGATTCAAGACGAGACCCGCTTCAAAGACGCCCTCAAGGCTGCCGGCTATAGCGTGGAAATTCTCTTTAGCCAGGGTGATTCGGCCAAAGAAAAAGCCAACGTCGAGGCTCTGATCAGCCAGGGCATCCAAGTTCTCATCATCTGCCCACAAGACGCCACTGCCGCCGCCGCCGCCGCCGATGAAGCCCGCAAAGCCGGCGTCAAGGTCATCTCTTACGACCGCCTCATCCGCGACACCGAGGCCGTAGACTATTACGTGACCTTTGACAGCGTCGCAGTCGGCGAGGCCTGGGGCCAATACCTGATTGACAAAGCCACCGCCAAAGGCCACAACCTCTACCTCTATGCCGGCGCCGCCTCTGACAACAACGCCTTTCTCTTCTTCGAAGGCGCCTGGAACAAGCTCCAACCCAAGATCGCCGACGGCACCTTTGTCATCAAGAACTCGAGCGAGGCCGTCAAGCTCCAGGACAAGCCCAAGCTGACCCGCGAGGAAATGGCCAAGATCATCGGCCAGGTCACCACCGATTGGAAGTTCGACGTCGCCAAGAACCTGGCTGAGGCCAACCTCACCGCCGCCTCCGCCGCCGACAAGGGCACTGTCTTTATCGTCGCCCCCAACGACGGCACCGCCCGCGCCATCGCCGATGCCTTTGCCGCTGACAAGGATGTAAAAACCTACTATATCAGCGGTCAGGATGCTGAAAAAGCCTCCGTCCAGTACATCATTGACGGCAAGCAGTCCATGACCGTCCTCAAGGATGTCCGCACCCTCGTTCAAGACGCCATCACCGCCGCCGTCGCTTACCTCAAGGGTGGAACACCGGAAAAAACCGCCACCTACAACAACGGCAAGGTCGATGTCCCGGCCAAGCCCTCTGCCATCGTCACTGTCACCAAAGATAATGTCAAGGCCGCCATCATTGACTCCGGCTACTATCCCGCCAGTGACTTTACTGGCTTGCCCTAAGTAATCACAGTTAGCCACGAGCAACCATTCGCCCTCCCGCAGGTTTGAGCCTGCGGGAGGGTAGCTTGACTTTTGCGTTTTTGGGAGAGTGATGATATAACAAATTCATAATCACCCTAACGACAAGTAATACAAAGCTTGACCTACCACCTCCTTTTGGAGTCGGAGCTATTATGGATACCCTATTAGAGATGAAAAACATTACCAAGGAATTCCCCGGCGTGAAAGCTTTGGACAACGTCAGCTTTCGCGTCGCCAAGGGCGAGATTCATTGTCTTGTCGGCGAAAACGGCGCGGGTAAATCCACTCTAATGAAGGTGCTGAGTGGAGTTTATCCACACGGCGCTTGTACCGGAGATGTTTTTTTCGGCGGACGAGCGCAGAAATTCGCCGGCATCAGTGACAGCGAAAAAGCCGGCATTGCCATTATCTATCAAGAGCTGGCGCTTGTCCCCGAAATGACGGTATATGAAAACATTTTCCTCGGCCACGAGATTGGAAATGGTTTTGCGATTAATTGGAATGAAACCATCAAAAGGGCGAGTGACATGCTGAGGCAAGTGAGGCTCGACGTAAATCCGGCGGTCAAGGTCAAAGATTTGGGCGTGGGCAAGCAGCAATTGATTGAGATTGCCAAAGCCTTGAGCCGAGATGTTAAACTGCTGATCTTGGATGAGCCGACTGCGGCATTAAATGAAGATGACAGCAAGAACTTGTTTGACCTGCTGCGCGGCCTAAGAGACCACGGCGTTACTTGCATATTGATTTCACACAAGCTGAAAGAAGTGATCGAGATTGCCGACTCGGTCACAATTTTGCGCGATGGCCGGACCATTTGCACTCTAGATGCCCATAAAGGCGAGGTGTCCGAGCAGGTGCTCATCAAGCACATGGTAGGGCGTGAAATTGATAATATTTATCCTGAAAGAGAACACAAGCCATCTGGACAAATCGTGTTTGAGGTAAGAAATTGGAGCGCCTACAACCCGGCCCTTGGAAGGAGCATCCTCAACGATATTAATTTCATCGTAAATAAAGGTGAAATCGTAGGTTTTGCGGGTCTGATGGGGTCAGGCCGCACCGAGCTTGCCTTGAGCCTGTTCGGGAACCCAGATGGCTATCAAATCACAGGTGACATTTTGATTAAAGGCAAAAAGGCGCGCTTTGGGCATCCCCAAGATGCCATTAACGCGGGGCTAGCCTATGTCACCGAGGATAGAAAAGGCGACGGCTTGATTCTGATCCAGGATGTGAAACAAAACATCACCCTCGCCAACTTGCAAGAAATTTCCCGCCACGGCGTGGTGGACAACAATGCCGAGGTTCAGGTGGCAAACGAATACAAAACTTCTCTCAATATCAAAACACCCAGCGTCGAGCAACTGGTTGGGAACCTTAGCGGCGGCAACCAGCAAAAAGTCTGCCTGGGAAAATGGTTATTCGTCAAGCCCAATGTGTTGATTCTGGATGAACCGACGCGCGGCATTGATGTTGGCGCCAAGTATGAGATTTATACGATCATGACCAAGCTAGTGCAGCAGGGCATGAGCATCATCATGATATCATCTGAATTGCCCGAGATTTTGGGTATGAGCGACAGAGTGTACGTTGTTTCCTCTGGCAAAATCACTGGCGAGCTTCCAATAGAGGAAGCAACTCAAGAAAAGATTATGCGCCTGGCAATCACCAATTAGGGAGGCTCAAGATGTCTTTTTTCAAGGATCTACAAAAGGTATTGGGGCAAAACGTTCGCGAATATGGCATGTATATCGCCCTGTTTGTTATCATGTTGATCTTTACCATCACCACCAAGGACCACGTTTTTATTTCGTCGAGAAACATTAGCAACCTCATCAACCAGACCGGCTATATTGCGGTATTGGCAGTCGGGATGACGCTGGTCATTGTCATCCGGCATATTGATCTATCGGTCGGTTTTCTTTCGGGTTTTCTCGGCGCAATTGCGGCCATCGCTATGGCAAACCCAGAGATTGTCGCCCGTGGAATGAACTTGCCAGTATTTGTTGCTATCCCCCTTGTGCTGGCCCTGGGAATTCTAGCTGGGCTACTCACCGCTTTCTTGGTGGCGCAGTTGGGAATTCCAGCCTTTGTTGCAACCCTGGCCGGATGGTTGGGCTACAGAGGGGCGTTGCAACTTGTCACGGCGGGTTCAGGCACTATCATCATTGCCAACACGACTTTTAATGCCATCAGCAACGATTTTATTCCCGACATTCTTCCCGACTCTGGGTTCTTGCCCGGAGTGCATAAATTAACCCTGATTCTCGGCCTCGTGGCCATTGTTCTGCTCATCGTGAGTCAAATCAACGATCGCAGCAAAAAGCAGGCCTACAACTTTGAAGTGCTGTCGCCGAGCATGTTCATCCTTAAATTGGTGTTTGTGTCGGCCTTGGTTGGCGGCATCACCTGGATTATGGCAGGCTACCAGGGCCTCTCTTGGACGGTCGTGATTGTGCTAGCCGTGGTTGGAATCTATGATTTCCTTGCGTCACAGACAGTGCTCGGCAGGCATATTTACGCCGTCGGTGGAAACCCGGAAGCAGCTCAGTTGAGCGGCATCAGTGTCAAGAAAATAACCTATGTGGTTTTTGGCTCAATGGGCTTGCTTTCCGCTTTATCGGGTATCTTGTACGCTTCCCGCTTCAAGTCCGCCACGCCGACGGCAGGAGCTATGCTTGAACTGGATGCCATCGCGGCGGCTTTTATCGGCGGCGTATCACCGGCCGGCGGCATTGGCAAAGTGATCGGGTCAATCATCGGCGCGTTGGTGATGGGATCGCTCTCCAGCGGCATGAACCTGATGGGCATTGACATATCCCTCCAATACATCGTCAAAGCCGCCGTGCTGGCGGCGGCGGTTATATTTGATGTCGCCACCCGCAGCAGAGGGAAATAACCCCAATACCTTTCAAATAAGCTGTTGTCCGTGGGGGCAGGTTTGAAACCTGCCCATACGCCAGCGTGGTTATTTGAACCGTATTGGAAATAAGCCCATATCGGCGAGCGTGGCAGTCGGCAAAACCAAGTTCAAAGGCGGCGACCCCGGCTTGGGGCGGGCCATTGTGCGCGGCATTGTCGTCGCGCACGGCGGCCACATTGGGGTCGAAAGCCAGGATTAGGACGAAACGCGCTGACCGGACCCCGTGTCAATAGCGTTTCAGACCCGACAGGGCTTGCCCGCCCTGCGCGAAGCGGGTTCCCTTTGGCCGAGGGACTAGGGAAACCTGTCAGGTTTAAAAAGGAGATTGAAGCGATGAAACAGTCTGTAGAGTTGTGCAATCTTGCCAACCGTTTCCTCGAATCGTTGGTGAACGGCAACATCTCTTTCATCGAAAACATGTTTTCAAAAGAACCAGGTGTTCTTGCCATTGGCTCCAATCTCAATGAATGGTGGCCGGGCTACACTGCAATCATCCAAGGACTCGGATCCCGAATGAGTGAAATGGGTGGCGCAAAGGCAGTTGATCTTGATATACAAGCCTATAGCGAGGGCAACGTAGGTTGGATGGTCAATCGCTTTAGGCTGAAAATGCCCGATGGTCTGGAAATCCCATTTCGGGTGACAGGCGTTTTCTATCAAACGGCTGGAGAATGGAAAATCGTTCAGTGGCATACTTCGGTCGGCATATCAAGCGAGGAAATGTTTGAACAAAAACTCGCGCCGCCTGTGCAAACTGGCGCCCGGCAGACAATGTCAGCGTGGGCCAAAGTCATTGAATCCTACGATGCCGTTCCCCAGGTCTACAAGGGCTTTTTCAAAACGTCATTGGGAAGCAGCCAAGCCTTCCCCTATGTGGTTCTCACGCCGGCCGTCGCCGACTTTATCCACAAGACCACTGAAAAACTAGTTTGTGAGATTAACGGCAGCCTGTTTGTGTTGGAGCGAGACAGCGACCAAGTCATCGTGAAAGAGTACCCACTGGAAGCCATTCGCGATGTCGAAGTCGGGATCATTCTTATACACTCGTGGATCACAATCAGTGGTGTAACCAGAGCTGGTCTTGCGGCAGCATCGACGTTCGAGTTTAGCTCGGCTACCAGCGATCGTCTTGCGCCTTTCTTGAACAAAATCCGGTCTGCCATCAATGGCCCTGAAGATACAGGCTTGAGCGCGGAGCGGACCAAGTTCGATTATATGGCTTCGTTGGACTTTAAATTCATGAACTATGCCAAGAGCAGCTTGATGGGCAGCGCAAAGGTGCTCCACACGGTCTGGCAACCCGAAATTCGCACCAGAGGTGTGGCGCTGCCCGGTTGGCCATTCCATCAAACTATCTCCACGGCGCACCTCACGATTCTGACGGATAAGGAGCTGATTCTCATTCAGGATGACAAGCGCGTCAGTGGAAACAAAGGGGTCAGGTATGGTGGCATATGGCGATATATTCCGTTGCGCAGTATTGTTTCGGTAGCGCTGGCAGAACAAGCCCACGACTTGTTGACCCTATCCATAGGCCTGTCTGAAACTGGTCACCTGGAAAGGGTGTTCGCAGTTTTCAACCAGCCTGCGCTAGAACATCTCCGAAACGAGATCGAAAGGTTGATTGGATAGCCAGTCATCGTCACAAACTATGTCCAGCGACAAGTTGCTAAGTGTTAGCGATCTTGCCAGATATTTCGGCGCAGTCGCGGCGTTGGTGGGCGTGAGCTTTGACGTTGGGCCAGGCCAGGTGCTGGGCGTGGTCGGCCAGCGCGGCTCGGGCAAATCCACGCTGTTTCAATTGCTCAGCGGAGTCTACACCCCTTCGAGCGGCGAGATTTATTTCGACGGCAAGCAGGTCACACTCAAGACCGCCTCCCAGGCGCAATGGTTGGGCATCGAAACCGTGCACCAGTATCCCGAATTGGTAGATAATCTGGACGCGCTGCGCAATGTGTTTCTGGGCCGGGAAATATGCGGCTCAAGCCGGTTGGGACTATGGCCCGAAGAAGGCAAGATGCTGCAGGCGGCGCGAAACTTGTTCGCCGCCTTTGATATGCCATCTGATCTACTCTTTGAGCGCGCCGCCACGCTCTCTAACGAACAAAGACAAGTCGTAGCCCTGGCACGGGCATTATGCCGTCCATCTCGCTTGCTGCTGCTCGACGACCCGCTGGCGGCGCTGAGTTTCGAGCGCCAGCAAAAATTGCTCAACCGCATCGAGGAACTGGCGGCGCAGAATGTGGCCATCATTATCAGCAGCGACGACCTCAAGCAGATCTTTGCAGTCACTCATCGCATCCTGGTGCTATACCAAGGCCGCCAGGCGGCCCTTCGGCTCACCTCCGAATCTACCCCGCGCGAAATTGTGGAACTCATCGTCGGTTCCCATCGGCAAGATCAAGTCACGCCGATGATCTGGGCTTTTGAGAATTATCATGCCGCCCAACAACAAGCCGAAGAGTTGCAGCGCGCCCAACTTTCTCTGCGTCAAAGCCTCCAAGAGCGAGACTCGCTCAACCGCCAGTTGATTGAGCGTCTGCGCGATCAGCTAGAGGCGCTCGACCGCCTAAACTTGGCGCTGCAAGAAGCCAGCCGGCGCTTGATCACCGAGCGCGAGGCCGAGCGCAAAGCCCTGGCGCGCGAACTGCACGACCAAATCATTCAGGACTTGCTCAGTTATATCTTTCAATTGGAAGAAGCAGAAGGTCAAGCCGTCGAGGGGGCCCAACGCCTGGAACTGGCCAAAATTCGCAGCGGCCTTCGGCAGGTGGTGGGCAGCCTGCGCCAGGTGTGCAGCGACTTGCGCCCACCTACGATTGACAACCATGGCCTCTCGGCTGCCATCCGCTCGCTGGCCAGCCAGTGGTCAGAACAAAGCGGCATCTCGGTGGAACTGGATATTGACCCGGCCTTGGGGCGTCTACCGGAGCCAATTGAGCTTTCGGTCTTTCGCATCATTCAGGAAGGGCTAAGCAACGTGCGCAAGCACACCGCCGCCACCCGGGTGAACCTGGCCCTGCAGCGGACACACACGGCCAGCCTGCTGGTGCGCCTGGTTGACAATGGTCAAGGCATAGCCACGCCGATTGACCTGGCCGCTCTGGCGGAGCAAAAACATTTTGGGCTGGTGAGCATCAGCGAACGTGTATCGCTGCTGAGCGGCACCTTGCGCGTGACATCGCCACCAGATGGCGGGCTAGAATTGCAGATTGAAATTCCAAGCCCCTACCCCACCACTGTCCTCAACTGAGCCTGGATTTCGCAGTTCGCGCACACCCTGGACTGCCCGTCCAGGGTGTGCGCGAACATTGCCGACAACCGGCTTGCATGGGGATGCAAGCCTACGGGTGCGAAAAATAGGCTGAGGCCTCAATTGAGGCAACTGTCCAACGCGTCATCTACCACTTGCCGGACGGCGGCCGCGTCGAGGTCTTTTTTGTCCAGAAACGCTACTGCGCCTGCGTTCAACCCCAGGCGGCGAAATTCTCGATCGGGGTAAGCGCTGATCAGGACAAGCCGGGTGGCAGGCGAGACAGCCTTAATCTGGCGCACGCACTGAATGCCATCTTCCTCCGGCAAAACCACATCAATAAAGGCCAGGTGAGGATGCACCCGGCCGGCCAGACGCACAGCTTCGGCGCAATCTTCGGCTTCGTAGAGAGACAAGGCAGGGCAGCCCTTGCCTACCAACTTGCCAAGCTGTGTCCGGTAACGCGCATTGTCGTCTACCAACAAAACAATCAGGCGCGCCGCCAGCCGCGCTTCGGGTCCGGCCAGAGCCACCTCGTGCCCCAGCGTAGCCAGCACTTCGGGATGGCGCACAGCATAGTTGAGCGCCTCCAGGCGACTTGCCACACCAATGGCCCGATAAAGCGCGGTGAGATGATTTTCCACTGTCTTGACGCTTAATTCCATCTCTTGCGCCATCTTGCGGTTATCATAGCCAAGCGTTAACAAGCGCAGCAACTCGCGTTGCCGCCGGGTCAGCATCGCCGTTGTGGACGTGGCGGCTGTCGGGTGTTGATCTATCAGGCGGTTCACCAACGGGCCAGAAATCCAACGCTCTCCGGCCAAAATTCTGCGCACCGCCAACTGTAAATCCGAAAGCGGTTGGTCTTTCAGGTGATAACCATCTACACCGGCCGAAAGCAGCCCCACCACATAGGCCTGGTCATCATAGGCGCTAACGACCAATATTTTTAGGGCCGGGTAGGCAGATCGAATGTGACGCACGGCGGCTACCGGCTCAAACTCGGGCATAGTGACATCTACCACCAGAAAATCCGGCGCAAGCGTCTCTAGCGCCAGAGTTAGTTCGCGGCCATTGCCCACCTCGCCCACAATCTCCAGGCCAGGCAAGCTGGCCAGCGCATCACGTAGCCCGGCCCGCACAATCGCGTGATCATCGGCCAACAGAACTTTCATACACCCATCCATCTTTGCGCCGCAAATCTCACCGGCCTTCAAGCTGGGCATCGTTCGAGATAGCCGTAAACAGTTGCCGGGTCTGTGGAGCAAGCCCCTCGCCGAACAGTTCGCCAAAGAGCTTTTCGCAATCGCGATACACCTTGAGCGCCTTGGCCTTGTCCCCCGCGCGGTAATGATAGCGCATCAACTGGCGGTAAACACTCTCTATCAACGGATCCACCCCCAGCGCCGCCTCGGCCGCGCGAATGGCATCGGCATAGCGGCCCAGCCCTGCATAGGCCTCGGCCAGGGCCGACAAAGCGTCTCGATATTCGGTCTGCAAGGCCTGCCGTTGAGGAATGGCCCAGGGGGCATAGCGGTCTTCGGCCATAAAATCGTCCGCATACAAAGCGCGGGCGGCCTCGTAAGCCGAGACGGCCGCCGCCAGATCGCCTTCGCGCTGCCTGGCGCTGGCCTCTTGGAGGCGCTGCCTCAAATCAAGCACGTCCCAGGTCACATCGCCACTCAGGTCGAAATAATAACCGCTTGAGCTGCGCAAAATAAAGTTTGAATCTTGCGGCTCGATGTCTGGCTCGAGCGCGTGGCGGGCGCTGTTGATGAGCGGGAGCAGCTTTTTCCGTCCGCTCTCTTCATCTGCCTCTGACCATAACCAGCCAACCAGCTCGTCAGGCGAGACAGCCCGTTCCCCCGCCGCCCGCCGGGCCAGCAGCAATTTGACCAGGGTCTTGGCCTGGGCCTGTTCCCACGGGTCAATCAACTGGCCGTTGCGCCAGAGGTTAAACTGGCCCAAGGTCTGAATGCGCAGCGAAGGCGCTTGCAATGCCTGCCGAACGGCCTGGAGAATCTGATCTTCCACATCCAGCTCGCCTTTGTCAATAAAGGTCGTAATGGCATACTCGCGCACCAGCTTGGCGGCATCGCCGGCCGTTGCCCGCCCGCTAAAGATAATGATCTTGGTGCGGGGATATTGTTCCACCAGGTAATTGAGCAAGCGCCAACCACTGCCTCCGCGCACCGATTGGTCAAACTCGTGCAACATCATGTCAAGGAAAACGACATTAAAAGATTCCTGCCCCAATCGGGCCAATGCGCTTTCATAACTGTTCGCCACGCAGCACGTGTGCCCCTCGTCGGTCACCAGCTCTATAACAATATTCTGCCATTCGGTTTCATCTTCCACAATCAAAACGCGAGCCGTAGGCATAACTCCTCCTTCTGCTACTACCCAAAAAGTCGCGCATCATTCTATCTGTCATTGCCTACCTGGCGGCAGACAGGCGAGAAGCGAAGCGACGAAGCAACCTCGGCTGGGCTAAAATGAGATTGCTTCCCTGGACAGCCCGTCAGGGCGGGCAACCCTACAGGTCTACCCAGAAACTTGTCACTGACGAAAGTCGTCACTACGGCAAGTTTTTCTTCCCTGGCATTGCGCCGAGGGCGATTTGGGTTCTCGCAATGACAGCCTAAGCAGTTACGAAAAAAGAACGTCTTTATGTTTCTTCGTGTCCTTTGTGGTTATTTGCGGAATAGATCCCGCACGACAGCCAGGAACAGGGCGTCATCCCATTCGTCCTTCCAAAGGATGGGCACGTTGTCAGACATCTCGGCCACTTTACGGCGGACATGGTTGGGGTCAGACGAGGTGATAACGACCGCGCGCATGTCGGGCCGCTCGTCCAAGATGTGCTGCAGCACCCGCAGGCCGTCGCGGTTATGGCGATTGATGTCGTCTAGCACGGGGTCTATTGTGGCCAGGGCAAACTCGTTTTGGGCCAGGGCCTCCATGGCCGCCGCATAGCTAGAAACAATCCACACCTGGTAGCCGGCATCGGCCAAAGCCTCTCGCAACGTCTCTTGCCAAAAATCCAAATCTTCTACAACCAAGGCATGGGGCAAATTGCTCATGCTAATTTCTCCTGCGCGGCCGGCAACCGAATGCTCACAGTGGTTCCCTGGCCGGGCGTGCTATCCAGCTTGACTTGCCCGCCCAAGCGGCTAATATACATGCGGGTCAGCCACAGGCCCAGGCCCAGGCCGCCGCCCTCGCGCCCCTTGGTGGTAAAAAATGGCTCAAACAGGTGCACTTGCGTCTCTGGCAAGATGCCTGCCCCATTATCGGCCACCACCACCTCCACCAGCCGGTCTGGCCGCTGACGAGTGGAAATGCGCAAACAGCCACCCTCGCGCTTTGACACGGCGTCTAGCGCGTTGCTAATGATGTGGCTCAAAGTTTCCACCAGTTTTTCTTGGGTTGCCATCACGGCTGGCAGGTTGGGCTGCACGTGTTGCTCCACCTGCACGCCGGTTTCTACCCGGCACTTGCTCAATGCCTCGGCCACACACTCGGTCAAACTCACCGGCTCGACATCGGCGGTCTCAAAGGGCCGGCGGATGCGCCGGATAATATCCAGGCTTTCGGTAGTGACCCGGCAAATCTCTTCTATTTTCTGGGCCAGGTAAGGGTTGCGCAACTCGTCCTGGCATTTGGCCTGGACGCGGGTGGCATCTACCCTGGCCACGCTGATGCGATTGTTCAGGCGATGGGTTAGATTGAGCGCCATATCGCTCATCACGGCTACCGCTTCAGCGGTGGCCAACCGCTCTTTGGCCTCGTCCAATTCGTGGTAGAGCCGGGCGTTGTGCAGCGCGATGGCGGCCCATTTGCTAAAACCCACCAACAAATCGCGATCCATTTCGGTAAAGGGTCCGTTGCGCTTGTTGAGCATCTCGATTGCGCCGGTGATTTGCTCGTCCACTTTGAGGGGTGCGCCCAAAATGGCGCGGGTATCGAACTGGGTGGTGGGATCAATATCGGGCAAAAAGCGGGGGTCACGCCTGACATCGTTGACAATGATCGGCTCGCCGTGGGTGGCGATCCAGCCGGCAATGCCCGGCCATGGCGATGGCAGCCGGATAGATTCTTTCCCGCCCAGGCTGTATTCCAGCACCAGGTCGCCGCTAATGTCGTCAATCAAAAAGATAGAGGCGCGCTCAACCCCCACCAACGAGGTCACGCCCTCCATAATAATCTGCAACACATTTTCCAGGTCCAGGCTGGCGGTCAGCGCGCCACCCACCTCGTTGAGATATGAAAGCTGCATCAGGTTGGCGCGCACTTTGTCATACAGCCGCACATTGCCCACCGCCACGCCAAACATGCCGCTCAGGGCAGAGAGCAGCTCGATCTCTTCGGCGGCAAAAGTGTGGGCCGCATAGCTCATCACACTGAGCACGCCCACCACCTGGCCGCCGGTCCGCATCGGCACCATCACCATGGCCTGCACACCTTCATCGCGAAAGGGGCCAATAGCCACGCGAGGGTCTTGGCGCACATCGTTGGTGATCAGGACCTGGCCCGTGGCAATTACCTGGCCCGACAGCCCCTGGCCGGCCGGGATGCGCGTGCCCACCGGCACGCTGTCCCGCCGCCAGCCGTGGGTGGCCGCCATTTCCAGCTCGCCGCTAACTTCATCTACCAGGCTGATAGCCCCGGCTTCTACCCCCAGCACCTCTAGCGCCTTGACCAGACCGGTTTCCAGCACCGTTTTTAGCTCTAGCGTGCTGCCCAGCGCGGCGGCTACCTCGTTCAGCGCGCGCAATTCTCGCGCCTGGCGGGCCTCGGCAAACAGGCGGGCGTTTTCTATGGCCACCGTGGCCGAGGCGGCAAAGGCGCTGAGCAAGATCAGATCGCGGTCGGTAAAGCCGGTGGGACCTTTTTTATTCAGCGCCTGCACCACGCCAATAACACGCTCGTCGGTTTTGAGCGGCGCGCACAAAATGGAACGGGTGCTAAAGTCGTCTTCCATTTCACCGTACCAACGCGGCTCCTGGCTCACATCAGTCACCAGCAGCGGCTGGCCGTGCTGGGCCACCCAGCCGGCCACCCCCTGCCCCACCTGCAGCCGCTGCGAAATGTTGACCGGACGCCCCCCTCGCACCGACACGCGGAAAATCAACTCGCCCTTTTCCTCATCCACCAACAGCACCGACCCGGTTTCTACATCCAGCAAATGCGTGACCTCGTACATGATGCGAATGAGCACCTGGTCCAAATCGAGCACGCGCACCACCGAGCGACCAAGCTCGCTGAGCCGCTCCAACTCTTCGATGCGGCGCTGGCTTTGGCGCGCCCGGTCAACCGCCACTGCCGCCTGGCTGGCAAAAGCGCCCAAAAAGTCCAGGTCGGGGTTGGGAAAGGCATTGTAACCGGGATGCTCAATATACATCAGGCCAATCAGCCGCTCGGCGGCCTTGAGGGGAACAGCCAGGATTGACCGCCACTTGTAGGCCGCCGACATCGCCCCCGCTTCTTTGTAGCGCGCGTCTTGCCTCAAGTCCTCGATCACGCGCGGCTTGGCCTGCTCTAGCACATCGCGCACCACCGTGCCGCTGACAAAATGCAGCACATCCTCTTCGGCCTGCACCTGCTCCAAATCCTCGCCGCGCACTGCCGCCACCTCTAGCGAGGGCGCGCCATCATCGGCGGCGGGTGACCGGGCCAGCAACAAATAGCCGCGCCGTCCGCCGGTGTATTCCAGGACCCGGTCTAGAATAAAAGCCAGCAGGTCTGGCAGCTCGTAGACCGAGTTCATGCGCTCGATGATCTGGTAGAGCGCGCGCAATTGGTCCTGGGGCAATATGTCGCTCTGCTTTTTTTCCATCACCACTCGATCTCTAGCCCTTCGCTGGCAACCACGACCTGGCAACTGCAGCCACGCCTGGCCAAATAAGCCTCGGCCTGCTTCTGGCCGGCATAAACCGCCTGGTCATCTGCGGCAGGATCGTGATGAAAAAGCGCCAGCCGCCGCGCGCCGGCGCGGTAGGCAAACTCTGCTCCAGACAGCGGGGAACTGTGCCCCCAACCCGCTTTGTCAAGCGCATCGCTGAGCGTGTATTGGGCGTCAAAGATGAGCAGGTCGGCATTACGGAAAAACTCGATATAGTCCTGGGTATCGGCCACGCTCATATTTTCGTATTCCGCGTCGGTGGCGTAAACCACGCTCTGACCATTGTGCTCAACGCGGTAACCGAAACTACCGTGAAGAGGATGCGGCATTGGGTGCGGATAGACGCGCGCATCGCCGATCTGGGTCCAAACTCCCGCCGGCATGGGCTGAAATTCCACATTGGCCCTCAAAATGCCAAGGGGCACGGGGAAATAAACATCTGCCTGCTGGCCCACAAAGGCATCTTTTAAATTCTCGTGCGGGCTGTGAAAAGTCAGGCGGTTGCCGGGAATAAAGCCAGGCACAAAAAAAGGCAGTCCCTGAATATGGTCCCAATGGGTATGGCTGATGAAAACATCGGCCACGCCACGCCCTTGGGCAAACTCGGTTTTCATTAGCTCGTTGCCCAAAACGCGCAGGCCGGTGCCGGCATCAAAGATGAGCAACTGCCGGCCAGCGCGCAGCTCGACACAAGCGGTGTTTCCGCCAATGGTTCGGCCCACCGTCATCGGCAAGCGGTGGAGATAACTCTCCACCGCGGCCTCGTTCGACAAATCAAGACCGACCGCGCCGCGCAGAGCCTGGCGAATTTTGTCTTCAATCATCGTCGGTGAGATAGGCGTGGGAATAGAGCCGCGCGTCCCCCAGAATTTAACTTTCATTGAATCGCCTCCCCGCCAAGTTTCCAATAGTATAGTTTCCGTCTTAAAACTCATAGGCAGGTATCCCTACACCTGCACTTGCGCCAAGCGCCAGCGCAGGTGCAAGCCTGCCCTGGGCGGGCAGTCCAGGGTGTACCTGCCGCTACCGTATGGGGATACGGTAGCTACGCAGGTTTTGAGACAGGC
>JBGSMF010000435.1:0-34666 GCA_041740315.1 Thermoflexales bacterium
CGGCTACGCCGACCCCAAGATGATTCTCCCAAACGCTTTGGCAACGATCTCTGCCCTACGGCTGTTGAGATGAACGCCATCTAGCGTCAGGTGCAAGCCCCGTTCAGTCGCTATGTGCCCCGGAATGTGCCTTTGGATGGATGAAACTACACCCCCTTGTGCGCTATGCTGGACCTAGAATTCGCAATTCGCGCATCCCTGCGCGAACGTCCCCAACAATCGGCTTGCATGGGGATGCAAGCCTACGGGGCGCGGAAAATAGGCTATAAGCAGAACCAACAAGGAGGTTGCAGTGCTTGAAAAAAACTGGAATCGCGCAGGCCAAATCTTGATCAAGGCGTATGGGCAGGTGATGCTAAAACTCGATGTTGAGGAGCGCGCCCCATTGCCGGCCGGCCCCAAAATCTTTGCTGCCAACCATCCCACAACCACCGATCCTTTTTTTCTGTTGGCGCTTGTCGCTGAGCCGATGAGCATACTCGTCACCGGGATGTGCTTCAAGGTGCCGGTATTTGGAAACTATCTCAAGCTGGCAGGCCACATCCCGGTAGCAGATGAAAACAGGCGCGCGGCTTTTGAGGCAGCCCGGCAGCGGCTAGAATCTGGTCAATCTGTGGGCATATTTCCAGAGGGCGCGCTCAGCCCATTGGAAGGCGGTTTGCACAAGGCCCGCACTGGCGCAGCGCGGCTGGCGCTGTTGACCGGCGCGCCGATTATCCCGCTTGGAATCAGCTTGCAACGCCAGCGCATCCACTTTGCCCAGGCTACGGCGGGCGGCAAGACTGAAACGGCTCGATGGTACCCCGGTGGACCTTATGCCGTGACGATAGGAGAGCCGCTGTACCTGGCCGGGCGAGTTGAAAATCGCGCCCAGGTGGCGGCGGCCTCTGAACACATCATGCAGCGCATTGGCAGCCTGGCTCAAGACAGCGCCCGGCGAATACCCGCGCCTCAACCCCGCTCAAGAGCCTGGGAAAAGACGCTCCAAACCACCGGGGCATACATCAGCGCACTGGGCGCCACTCTTTTGCTCGGCACTGAGGGTCGCCTGATTTTGGAGCAAGCGCGCGCAACAACACAATTGCTTCTAGATAGATTGCTCACCAGCAAGATCGCTCTGACAAGCAGATGAAAAATGTACCCAGAAAGGAGCTGGCAATGAACAAACTGAACCGTGCGTGGAATCCGCTTGACCTGCTATGGTTGGCATTGGGGGCTTTGTTGTATGCCTTTGTTGGCTGGCGCTGGAGCATGCCCATTGCGGCGTGGCTGGCGCCACTTTTCCTCATTCGCTTTTTCCGCAATCAAGACAAATGGCACAAGGCGCTCATCGCGCTGCCGCTCATTGCGTTGGCGGGCTGGGCCAACAAGACCGGCTCTTGGGATTTGGACCTGGTGACAGAGCTGGCCCTCTGCTTGCTCGTGCCTATGCCGTTCTGGATTGCGCTTTATGCAGACCGTTTTTTTGCGCGCAAAAGTACAGGCCTGATAGGCGCACTGGCCTTTCCCGTCATCTATACAGCCCTAGAGTATGGCTTGGCGCTCAATCCGCAATTGGGTGTAATCACGTCTATCGCCAACACTCAGTTTGGGTTGTTGCCGCTGGCGCAAATCACGTCTGTCAGCGGCATCTGGGGCGTGACTTTTGTCGTCAGTTGGTTCGCCTCCACCCTCAATACGCTGTGGGATAACGGTTTTCAGTTGCAAAGGGCTGGCCGGCCAGTGGCAGTCTTTGTGGTGTGCTTTAGCCTGATTCTGGCAGGGGGCGAAATTCGGCTGGCGCTGTTGCGGCCAGAAGCGCAGACCGTGCGGGTGGCTTCAATTACGGTGGCGCACCCGCACGACTATTGGAGCGAGATTGTTGACCTGGGCACGCCGCGCCAAGTGGCACACCAATACGAGCAAGAGATGGCCGATTTGAACGAGCAATTGTTTGCCGCAAGCCAGCAAGCAGCTCTATCTGGCGCTAGAATCATTTTCTGGTCAGAGGGCAATGGGGTTCTTTACGAAGAACAAGAAGCCGATTTTGTGCTGCGGGCGCAGGCGTTTGCCCGGCAATATCAAGTTTACTTTGCCCCGGCGCTGCTTGTCTTGCATTACGGCCAAACCAGCAGCGACAACAAGATTGTGATGATTGACCCCGCCGGCCAGGTGGCCTATTCTTATACCAAGACTATCTCGTGGTACGAGACCGATTCGGACGGCATTATTGACGTGCTAGATACGCCTTACGGCAAAATTGCCTCTGTCATCTGCTTTGATATGGACTCGCCCGCTTTTATCCGCCAAGCCGCGCAAAAGGAGGTGGATATTATGCTCGTCCCGGCGTTCGATTCGCGTGGCATCCGCCCCTACCACACTTATGTGGGGTTATTCCGCGGCATCGAAAACGGTTTTTCAATCGTCAGGCAGGTTAACGCCGGAACCTCGATGGCCGTAGATTACGAGGGGAACATTTTGGCCTACCAAGATTTTTTCCGCACGCAAGAGCGGGTAATGTTTGCCGATGTGCCGACGCGGGGGGTGAGGACCATCTATGGCGCGATGGGCGATTGGTTTGCCTATCTCGCCGTCATTGCCGCAATGGCGTTCATTGGCGTGGCGTTGTACAAGCGTGCGTTTAAAAAATCAACATTATAAGTAACGGCTCAGCCTTACACAGAGTTACGCAGAGAACGCACAGAGAAACACGGGGGGGAAAAGAAAAAACTCTGTGTAGCTCTGTTTTTGCTCTGTGAATCTCTGCGACCTGAGCAGTTGCCATTGTAACAAATTGTGTGCCCAAAATTATGTGTCCACCATTCATCTCTAGGGTTTTAACCACAGAGGCACGGAGAGCACAGAGAGAACCCTTTAAACCCCGATTGACCACGTTAGGGTTGAATGGGAAAAGCAATGACGATCAGGCGATGCGAGTTGCCGGTATAGGGCCAACACGTCACCAGCGTCAAACGCTCGTCATTGGTGGGCTGGATATGGCGGGCATTAGCCTGGCGCGCTTCTAACGGCTGCCCAGCCTCTTCCAACAACAGCTTTTGATCCACGCGATAATCGCGCGCATAGTCGCCTGCATACAGCATAATCGTATCGCCCTCATTGAGGTTGATCAGGTTTTTAAACACCTCGCCATAAATATTGTGATGCCCATCCAACACGGTATTGCCCGGCGCTCCCACAGGAGCAGAGCTGTTTAGCCAGCCGACTGCAAAATAAAGAGGGGCATCCCACACCTTAGCCTGCACGCCAGCCTGCGTTTCAATGTGCCAGCCCACAGCTTCAACCGGCGCATCCAACGCGATTGAAGGAATGAGAAGACGCGTCGGCGCTAGATGGTCTGTCCAGGGGCTGCTGGTTGCCCAACTAACCGTTGGCGCAAGCAAGCCAGGCAACGAGACATTCGGGGTAGGTGTCACAGCAGGCAGAGGGGATGGCGTCTGGGTTACAGGCTTGTCCGTCGCTTGCGCAAGGACCTGGGGTGTGGCGGTTTCCTCTACGCTCAATGTTGCAGCGAAAGAGTCCTGGCCGGGTGTAGATTCTGGCAGCAAAACAGGCAAGGTCTCTGGCAAAGAAGAGGATTGTCCCAGCGAACTAGAAAAGATGCCAGCTAGCACAATGTTAATCAGCGCCAAAGCCAGCGCGATCACAAAAATCAGCTCTTCAAGCCAGCGCCGGATTCCAGGCATGTGCCCCATCCTCATTACCTATTAGACCTTGTCGGAAATCGCAGGATAGGCATCCCTATGCCAGTCCGCCACCGCACACTTGCACCTGCGCTGCGCTTGGCCCCTTCGGGAGTGCAGCCTGCCTGGCGCAGACAGGGTGTGGGGATGCGTTGGCTGCTATTTCCGATAAACTCTGCACCAAACAATAGACCAAGAGGCAGTAATGCCTCTGCGGCACAACTGCCTCTTAAAAGCGGCCGGCATCCTTATGCCTGCCCGCTGACAGACGGTTAGCGCGTTCTACTGACGCAAAACCAGAGGCAAGAATATCCGCTCGCCCACCATCACCTCGACCGAGCGCGTAAAGGCAGGCGCATCGTCATCAAGACCATCTAGCGTGGCCGTGTTGATTATCACCTGGCCCAACGCGTCGGCCTGCACGTTCACCGCAAATCTCAGCGTGACCCAGTTGCCCGGCAACAGCACGCCGTTAAAGGTGAGGGTATCGCTAAGTGGGTGAAAAGTTGGCAGAGTGGGGAAATTGATTGGGTCAACGCTAAACCAGTAGCCATAATCGGCATAGTCTGGGATAGGATCCACCAACGTGAACTGCATCGGCGCATTGCCGGCATTGCTCAGCACCAGGGTATAGGTGAGCCGCTGGTTAGGCAGCACTAGGCCTGCCGGTTCTACCCGCTTGACCGCGTCTAGCAGGGGGTGCGCCAGTTGGGTCACGGCCGTGTCAGAATACACGCTTCCCGCCATATCATCGAACCAGGCGGTATTGGTCACCGCCAGGCGCGTTGTGGGGCTGAGCGCAGCGCGGAAGGTCAGCATGGTTGAGGTGAGCGGCCCCACCGTGCCGGCCCATACAAATTGGCCATCGGCATAGCTGACAGGCCAGTTGGCGCTGCCGCTTTGGTAAAGCGTGTCCGGGTCAAGCGTATCGGTGACGACAAAGCTCGTTCCGGTCTCGCCGCTGTTGCGCACGGTGAGCGTGTAATAGAGCGTTTCGCCGGGAGCGGCCACCGCCGGCCACACGTCTTTGTCAGATGCGGTCAGGGCGGGCTGTGTCCAGACGTGAACGCTCGCCTGGCGCACAAAGATAGTACCCACTCCGTCGTCAATAGTGGCCTGGTTCACCACCACGCTGCCGGGCGCAGCCGTAACCGTAACGGGGATAAACATCCAGACCGGCGGGCTAATTCCGCCGGGGGTGCTCGTCACATAGCCTGTCCAAACGAGGGTAGGCGCGCCACTGTCATCGAGTACGCCGCTGCTCGCAAACGCGCCGCCAGCGTAAACAACACCGGCCGGCAGCGTATCGGTCACGCGAACGGCGGGGGCATCGCCATCGCCGTTATTAAAGAGCGCCAGCGTGTATGTTAGGCGGCTGCCGCTGCCAATGCTGCTGACGTTGGCCGTCTTTTGGGTCAGCGAGTTGTCCAGATCAGGCGCAGACACATTAACGCGAACCGCGCGCGTAAAGACATTGCCCGTGCCATCTGCAATGTGCGCCACATTGTCAAACCCAATCCCACTTGGCGCTGTAACTGTGACCGGCAGCGTGATGCTGATGCGCTCGGCCGGCGTCACCACGCCCGTCCAAAGAATAGTGGGCGCGCCACTGTCATCGAGCAAGCCGCTGCTCGCTTGCCCTCTGCCCGTATATGCCACATAGGCAAACGGCAACAGGTCGGTGACAAGCGCCTGCGCGGCCAGCTCGCCCTCATTCTGCACGACGATGGTAAAAGTGATAACCTCGCCGGTCAGCGGCTCTGGCTGATCAACCGTCTTGCTGGTAGCAGGCACATCCAGCACAGGCCCGGTCAGCGTAATTACGACACTGGCCTCTAGATCATTGACGCCATCGCTGATTGCGGCGGTATTGACAATCTCATAGCCGCGCGGCAGCGCTACGCCCTCGGCCACCGTGACCTGCAAAGTCACCTGGACGCTCGCAAACCCGGCCACTGTGCCGGTCCAGGTCACAACACCGGAACTAAACCCACCAACGCCCACAGTAGAGCTCAGCGAACCCGATACAAAGGTCGTAAAGGCAGGCAGGACATCTTGCACCAAAACGTTTGTGGCGCTAAAGGGGCCGATATTTGAGAGAACGATGGTAAAAGTAAGCCGAGCACCAGGGTCTACCCACTTGCCCGCAGTTCCATCAGCCAGCTTGTAAGAGGGCGTTAGGTCATAACCCACGGCGGTGCGCCACCAAGCCTGGTTATTGGTGTGGTCGCCATCAAAGCTGGTAGAAGAAATGTCTAGCCGGTTGATGAGCGCCGTGCCCACCGGAACGGCAGCATCTAGATTGAGCACCAGAGCAAAAGTCAGGCCAGTGGTTGCCGTAGGCACATTGCCCACATACCAACTCACCTGGTTCCCATTTTGAACGACGGGCAGGCCGGACGTGTCTGTCATGTAGGTTGTGCTGACAGGCAGAGTGTCGGTCAACCAAACTCCCCCAGCAGCCAAATTGCCCAGGTTGCCGTACTCTAGCGTGTATGTAAGCAGTTCACCAGGCAGCGCCATCGTTGGGCCGGTTTTGTCTACATACGGATCGGCTGTCTCGACAAAGTTGACAACGATGCTCGTGTTGGCCGCATGCCCCGGCGGCTCGCCGGTCACGCTGGAAATGGCGGCGACATTGGTCAACACCGAACCAGCCGGCCAGTTGACTGTGTCATCTACACGCGCCGAAAGCGTGAGCATGCCACTCACCCCAGGCTCTAGCCCGTCTGGCACGTACCAGCGCAGCGGCGAGCCGGGGATAAACTGAAGCGAAACGCCAGAGGTGGACGAAAGCACGTCAACCAAACCAGCGGGCAACCCATCGCGCAGGTAGACGCCGGTGGCCGGCAATTCGCCTACGTTGCTAAACTGCAGGGTGTAGGTCAATCGCTCGCCAGGGCGCACACCGCCGGTCGGCGTGGCGGTCTTGCGCACAGTCACATCGGCGCCTTGCAATGTGGCCGTAACAATCGAGACATTGTTGAGCGGCAAACGGTCACTGATGCCGGTGGTAGAGGTGATTTCGGCCCGGTTGACAAACTGAGCGCCGTCCGGCGTGTCGGGGTCAATGCGCACCAACACATCAACCCACCGGCTTTGGCCGGCGGCCAGGTACGGAATGGTCCAGGTGACCAGGCCGGGCGTGCTGGTAATTGGCTGCGCCACCCCGACACTGCTCGCCTCAAGCAGGGTAACGTAAGATATGGGCAAGGTATCCACCAACGTCGTCGTGTAAACATCGCTGATGCCGCTATTGCCAAACTGGATCCAAAAGCGATAATCGCCGCCGGGTTCCGGTATTTGCGGCACACCACCCACCTCGGGCAGGTATTTTGTCACCCACAAATCGGGATTGGGGTCCACTACCTGAATCACCTCGTCGTCAGAATCGCCAGCCTGGCGCACAAAACCGGTCAAGGGCGCTGTAGTCGTAATCTCAACAACGTTGGTCAGGTAGGTGCCAATAGCAATTGTAACCGGCACACTCACGCCGATTTGGAAACTGCGCTCATTCCAATAACCGTTGGGGACGCGCGGAATGGTAAACACAATTTGGTCGCCAGCCTGGGTAAAAGTGGGCCAAGTAGTGCCATAGAATAGAGTGCCGGCCGGCAGTGTGTCCGTGATGATCACATCGTCTATATAAATGTTGTCTTCGTTGTAAAAGTAAACTGTGAACGTCGCCACTTGGCCAGGGCCGATGATATTGGGGCCTGGGAAATATTTTCCAAGCTCGAAATTCAGCGATGGCGCAAGCACCTGGAAAATAGTGGTGGCATGATTATTGTCAAATGGCCCGCGCTCGTCGCAAAGCGTAGCCGTGACATGGGCTGTGTTGACAAGCTGCGCGCCGATGGAAAGCGGTGGTGTTTGATCCAATGCCACGAGCAAATCGGCCCGCTGACCGGGGTCTAGCGCGTCTATCGTCCAGGTCAGCAGGGTTCGCCCGCCCACATCGCCGGTGACGACCGTTCCCGCGTAATCATAGCCCGGGGGCGGGCCAAACCAGCCCGCCAATGTGACTGAAACAGGCAACAGGTCAGTCACAATGACACCGCGCGCTACAGCGCCGCGTGGACTGCCGAGGTAGGTAGAGTTGGTAAAAGCGAGTTGGTAGAGAAACGAGCCATCAGGGGCGGGAGCCATCGAGCCTAGCTCTTTGCCCACCTGCAAATCGCGTTGGGCCACGCCAAAAGTAATGACCATTGTGCGCGATACTGTGCTGGAAACGGTTGAACGAACCGTGACCGACAGCACCGCCAAATCATCCCAGGCGGCGCTCAGCGGGATGACGGCCGTGATGCCCAAGTTGGCAAAACCAGGACAGGTAATCACCTCGGTGCGCGTGGGCACGCCCACCTGCCACAAGGTGGGCGTTGGCGCTACACTGGAGCTGATTTGCAACGCATAGCTTACGTCAAAAGTCGTCGTCACGCCGCTCATGTTGACAAGGTCGGCGTCAAAGCTCAAGGGATAGCCACGGTCGTCCCATTCGGTCCGGGCGGGGGGGAACAAGAACACATCGCCGAATACACTATCGCCGGGGTCGAACAATACGGCCATCCCATCGTCGAGGCCATCGTTCTCATCAAACCAATCCTCGTAATAAGCCAGCCCATCTGTGCCGCTTTCGTTTTCGATGCCTACTACAATCCAGGCGTGGGGATTGCTCAGGTATCGAATTTGCTTGTATTGAGCCAGGATGCGCCCATCGGGGTAGAGAATAATCTCAAAAGTGTGCGGGTCGTTCAGCCCGCAACACCACTGGGCGTCTACAAACTCGATGACGGCGCGCTCTTCTGGGCTGGTTTGATGCTGGAAATACATGGAAGAGACTGCCGGGTGAAAATAGAGATCGCCGCCAAACGCTGCGCTCAAGTTATTGGGAGTAGCCGTATATGGAATGGCCGCCACCACGCTAACATTGTCGTCATTGTCGCCAAAATAGACATGCCCATTGGCGCTGACGCGCACCTGGCGGTATACATTCGTGTAAAAAGGAAAATAAAAACCCATATCGCCCACCACAGCGCGTCCGTTATCGCCGTCGTAATCACCGTCTTCGTCAACGGGCGTCAAGCGCGTTTGGGCACTTGCAACTTCAACCCACTCGTAAACCAGTCCGCCGCTCAGGCTATCGCTGACCGTATACACCGGCGTGACAGCCGATATGGCAAACAACGCCTCAGCCGGCCAGGCAGGGTCACGCCCAACACCCGTGGTCGGCGTCATTGGCGACGTGCCGGGCAACAAGGGAAGAGCTACAGCCAACTGGGGAGCCGCCTGCGCCTGGCGCTGCATTGCAACAGTCACGCTTGCCAAGGCCACCAGCGCAATCACAACCGAAGTAAAAACAAGTGCGTAACGTTTCATGACATTCCTCCTAGTTATCCCAGCTTCGCCGGGATTCAGACGGCTATATGCCTTGCGCAAATTGACGACATCAAAACCAAAAAGGGAATTCCATAATAGCACGTTATCGCCTACGAAAATAAACGAGCACCCCGGCCGCTAACATCACAAGGCCTACCATTGATGCCAGGGGCCAAATCGTTATTTGGCCGCCGGTCACAGGCAGCAATTCAGGCAAAGTGGGAGTGGGGGTAAAGGTTGGCGCAGACGGAGGTTGGGGAGAAGGCTGCGACGGCCTTGAGGTTGGCGTGATTGTGACATGTGGTGGGGGAGGCCCGGTCGTGGCAGTGGGAGTGAGAGTGGGCGGCTCGGTCGTGGCAGTGGGGGTGAGAGTGGGCGGCTCGCTGGTGGCAGTGGGAGTAGGCGTAGCAGTGGGGGTTGGCTGGATAATTTGCACAACCACAGGCGTTCCCTCAACCACTCCGGTCTCTGTGCTGCTGGCGCGATAGGTATTGGTAACTGTGGGTCCGGCCGTTGGGGCAATCTGCACTCGCAGCCAAAGCGCCTGCGCGCTGCCCGGGGCCAACGCGCCCAGGTTCCACACGGCATCATTTCCCACCAGGGCGCAACTGTTGCTGCACGCAAAAAAGCTCGTGCCGGCCGGCAAGGTATCTGTGACCACAACGCCCGTCAGCGGCGCTCTGCCCGAATTGGTCACGTTGAGGTCAAACTGAATAATGTCGCCAACATAAGCAAAAGACGGCCCTGTCTTTGTAATTTGCAACGATGGCGCTACCACCTGCATCATCGCCTGCGCCACGCCAGGGCAACCATCAACATCCAACAATCGCAACGTGACTGTATAGGCGCCAGGAGCAGCGAACGCGTGCGGCGACGTGCTATCGCCGCTGGCATCGCCAAAATCCCACGCCGGCACATACGGTGGACGGTTACTCAGTCCATCATGGGCATAAACAAAATCAACCAATTGCCCCACATAAGCAGGGTTGGCGCTGGGGGTAATCTGAATGGCGCTTGAATCAACCGTATAGCCAAGCTCCCAACGATACAGCAGAGCAGCCTGATCGGCAGGGCTGTTTTCGCCAGCGCGTATTGAAAGAGTATTGTTGCCTCGCTCCAAGACAGCCGAGATGTTGGGTGGCATGGGAATAGAGTTGAGAGTATCGCTGCCCGCGCCGCTCCACAAGGTATACAAGCCATTGAGCCACACATTGACATTGCCGTCCGTTGCAGCCAGCAAAGAAAGGCTAGAGGGAGAAACCACCGGATTGTCAGCGCTGAGCAAGGTGTTGATAGGAATGCAAAAATTCTTTCTCAGGAACAAGTATTGGGGAACAGGGCTGGTAGCGATAGGGTAACCATTGTCATAACCCGTTCCATCAAAACGGCGCGGGTAAGCTGTGCCGTTGCCCACATCGCCTGTCAGCGGGCCGCCAGTAGAGCCACCCCAAACGTGGTCGGCGCTGGCGAGCGTGACCAAGGCCCAGGGCGCTACCCGTTGAGCCGGGAAAACCACTCCCCAACCGCTATCATCAAAATCGCGGTTACGCCAGTTGGGGCTTGGATCAACCACAGCCGCTTGCAGCAAAGCAACATCAGCGCGCACTACTTGGTCGGGGAATAACCCAAGCGCGGCCACTTGGCCTTCGTCGCTGACGAGAACGAGCTGACCATTGCCTGTCGGGGGTTGGGCAGCGCTCGCTGTTGGGAAAAATAAAATAGCTGCCGTCACAACATAGAGCAGCAGCCGCACGCCAGGGGGGACTTTATGCATTGTCGCGCCTCCTCAAAAAGCATACGAGTACCAATACCACTTTTTGAGATTTTACAGTACTTTGGCTTGGAAAGCAAGACCCAGTTGCACAAGGTAACCAGCACCTCAGAGATGCCGGTCACCTTGTGGAGTCTCAGTAGATCCAAAATTCTAGTGGGGGCGGCTCCCACGCCGCCCATTGTGTGCTTGGCAAAGGCAGAAACGCGGGCGTGGGAGCCCGCGCCGCTCCCAAAATTGGATCTACTGAGTCTGGTAAAAGCAAGGGACAACGCGCTTGCCACACATGGCGCAAGCGCGCGATTCCAAGCGCCTCTAGCAGGCTGTCGGAGAGCGGGCTGGTAGGCTCGTAGTGCGCGCTTCAGCGCGCTAAAGCGCGCACTACGAACGGCCCTCTCCGACAAGCTCCTAGCGCAGCAACAAGGAAAACCACCCATTGAAGGCCCATGCTAAACGCAAAAAAGTTGGAAGCAGTTGTGATAGTAGAGGAAAATAGCATAGCGGTCTGCAATGGCAAACCAATAATAAAACGCGCCCAGAATGAACAAAACGATAGGCGCGGCGTGCAAAACAGGCTTTTTCATTTGATCACCGGCGCCAACCAAAAACCGCCGCGCCCATTGTTGAGCAAGAGGCTTTGCCCATCGGGGCTGAGGGCAAAATAAGCATCCCAATGTTCGCGGCTCAGGTCTAGCGCCTGGCCGGCGGCTGCCTCGACCGCAATGATGCGCCGCCCTCCCATCGGAAAAGTTTGCACAAACACCCATTGTCCATCGGGCGTCCACTGGGGCGGGTCGGCGGCATCGCGGGGGGCAATGGCAACATCGCGCCGCAAGTCGCCTTCGCGCGAGACAATCAACAAGCGCACCGGGCCAAAATTGTTGCTATCGAGCGACACGGCCGCCAAGCGCGCGCCGCCGGCGTCCCAGGCGATGGAGCGAATGCCCGCCGCAGAGATCGTTTGACGGTTGCCGCCATCGGTATTCATCAGGCAAAGATTGCTGCCGCACGCATACGCCACCCGGCTGCCATCAGGCGATACAGCCAGCGGCCAGGAGACGATTAGGCTAGAGGAGGGCCTGCCAGACCCCAGCAAGTCGGTCACCCGAATTGACTCGCCACTCTCGTAATCCATCAACCACAATGCGCCATCTTGAGCGTACCAGAGGCCCTGCCCGGTCAGGCTGGGCAAAGCCATGTTTGCCAGCATCTTGGGGGCAAGCGTTTTTTCCAACGTATCACGCCTGGCAACCACCAACTGAACCACCTCAATGCCCCCCCCAGATGACACACGCATTTCATCTGGGGCGGTGTAAACGATAAAACGGCCGTCGGGCGACCAACCATATTCGTGCACAGCGCCACGAGTCACCAAGCGCGGCGCTGCCCCATCGAGCGAAATCAGCCAGAGTTGATAGGCAGAGTTTTGCCACTCTACCAGCAGGAAAGCATCACCTTGCGGCGACCAAACCAGACGCTGCAAGCGGTTGCCAAGCCATGTCCAGTGATACGGGTTGACTGCATCCAGTTGTTCGGCCTGCGGCGACAAAGCCAGGCGCACTGCTTCGCCCAGGCGCACCGGGCTGGCCTGTGTGGCAAAAGGTTGGCCAGGCAAGGCCAGGTGCTCGGTGCGCAACCGCGCCAGCCCATCGTTTTGCCACCCCCGCATATAAAATCCGCTTGGCAAAGGATCAAACAACGGCACATTGTACACGCGGTTAGAGCCGTCGGCAAAAGTAAAGCGCGTCGTCACCAATGCCATTTGCCAATCGCGCGGCACACGCACCCATTCAAACGCAAAATCGGTCAACGGCTGCGCCGGATCGAGCGGGTCTAGCCCGGTCTGTCCAATCAGCCGATCCAGATGAGGGCGCAACTTGGCGGTGGGATCGCCGCTGACGACAAATAGATTTTTAAAGGGCAAATTGGGGTCATAGCCATAGCCGCCCACCACCCGCCAAAACAGGCCCAACGGGTTGGGCACCAGGGTTAGGGGCGGAATATAGCTAAACAGCAAAAATACGGTCAGCGCAAGGCCCACCCAGGTCCACACGCGCCACCGTTGGCCCAACGCCAGCAACAAGCCAATGAGCGATGATGCCCCCCCCAGCCAGGGCGCAGCTAACAACCACGGGCTGACGCGAGCGGGCAGATCTGGGGGCACCACCAGCGGCAAGCCAGGCACCAGCGGCGCGCTGCCTGTTTGCACCGGCGCAGTGGCCATGGCCTGCACAATCAACACGGCAGCAATGGTGGCTGTTGCCAGGCCGCCCACCGCCATCACGTCGCCCAGGCGGGCCAACCCAGCCCGCACAGTCAGCCTGTTTTTTTGAACGCCGCCCCAACGCTGCCGGCGGGGCGCGATCTGCGGCGCAGTCGCCAACAGCGCGTCTTGGCGCTGAAACGCTTCAAACTGCGCGCGACATTCGCCGCACACAGCCAAATGCGCGTGAACGGCCTGGCGCTGGGCGGGCGTCAGTTCGCGGTAGCAAGCCAATTCAACCAGTGGATGCGAGGCGTGCAAATTCGTCATCCGTCATACACCTCTTTAAAGCGCAAGCGGGCGCGAACCAGGCGCTGTTTGACAGCATCTCGGCTGATGCCCATAATGTCGGCGATTTCCTGTGTAGAAAGCTCCTGGCAGGTGTAAAGCACTAACGGCACGCGCAGCTCAGGCTCTAGCCTAGACAACGCTTTGCGCACAGGCAAAGTCTCCGCCGAGGCGGCCTCTGGCCCATCAACCGACAGGGCCGGGTCCTCATCGAACAGCGGCAGCCACGCCAACAGGCGGCGGCGGCGCAAGTGGTCACGCGCAGTATTGGTGGCAATACGATACAACCAGGCCCGCACATTTTCTACGTGGTCCATCGAGCGGCGCGCGCTAAAGGCGCGGGTAAAGGCCTCCTGGCACAACTCTTCGGCGCGCGCGGCATCACCCACCAGCCGGTACAAATAGTTCAAGATTGGCTGCTGATAAGCGGCAAAAAGCGCCTCAAAACGCGCACCATCATCATTGTTCATGTGGCGTGTCACAGGTTTGATCCGTTGTGTAATATCTAAAGCAGCCCGGGCGCTCTCCATATCTGCTCCTTGCCAGGTATGACGAGCCAGAGCGCCTAACGGTGACAAGCTGCACAGGGAATTATATACAAAAAGCGCCCAGTCTAAAAGTCTGTTATAATGTTTTGTACCAGTCACAAGTGTTGATGCAAAAACGGATTGGGTTTTGAACCACTATCTTTTCAATAATCTGGGGTGAGGGCAGGGCATGCCCTGCCCAGACAGGGTAATCACAAAGATTACCCCCACATTTTGAGATGTTACTTTGTCCGTGTCCAATAAGGATATAACTATGGACCTGTTCGACCATGCCCGCCAAGAAGACATTAAAAAGCGCCAACCGCTAGCCGCGCGCATCCGCCCGCGCACGCTGGATGAATTTGTGGGTCAAGAGCATATTCTTGGCCCCGGCAAACTGCTGCGCCGCGCCATTGAAGCCGATCAGTTGTCATCCGTCATCTTGTGGGGGCCGCCCGGCGCCGGCAAAACCACCCTCGCCGCCATCATCGCCAACCGCACCCAGAGCGCCTTTGAAACCATCAACGCCGTGATGGCCGGTGTGGCCGATATTCGCCGCGTGGTGGCCGACGCCAAGGAGCGTTTCAAGCTCTACAGTCAACGCACCATCTTGCTGATTGACGAAATCCACCGCTTTAACCGAGCGCAGCAAGACGCGCTGCTACCCCATGTAGAAGATGGCACCATCATCCTCATCGGCGCCACCACCGAAAACCCCTACTTTGAAGTCAATGCGCCGCTGGTCAGCCGCAGCCGCGTGTTCCAGCTATACCAGCTTACAGAAGAGCAACTGAGCGAGCTTTTGCGCCGGGCGCTAGCCGATGCAGAGCGCGGCCTGGGGCGCATTCCGGCAGTGGTAGACGATGACGCCCTGATGCACACTGCCAAAATCGCCGGCGGCGACGCGCGGGTGGCGCTGAACGCGCTGGAACTGGCCATCACCACCACACCGGTCACGCTGGCAGACAAAAAGGTTCATGTGACGCTCCAAGTGGCCGAAGACAGCATCCAGCGGCGAGCCATTTTATACGACAAAGACGGCGATGTGCATTACGACACCATCAGCGCGTTTATAAAGTCGGTGCGCGGCAGCGATCCCGACGCGGCGCTGTACTGGCTGGCCAAGATGTTGTATGCCGGCGAAGACCCTCGCTTCATTTTGCGCCGGCTGATCATCTTGGCAGGCGAAGATATCGGCCTGGGCGACCCGCTGGGGCTGGTGGTGGCCAACGCCGCCGCCGAGGCTTTTGAGCGCATTGGCCTGCCAGAAGGAGTATACCCGGTGGTAGAGGCCACGCTATACCTGGCTACCGCTCCCAAGAGCAACAGCGCCGGGGCCTACTTTCGCGCGCTCAAGATGGTGCAGGCCGAAGGCAAAGTGCAGGTGCCACAGCACTTGCAAGACGATAACCGCGACGGCGCGGCCTTGGGGCACGGGCAAGGCTATCAATACCCGCACAGCTTTGAGGGCCACTTTACGCCCCAAAATTATTTGCCCGAAGCGATCAAAGGGATGCGTTTTTACCGGCCAAGCGACCAGGGTTACGAAGCGCAGGTAGCCGAGCGGCTGGAGCGCTGGCGGCAGGCGCAACTGGAAGCGATGGGCATCACACCGCAGGAAGGCCCCAGCCTGACTCACGAGCAAGAACAAGCAATGAAGCGGGGAAGATAGCAACAGCGAAACATGCCCTAATCCATCTTGCCTGCGGCGCGGGCGCGGGCCAGCACCTGCTCGGCCATTTTGACAATGGGCGCATCTACCATCTTGCCATCCAGCGCAAACGCGCCAGCCCCGGCAGCCCGATGAGCGGCATACGCCTCAACCACTCGGCGCGCATGCGCAATGATTTCATCGCTTGGCGTAAAGGCTTCCTGCACGGGCACAATCTGGTTGGGGTGAATGATTTGCTTGCCCGCATAGCCCATCTGCGCGCCCTGCAGCGATTCTTGGCGCAAACCATCAACATCGCTGAAATCCACGCGCACAATGTCAATCGCCTGCAAACCAAATGCCGCCGCAGCGAGTACCAGGGCGCTGCGCGCATAAAATACCTCCCAGCCTTCGCGGGTGCGGGTAGCGCCAATATCAATGGCAAGATCATCGGCGCCAAAGACAAGCGCCTCCACGCGCGGGTCAGCCCCGGCAATCTGCTGCAAGTTGAGGATGGCGCGCGCTGTCTCGATGATGACAAGCAGGCAAATTGATCCCTCCGGCCAACTGTTGGCGCGCTCGGCAGCAGCGATTTGTTCGCTCATCCAGCGCACCTGGTCGGGGCTGGATACTTTGGGGATGACGATACCATCGGGCCTGTGGGGCAAGACCGCCGCCAACTCGTCAGCCTCCAAGCCGCTGCCCACCGGGTTGATGCGCACCAGCCGCTCGGTGCGGCCAAAATCCAGCGCGCGCAGGGCCTCTACAATGCCGGCGCGGGCATCTAGCTTGCGGTCTGGCGCAACACCGTCCTCCATATCCATGCACGCGCAATCTGCGCCCAGCGCAATGGCTTTATGAATCTTGCGCATGTCGTGTCCGGGCATGTACAGCAAAGCTCTGCGAGCGCGCACTGTCATCCTCCAGCTTGTCTGATGGGATCAATGTGGAATATAATCTAGTCTGTCCAATAATTATTCTATAGCCGAAAGTGTCAAAGGTCAATAATCTCACCACTCCCCAGATTATGCCAAACTATGCTAAAATGCTGCATTATGGAACGACTACAAAAGCTGTTAGCCGCCGCCGGTTATGGCAGCCGCCGCGCGTGCGAAGAAATCATCAGCCAGGGGCGGGTAAGCGTGAATGGAAAGCAAGCCCACCTGGGCCAAAGCGCCGACCCAGCCCACGATACCATCACCGTAGATGGTGCCCGCCTGCGCCTGACTGCCAAGCACACCTATATCATCATCAACAAACCTTATGGCATTGTCAGCACGCTGTTTGACGAAATGGGGCGCAAAACCGTTCGCGACCTGA
Organism: Thermoflexales bacterium; assembly: GCA_041740315.1. Taxonomy (GTDB): domain Bacteria; phylum Chloroflexota; class Anaerolineae; order Fen-1058; family Fen-1058; genus JBGSMF01. The sequence goes on from JBGSMF010000435.1 coordinate 16,877, forward strand.
TCCCCCTCGAAGGGCAACTGGCGCCGGTGGGCCGTCTGGATGCCCACAGCACCGGCTTGTTGCTGCTGACCGATGATGGCGACTTGACCAACCGGCTTACACATCCGCGTTACCAGCACGAAAAAGAATATCACGTCTTTGTGGTTGGCTGGCCTGCGCCAGAGGCGCTGGCGCGTTGGCAGCGCGGCATAAACCTGCCCGATTTCGATAGCCATACACGCGATGGCGGGCACACTGCTCCTGCGCATGTAGACATCATGCATGTCGAGCGCGACCCAGACACTAACCAAGAAGGCACCTGGCTGCGGGTAGTGATGCGCGAAGGCCGCAAGCGCCAGATTCGTCGCGTGGCCGCATTGCTGGGGCACCCGGTGCGCAAGCTCGTTCGCGTGCGCATTGGCCCGCTGCAACTGGGCAATCTAAAGCCGGGCCAGTGGCGGCACGTCACCAGCAAGGAGCTTGAGCAGCTCAAGCAAGAGGTGAGCGAACAGGGCAAGCCTCGAAAGTCAAAAACCAAGAAAGACTGACTTTTTTAAATCTTGAATTTTGGTAACTACTCAGCCATGTAAGCAGCCTGAGCGGAGCGCCGCACCCCTTCGACTACGTTTCACTCCGCTCAGGCTGCACGGCGCGTAGTCGAAGGATGCGGCCTGAGTAGTTACGAATCTTGAATCTGAAATTTTGAATCTAAAATCCACCATGCCACCTGCTTCCATCATCGCAATAGACGGCCCAGCCGCTTCGGGCAAAAGCACCATTGGCCAACTATTGGCTCAAGAATTAGGCTATATCTATTTTGATACCGGCGTCATGTACCGCGCCGTGACATTGATTGCGCTTGAGCGCAACATCCCCATTGAAGATGAGCCGACCGTCACCCGGCTGGCTGAAGCAGTTCAAATTGATGTGCTGACGCCCACCAAGGCCGACGGCCGCCAGTACACCGTGCTGGCCGATGGCGCCGATGTGACATGGGCCATCCGCACTCCAGCCGTCGAGCGAGCTGTTTCGCCGGTCAGCGCGTATCCTGGCGTGCGGCGCGCGCTCACCCAGCAGCAGCGCCGCATCGGATTGAATGGGCGCGTGGTCATGGTAGGACGTGATATTGGCACAGTGGTTCTGCCAGAAGCCGATCTCAAAATTTACCTGGATGCCTCGGTGGAAGAACGCGCCCGCCGGCGCAAGCACGAGTGCGAAGAGCACGGCCAAGTGATTGTTTACGAGCAGGTGCTCGACTCGATGAAACGCCGCGACCAAATTGATAGCCAACGCGCCAGCGCCCCTCTGCGCCCCGCCGACGATGCAGTTTTAATAGACAGCACTGCCTTGGGCATTGATCAGGTGATGAATACCATCAGGCAATTGGTCTATTCACATGATGGCAACAGAAACGGCGCCCACTAGAACAGGGCTGGTCCAACGCGCTTTTCGCCCCATCGCCCGTTTCACTTTGCGCAGTTTGCTGCAAGCGGCTACTCATTTGCGCATCCAGGGCCTGCAAAACATTCCATCCGATCATGCCGCCATCCTTGCCTTTAATCACCTGGGTCACCTGGATTCGCTGCTCCTGGTGGCTTTTGCGCCGCGGGCGCCAGAATGTATGGCGCTGTCTGATTTGATGAACGTGCCCATCACCAAGCAAGCGCTGCGCGCTTATGGCGTTATCCTTGTTCATCGAGATGAATACGACCGCAAGGTCATCCGCGCTGCGTTAGGTGCACTGGAGCGGGGCAATCTGCTGGCCTTAGCGCCCGAAGCGCGCCAGAGCCCTAGCGCGGCAATGGAAAAAGGCCGCCCTGGCGCAGCCTACCTGGCGCTCAAGAGTGGCGCTCTGGTTGTTCCGGTGGGCATTACAGGCACCCAAGCTGTGTATGCAGCCTGGCAAAAACGCCGGCGGCCAAAAATCTCTATGACGGTGGGGCAGCCATTTCATGTGCCGACACAGCCAGGCGCCAAGCGAGGTGAAACACTAGAAGCAGCACATTGCGCTATCATGCAACACATCGCGCAACTATTACCGGCTGATTACCAGGGTTATTGGAGACAAGCCAATGCGTGACTATGATTATGATCGTGATTATGAAAATTATCGCCCCAGCCTGCGCCGCCAAATTCTGACCGCCGCCCTGCGCATTGTCGGCAAACTCGTGCTGGACCTGAAAATCACCGGCGCCGAAAACATCCCGCCAACGGGCGCGGCCATTCTCATCAGCAACCACATCAGCTTTCTCGATCCCGTCATCATCGTCGGCATGCTCCCGCGCCCGGTGATCCCGATATCCAAGATTGAAAATTTTAAAGACAAGCTCCTTGGGCCGCTGGTGCGCGCCTTTGACGCTTTTCCTGTGCTGCGCGGTGAGGCTGATCGGCAGGCGCTCCAAACCTCGCTGCGTGTCCTGGAAGCCGGCCTGCCGCTGTGGATTTCGCCCGAAGGCACACGCAGCGAATCGGGCCAGTTGCAGCGAGGGCTAAACGGGCTGGCCTTTATTGCCACCCGCTCCGGCGCGCCGATTGTGCCCATGGCATTCACCGGCACGCCTGACTTTAAGCGCAATATCCGCCGCCTCAAACGCACGCCGGTTCAGGTGCGCATCGGCCAATCGTTTTATCTGGGGCAGGGCCAAGCCCGCGCGCGCCGAGAAGCGTTAGACCAAATGACCGACGATGCCATGCGACAGATTGCGGCGCTACTGCCGCCCGAAATGCGCGGGGTATATGCTAATGGCTAATTGTTAACGATTAATGGTTAACGGTTAACAACTAATGATTAACAATTTACAATTCACAATTAAAAAGGGAGGATTAATTACCACCGTCGAAACGGGCAGCCTGGCCCACCAGCTTGGCGTATGCCCCGGCGATGAATTGCTGGCCGTCAACGGTCACCCGCTTCAAGATATCATTGACGTGCAGTTCTATGCCGCCGAAGACCAAGTTGAGCTGCATCTGCGGCGCGGCCAGATAGAATTCGCCGTCAGCGGAGAACGCAGCTACGACCAAGCACTAGGGCTGGAATTTTCGCGCCCCACTTTCGATATTGACATTCGCCGCTGTAATAACCTGTGCCCTTTCTGCTTTGTGCTCCAAATGCCGCCCAAAATGCGCCGTTCACTGTATGTCAAAGATGACGATTACCGCTACAGCTTTTTGTTTGGGCATTACGTCACCCTCACCAACCTGAGCAGCCACGATTGGCAGCGCATCGAGCAGCAGCACCTTTCGCCGCTCTATGTCAGCGTGCATGCCACGCCGCTCCAGGCGCGCCGCAAGGCGTTGGGCAACCCCACTGCGTCCAGCGTGATGAAGCAATTACGCTGGCTGGCCAGGCGTGGCATTCAAACACACACGCAAATCGTCGTTACGCCAGGATTGAACGACGGCAAGGTTTTGGAACGCAGCGTGCTAGACCTGGCCAGGCTCTACCCCGGCGTGCAATCGGTCAGCATTGTGCCAGTAGGCATCACCAGGTATCACAAGCATGGTCAGCGCCCCAACACGCCCGCCCAAATGAAGGCCGTGCTCAAGGCAGTTCATGCCTGGCAAAAACAATTCAAGCCAAACCTGGGCGCGCGCTTTGTCTACGCCACCGACGAATGGTACCTGGCCCTCGGGCGACGCGTTCCAGGCCGCGCTTATTATGACGGCTTGCAGTTGCAGGAAAACGGGCTGGGTTTGACGCGCCACTTTTTGGACGATTTCAAATTGCAAACGCCTGCACTTGCAGCAAGCGCAAGCGCCGGCGCAAGTGTTGCAAATTTAAAATTCCCTTTTTCTCAATCTAAAATCCGGAATCTAAAATCTGGAATTTTGAATCTTGAATCTGAAATCACTCTGGTGACTGGAGCATTATTCGCGCCCACGCTGCGCAAAGTTGCCGATGAACTGAGCGCACTGACCGGCGCGAAAATCGAGGTTATTCCAATCGCCAATCATCACTTTGGCGAAACTGTGACGGTGGCGGGCCTGCTCACGGCCCAAGACGTGATTGAACAATTGCAAAACCGCCCGTTGGGCCAACGGCTGGTCTTGCCGCGCATCATGTTCGATCACCCCACCGGCGTCAGCCTGGATGGCCTTTCTCCACAAGATATAGAACGCGCCCTGGGCCGGCCGGTGATGCTGGCAGAGACAATGAGGGATATTGTGTCAGTTTGAGGAGTATTGCTATGGAATCCATCTATGAATCAATTTTGCAAGCCCAACGCAACGGCCAAGCAGCCGCGCTGGCAACCGTCATTCGCGCGCGCGGCAGCGTGCCTCGCCACGAGGCCAGCAAATTGCTCGTCTTTGCCGATGGGCATATCATTGGCACGGTTGGCGGCGGCGAGCTGGAAAACCGCACCATCGAGGCTGCCAAACAAGTCGCGCAGGGCGGGGCCGCTTGCATCATCACTCACACGCTGGTAGACCCAGCCCGCGGCGATGCCGGTGTGTGCGGAGGCGAGGTAGAGGTCTTTATCGAGCCAATCATGCCGCCCCCCACCCTGCTCATCATCGGCGCGGGCCACGTGGGCAAGGCGCTGGCGCGCCAGGCCAAATGGTTAGGTTATCGCATTCTCGTCACCGATGACCGCCCCGAGCTGTGCACGCGCAATTTTATCCCAGACGCAGATGAATTTATCGTTGGGCCAACAATAGAAGCATTATCCAAGATCAGCATTGATCACCAGACCTATATTGCCAGTGTCACCCGCGGTTATTTGTACGAAGTTGATGCACTGCCAATTCTCTTACAGTCGCCTGCGCCGTACATTGGCGTCATTGGCTCAAAACGCCGCTGGGCAATGACAGTGCAAGACCTCAAGACCAAAGGCATAACCGAGGCCGAACTGGAACGCATCCACGCCCCCATTGGGCTGGAAATCGGCGCCGAGACACCCGAGGAAATCGCCGTGTCAATCATGGCCGAAATCATCGCGCAACGGCACACTTGAGCAATAACCATTTGGGTGTGTTTCATTTCATTTGAAAGAAACCAGGTTTTTTCTGAAAAACCTGGTTTCTAGGCCAAGTTTCAACTCATTTGAAACACACCCTAACCATTTGACGTTAATTGACACCTGCGAGATAATATCTTGTACTTTTTCGAAAAATTAGACTCGTCAGGGTAATTGTCTGTATCTGGAGGACATATTGTTGGCTGGCCTGTGGCGCACCATGCGCCCCAAACAGTGGACTAAAAATGGTTTTGTTTTTATTCCGCTGGTTTTTGATGAAAAACTATTCCAACTCAAGCCGCTGCTCTTGACGGTGGCGGGCTTTTTCTTGCTGTGCCTTGTTTCCAGCGCCGTCTACATCATCAATGACCTGGCCGATGTGCAACAAGACCGCCAACACCCCACCAAGCGCAATCGTCCCATCGCCTCTGGCCGCTTGTCTGTGCCAGTAGCGCAGATTGCAGCCGCCATCTTGTCGGTTGGCGCGTTGGCGCTGTCGTTTGCGCTCAATCTTTGGTTCGGCCTCATTGCGGCCGGATATTTTTTCATCCATGTAGCCTATTCGTTCCGCCTAAAAAATATAGTCATTGTTGACGTCTTGGCCATTGCCGCCGGCTTTGTGCTGCGCGTGGCGGCGGGAGTGCCCCTGGTCATTGTGGAGCGCTTTTCGCCGTGGTTGTACGTGTTTACCACGCTTTTGTCGCTGTTTCTTGCTTTGGGGAAACGGCGGCAAGAGATTGTTCTGCTGCAAGAAAACGCCGGCAACCACCGGGCTATTTTGAGCGAGTACAGCTTGCAATACCTGGACGAGCTTATCAACGTGGTTGTGAGCGCAGCGATTGTTGTGTATTCGTTCTATACTTTCAGCGCCGTCAATCTGCCGCCCAATCACACCATGATGTTGACCATCCCTTTCTTGCTCTATGGCCTGTTCCGCTATTTGTATCTGATTCACATCAAGGGCGAAGGCGGCGCGCCCGACGAGTTGCTTTTCCGCGACCGCCCCCTGCTGGCTTCAGTGGTGCTGTGTGGAATCGCTGCGATGATTGTGCTTTACCTGTTATAACATGACACCGACCGAATCTAGTCTAATTTCACCTATACTTGTCACACGCCAGGCAAAACTGGAGCACATGCTCAAGTGCCTGCTGGCTCAACCGGCTGTGGCCATAGACACCGAGTCGGACAGCATGTACGTCTATCACGAAAAGGTCTGCCTGGTGCAATTTTCCATCCCCTCGGCAGATTTTGTGGTTGATCCGCTGAGCGGACTTGATCTTGCGCCCCTGGGCCAACTGTTTGCCAGCCGGCGCATTGAAAAAGTATTCCATGCCGCCGAATATGACATCTTGTGCCTCAAGCGCGACTATGACTTTGAGTTCAACACCCTGTTCGATACCATGTGGGGCGCGCGGATACTCGGTTGGCCGTACATGGGGCTGGCAGCGATCTTGCAAGAACACTTTGGGGTCAAGCTAGACAAACGCTGGCAGCGCTATAACTGGGGCAAACGGCCCCTAGATAAAGCCGCAGTGGCCTATGCTCGGCTAGATACCCACTATTTGCTGAGCGTGCGTGATATTCAGCGGGCCGAACTGCGGGCAAGTGGGCAGGAGGAAGAAGCCAGCGAGATATTCGAGCAGGTGAGCAATGTCGTTCCACCCTCGCGCGAATTTGACCCCGAAAGTTTTTGGCGGGTCAAGGGGGTATGGGATCTGACCGGACGGCAGCAAGCCATCGTCCGCGAGCTGCATGCTTGCCGCGACCATGAAGCTCGGCGCAGCGACAGGCCTCCCTACCGCGTCTTGGGCGACCACACTCTGATTGCGCTGGCCCTGGCGCAGCCGGCCAGTCTGCAAAACCTGCACGGCATTGATGGCCTGAGCCCCGTTCACATCAAGCGTTATGGGGTCGGCATCTTGGACGCCATCGCGCGCGGGCAAAAGGCTGCCATTCCCCACCCATCGTATGCTCCGCGCCCCGACGAGCGCATTCTAAATCGCTACGAGGCCCTACGCACGTGGCGAAACGATACTGCCCGGCAGCGCGGCGTCGAGCCGGACGTAATCATGTCTAATGCCGCCCTGATGAGCATTGCCCACCGCCAACCCACTACCCCCAAGGAACTGGAAGGAATAGATGGCTTGGGACCTTGGCGGCGCATGGCGTATGGGGAGCAACTCTTGCGCGTGGTCCGCGAAACATAGGTCAACTCGAACTGACGGGGATAGGAGAAAAGAATGAAGATTCAATTCTGGGGCGCTACGCGCACGGTGACCGGCTCAATGCATCTTTTGGAGGCAAACGGCTATTCGGTCTTGCTCGAATGTGGTCTGTATCAGGGCAAACGCTCAGAGGCCTACGACCGCAACAAGCGCCTGCCAATTGACCCAACGCAGATTCACGCGGTTGTCCTTTCGCACGCGCACATTGACCATTCAGGCAATCTGCCCACGCTGGTTAAAAATGGCTTTAAAGGGCGCATCTTTTCCACTTCGGCCACGCGCGATCTGTGCAGCACCATGCTCCGTGACAGCGCCAACATCCAAGAGAACGATGTGGCCTTTGTCAACAAGCACCGCCAGCGCAATGGCCTGTCTCCCTTCAAGCCGCTTTACACGCTGAGCGACGCCCTGGCAACGCTGCGCCACTTTGTGAGCATGGACTATGGGCATACCCTGGAAGTTGCGCCGGGAGTGCGCGTCACCTTTCACGATGCCGGCCACATCCTTGGCTCGGCGGTGGTAGAACTGTCGGTTGAAGAGCACGGCCAAACCAAACGGATTGTATTCACCGGCGATGTGGGGCGCAAAAACCTGCCCATCTTGCGCGATCCGCAGTTTGTAGAAAAAGCCAATGTATTGATCACTGAAGGGACCTATGGCGGAAGGTTTCATCAAGACTTTGATCAATCGAGCCAAGAGCTGTCGCGCATCATCAACCAAGCCTACAAGCGCGGGAGCGTGGTGCTCATCCCCGCTTTTGCCGTAGGGCGCACGCAAGAAATTGTTTACGGCCTGCACCAATTGTTTCAGGACGGCGATATTCCCCCCATTCCCATTTACGTTGACAGCCCCCTGGCCACCAATGTCACCGAAATATTTCGGCTGCATCCTGAATGCTACGACGAAGAAACGATTGACTTTATGCACAACCACACGCCTCATCGCGATCCATTTGGCTTTGCGCGGCTGCGCTACACACGCAGCGTCGAAGAATCCAAGCAACTCAACAGCCTCCAAGAGCCAGCCGTTATCATCAGCGCTTCAGGGATGTGCGAAGCAGGCCGCATTTTGCACCACTTTAAGAACCGCCTGGAAGACCCCAACACAACGGTGTTGTTTGTAGGCTTTCAGGCTCAAGACACGCTGGGGCGCAAACTGTTGGAAGGAGAGCCGCGCGTGCGCATCTTTGGCGAAGAGCTTGCCGTGAACGCCAGCATCAAACGTCTGGAAGGCTTTAGCGCCCACGCCGACCACAACGGTCTGCTAGACTATGCCCGACACACCGGCAAGCCCGCCAATACCTTTGTCGTCCACGCCGAGCCGCAATACGCCGAAGCGCTGCGCAAAGGCTTGGACGGCATTGGCTTGCCCAAGGTTGCCGTTCCAAACCGGGGGGATATTTTTGAGCTCTGATAGTTGGGGGAACACCCACCCTCCCGCAGGTTTGAACGTTGTTGGGTGAACAAGCTCGTCTCCACCAGCTTTGCAAGCCCGCCCAGGTTGCCAAATTGCAACCTGCGGGAGGGTAGATATACACCGGAGTGACTAGTGAATAACCAGGCCTTTGCGCGCTACTTGGAACTGTTCAGCGGCCAGTCGCTCGACGACCTGCCTGTGTACCTCGGGTTTGCCCAGCGCACCGGCGGGCCGGCGATAGAATTGGGTTGCGGCACCGGGCGCATAGCCCTGGCACTGGCGCACCAAGGCTATGAGGTCACCGGCATTGACAACTCGGCCGCCATGCTGGCCATGGCGCGGGACAAGCTCTGTCAGGCGGGGTTAGACCAGTACGTCAATCTGGTTCAGGCCGATTTGCGCGATTTTACCCTAGAGCCGCCCGGCAAGCAAGTCTACCACCTGGCCATTTGCGCGCAAAACACCTTTTGTTATATGCTGTCCACCGCTCACCAACTAGGCATGCTGCGCGCCGTTTATCGCCATCTTGCGCCTAATGGATTGCTGGTGATAGACGTGTTCAACCCCGACCCGGTGATATTGGCAGACAATGACCGCCGCCTGACGCTGATGGACGTGACCACCGACCCGCTCACCGGCCACGTGCTAACTCAAAGCCTGGCGCGCGAGGTAGATACCGGCGAGCAAATCGAGCATGTCACAATGTTTGTGGATGAAACAGCCGAGGGACGGCTGACAAGTCGGGACGTATTCGAGTTTGACCTGCGCTACGTGTACCGCTTTGAGCTGGAATTGTTGCTAGACAAGGCCGGCCTGGTATTAGAGGCCATGTATGGCTCATACGACCTGGAGCCATTTACAGGCGAGAGCGAACGATTGCTGGCTGTAGCCAAACGAGCAGGCAACTAGGCCAGGGTTCCGCGACATTCCCCCTGGTCACCCTTTTCAAGCCTCTCTCGCCATCTCTCGCGCCAGTTGTTCAAAAAATACTCGCATCGTCTCGTGCCGCTCGGCCGCAATCTGCCGCCCGCTGGCAGTGAACATCTGGTCTTTGAGTTTAGATAGCTTGACCACATATTCGTGCATGGGGGTGTGCTCAGAAGCGCGCGCCAGCCCCTCCTTCCACCGCTGGGCGTAATCCTCTTCTACCGGCGACCACAAGCGTTGGCCGTCGCGGCCTCCATAGGCAAAAACGCGCGCCACACCAATGGCCCCAATAGCATCCAGCTTGTCGGCGTCAAACAACACTTGAGCTTCAAGCGTGCGCGGCGTTGGCCCGCTGCGAAAGCGGTGGGCCGCAATGGCTTCGGCCACGGCTTCTACCCTATCTTGCGGATAATCCGCCAAAATCTCTCGGGCGCGCGTGGCAGCGTATTCGGCGTGATCCAACCCCTGCGCTCTGGCCTGGGGCTGGCCTACATCGTGCAAGAGCGCCGCCGTCCGGACGATATCCACATTGGCGCCCTCGGCCTCTGCAATGCGCACCGCCATCTCGGTCACGCGCAGCACATGCTCAAAATCGTGCGAGCTATCTTCCTGCGTATAATACTGGCGAGCCTCTTGAATGCTCAGCGACATTGGGCGATTGACAACCTCGTACAGGGCCTTGGCTACTTCCAGGGCAGCCGTCGGGCGGCCCAACCGGCGCGACACGGCGCTCACCCGCTCAAGCGCCGAACTGTCTGGCGCCAGCCACTCGCGCACCGCGGCAGCTATTTGCGGAGGCTTGGGAGCATACACACCCGCGCCGCTGCGCTCAACCAGCCAGCGATTGCCGTCTTCTTGCCCCGGGATATAGCCGCTCAGAATGACGGGCAACCCACAGGCCAGCGCCTCGGCTATTGTGCTGGGGCCGGCTTTGGTCACAATCACATCCGCAGCGCGCATCAACAAGGGCACATCGCGCGTAAAACCAAAAATGCGCTTGGCCACCGGCCATTCGGCTTCTTCCAGCCGCTGCTTCAGTTTTTCATTCCGACCGGCAATCACCAGCATTTGAAGCTCTACCCCGGCCGTGGCCACTGCTTCTGCGGCGTTGTATAGGTCGCCCATGCCCTGCCCACCGCCCATGACCAATACAGTGGGCTTGTCTTGCGCCAGACCCAACTCGGCCCGCACCGCCGCCTTGTCGCGCGAAAGCACATTGTTAAAGCGCAGGCTGATCGGCAAGCCCGTCATCACAATGCGCTCAGGCGGCACGCCAAACGTGCGAGCGCGGCGCGCCGCCATCCGGGTGGGCATGACGTAGCGGGTCGCGCCGGGGGCGCACCACAAGGCATGGATGGTGGCCATGTCGGTCACCACCGTCACCAAGGGAGTGGTGATTTTTTCTTTTTGCATGGCCCACAGGATGGCATAATTGAACAGCGAGTGAAAAGAGACGACCAAATCGGCGGGATTTTCCAGCAGCACCTGGCGGGCGGCGCGGCGAACCACCGGCCAAAAAGTGCGCACAAAGCGGCGAGCGCGCTTGGGCGAATTGAGCAACTGGTAGCCTGGCTCCCAAAGTTCAACACCATATTTGATCAGATAAGGGTATACGGTATCCAGCCGGTTAAACGGGAACGGCGCGTAACCGCGCAGCACGTCTACCATCTTGACTTGAACTTCACCGCCATAACGCGCCTGCAAAGCTTCCATGGTCGCTTCGGCGCTAGAGCGATGTCCGCCGCCAGTATCGGCCATCAACAACAAAATACGTTTGGGCATGTCTGTACGCCTTCCTATTCAATATTGGTTAAGATTATACTCTGCCACGGATAAGGTGTAAAGCTCAAGTTGCCCGCCGCCCGGCAGGTGACGGGCAACTTGTTTGCCTCGAAATCTTTTAACTGGGGTATAATACCATCACACTAGACTTTCGGAAATAACGCAGCCAACGTATCCCCATACGTTGGCGGACTGGCATGGGGATGCCCGTCCTGCTATTTCCGATAAGGTCTATTATAACAATTTACTCGATCACAAGGATAACCATGACCATCACCACACCCGATTGGGTCAAGGGCGCTGTATTTTATCAAATCTTTCCTGACCGCTTTGCAACCAGCAAGCAAGTTGCCAAGCCATCCAACCTGGAGCCGTGGGATTCGCCCCCCACCCCGCGCGGCTTTAAAGGCGGCGACCTGCTCGGCGTTGCCGAAAAACTGGACTATCTGCAAGACCTGGGCATCACGGCCATCTACTTTACCCCCGTCTTTGCCTCAACGGCCAACCACCGCTATCACACCTTTGACTATTACGCTGTTGACCCCATCTTGGGCGGCAACACGGCGCTGCGCGCACTGCTCGACCAGGCCCACGCCCGCAACATTCGCGTGGTGCTGGATGGCGTGTTCAATCACGCCAGCCGGGGCTTTTACCAATTCAACCACGCCCTGGAAAACGGCTCCGCTTCGCCCTATCTCGATTGGTTCTATTTCAACCTCAAGTGGCTGCAACAAGGCCGCCAACTAGAAGCCTATCCCCTCAAGCGTAAACGCCTCAAGGGAGCCGATGGCAGCGCCAGCCTGGAACAATTGGGGTACAAAGGCTGGTGGAACTTGGCCGCCTTGCCCAAGCTCAATACCAACACGCCCGCCGTGCGCCGATTCATCTTTGACGTGGCGCGGCACTGGATCGAGTTTGGCATTGACGGCTGGCGGCTAGATGTGCCTTCTGAAATTGACGACGACTCGTTCTGGCAAGAGTTCAGGCAAGTCGTCAAGAGCGCCAACCCCCAAGCATACATCGTGGGTGAAATCTGGGGCGACGCCCGGCGCTGGCTGCAAGGCGATCAATTTGATGCCGTCATGAATTACCTGTTCACCAAGCCGGTCATGGGCTATTTTGCCAACAAGACACTGGATGTCAAGACGGTCAAAAAAGCCGGGGGCTATCACGATGTGCGGCCCATCAACCAACGCGCGTTTGCCCAGGCGATTGACAAGCTGCTAACACTATACGAACCGGCCATCACCAACGCCCAACTCAATCTGCTGGGCAGCCACGATACACCGCGCTTTATCACTTGCGCGCAAGGCGACGAAAGCGCGCTGCGGCTGGCAGCGCTGTATATGCTGGCCTACCCCGGCGCGCCCTGCATCTATTACGGCGATGAAATTGGGCTACAAGGCCGCCACGACCCAGACTGCCGTCGAGCTTTCCCCTGGGATAAAAGCCGCTGGAACCACGCCCTGCGCGACTATTTTGTCAAGTGCATCGAGTTGCGCAAGGCGCACCCCGCGCTGCAAAGCGGTGATTACGAGGTATTGTTCTCCAAGAACGATGTATACGCCTTTGCGCGGCAGTTGGATGACCAAACGGTGGTCGTCATTCTCAACCTCAGCCGCGCTACACGCAATATTACACTATCCGTCCAAGGAAATAAATCCGCGCTGAAAAATGCCTGGGGACAAGACGCCTACAACGTGACCCGCGGCAAATTGCGCGATATCAAAATAGCCCCGCGCAGCGAGTTAGTGCTGATCTAGTTATCCACAAAGAATACAAAGAAACACTAATTTTTTCTTTCTTTGTGTGCCTTCGTGCCCTTTGTGGATGAAAAGGAATTTTCTACGGCCATAGTCGTTCTATGGGTCAGCTCTAGTTACCTGAGGAGTGAGTTAATGACAGACTATCCACCTCCAGCTCCAGAGCCGTTTGACTATGACGGTAACAACCGCGCCGGCAACGACATTGGCGCGCTGTTGATTCATGGCTTTACGGGCAGCCCGGCAGAAGTTCGGCCATTGGGCCAATACCTGGCTCAGCAAGGCTACACAACCGTGGGGCCGCTGCTGCCGGGGCACGGCACCAACTGGCAAGACCTCAACCGGCGCACATGGCAAGAATGGACCGACGCCGTGGAACAAAGCTATCTCAAGCTCCAGGCGCGCTGCCGCAAGGCGTTTGTGGTGGGCATGTCGCTGGGCGGCTTGCTCACACTCTACCTGGCCGAACGTCACCCGGAAATCCCCGCCATCGTCACAATGGCCCCAGGGCTGATTGCATCAGACTGGCGCGCCAACTGGGCGTGGCTGTTCAAATACTTTGTCCACTTTGTGCCTTACAACCCAGAACGCGATGGCGACGATCTGACCGACCCAGAAGCGCGCAAACGCGATTTGTGGTCTTATATGGGCACCCCAACGGCGGCGGCAGAACAGGTGGTCAAGCTCCAGCGCGTGGTCAAACCAGACCTGTCCAAGATTGCCATGCCCATTTTGATCTTTCACGGCACGCTAGACAGGTCAGTCAAGACCGCCAGTTCGCAATACGTCTACGATCATGTCTCGTCGCAAGACAGAGAATTGATCTGGCTCCACAATTCCGGGCACTGCCTGTGGGTAGACAGCGAGAAAATGCAAGTGTGGCAAAAAGTGCGCCAGTTTATGGCAAAACACGCTGCCGGCTAACAAAAGGTAATTACTCGGCCGGGCTATTTTTACACAGAGTTACACGGAGAAAACACAGAGATGCACAGAGAAATTGGAGAAAAGACTCGATTAGCTCTGTGAAACTCTGCGTCTCCTCTGCGAATCTTTGTGTAACTGCGTAGTAACGATAAAACATAAGCCAAACATAGTGCAAAAGAGAAACACCATGACCAAGAGACTGATTGTTAATGCAGATGATTTTGGGCGCACGCCCGGCGTGACCCAAGGCATCTTGCGCGCGCACCAAGAGGGCATTGTCACCAGCACCACCGCGTTGATGAACATGCCCGGCGCGGCCAACGCCTTGCTCAAGGCCAAGGCCGAATGTCCCCGCCTGGGGCTGGGTGTGCACCTGGTATTTACTTCAGGCCGCCCCTTGCTGCCGCCCGAGTGGGTTAGCTCACTGGTAGACAAGCATGGCTATTTCCTATCGCAAGACACCCTCTTGGCCGACCCGCAGTGGCCCAACTTGGCAGAACTCAAATCCGAGCTAAAAGCCCAAATCAAAACTTTTGAAAACGCCGTCGGCCGCTTGCCAGACCATATTGACGCGCATCATTTTGCCCACATGCTGCCGCGCTTTTTTGAAGTGTACCTGGAACTGGCCCAAGAGTTCAATCTGCCGGCCCGCCTCCCCTTCCCACGCAATGAGCAACAACTGGCAGTCTATCCACCCAACAGCCTGTCGGCCTTTTCCGCCAGCGAGTTTGAGGCCGTGGTGCGCCAAGATTGGGAATTGCTCGAAAAATACCCCGCGCGCAGCACCGGCTACTTTGAGCAACGCTTTTTTGGCGATGAGGCCCTCACCCTGACCCACTTGCAGCACCTTCTAGACGGCCTGCCCGACGGCGACTCTGAGCTGCTCACCCACCCTGGCCTGGCCGACGAAACGCTGGTCAAAGAATCGCATTACAACACCCACCGCGAAAAAGAACTGGAACTCGTTTGCGCTCCGGCCATCAAGCAGCACATCACCGATCTGAACATTCAGCTCATTACATTCGCCGACCTGTAACACAACCGGGTGGAGACCCTAAGGTTTTGAAACCTTTAGGGTCTCTAATCGTCATCCGCCTCCGCAAACCGGCGGCTTTCGGCTTCTGTGACCCATTGAATGTGCATTTCCACATAGCGCTGCGGCCCGCCAAACCAATCCAGCACTGCTGCGCGGTTTAGGCGCGTTGGCTGTTCGGACAACAACGAGTTGTAGGATGACCATTTCCATTCTCGAAAATCATCTACAAAGTGGTGCTTGCGCGGGTTCTGATGAATATAGGCGATGACGGCCAAAAATTGGCGGTCGCTGGTCACCGGCACGCGCCCAAAGGGATGTTGAAACAAGCTGCCCGTCCGCCCATAGGCGCGGTTGATAGCCTTGGCGTAGGCGTTGAAAAAATGGGAAAATTGTTGAGAGGGAGATCCTAAAGGTTTCCCAAAAACCTTTAGGGTCTTGATCTCTTGTTCGGATTTGACACGGATGAGCAGGTGAAAGTGATTGCGCAGCAGGCAATACGCAAACATTTCGGCCACCGGCTCAATGTGCTGGATATACAACCTTAGAAAATAGTCGTAATTGCGCTCTTCTCGAAAAATGTTTTCGCGGTTGACACCACGATTGTAAATGTGATAGTGCGTGTCATAAAGCAGCGGCGATGGGCTGGTCATTCTAAACTCCTCCTCAGACCCTAAAGGTCTACAAGACCTTTAGGGTCTAGTTCCCTCCACAATCGCAATCTCTTCTTCCGTCAAGCCATAGAGCGCATACACCAGGCGGTCAATTTCTTGCTCCAATGCCGACGTGTCCGCTTGAGGATCGCGCTTCTTTGCAGCAAGGATCCTCTTAGACAGTTCAGTCAATTGCTTTTCTTGAGCAGCGTTAGCCTTGGGAATTGGTGTGTCTTTCAGGTATTCAGCCTTGATCGCAACATTCAAAAATTTTGTGGTATAGAGATGATTGACGAGCCTGGAGTTTAAAATCCCCAGGAGGTAATAAATCGGCGCAGATTCTATCTTGGGAACAATAAAGTTCATGCCTTGCGTTCCGTACACACAAATTTCGTCCATTGTTGCGACGATGCGTGTTTTGAGGCGCGGATTCCGTGTACCCTGCACGATAACTTTCGGTGTATGGTCAAGTTGAGTCTTGTCACGAGGCCATTGCAGGGAATACCAAGGAATTACCCCTCGCTGACATTCTCGACGTTGTTTGAGATCATTTCGGAACGGCGTAAGCCATTTCTCTGCGTATGGGAATGCACCCAGTTTAGTATCTCCGGTGACATAGAGGATCTGGCGGTCGGTATTCCGAATGAGCCATTTTTCAAAGTCTCTGCCTAACAAAACGGGATGTAATAATGCGCGCTCGATTTTGTTTTCACGAATTTGTTCTTCAGAAAGGATATAGACCTCGTTATTGCCCGTGACGATGCCCTGAAAGACATCAAAGCGATCCTTGACCCGTTCGTGTTTGGGATCAAAAATTTTGTCGAACAAGTCTGGAGACGCAGAGTCATCCGAGAAGCTGATTACGCCATTGAACTTGTCGAAATAGTTTGTGGGTACCTCTGAAGCGGTGCGGTTATCGAAATCAAGCGCGTTAACCAAGCGGATTCGATTGACGCTCGGCTTCCGCAGGAACAGAACGCAAACGTCATTGTTCGCAGATTCAAAAATCTTGTCCCCAAGGTACAGAACCTGATCTAGCCACTGATTAGAAAGCATCAAGTGGCGGAGTTTCTTATAAGACAGGTTGTTGAATATCTGTTGCGGCACGATGAGAACAACTGTGCCCTTCTGAACAAGGCGTGTTAATCCCAACTCAAAGAACAACCCAAAAACATCAAAACGCTTGTAGAATGTCCGATACACGCTGGCAAAATAATCCTTGTCAGTTCTGGAAACAAGCTCTACATTCAGATAGGGCGGGTTGCCAATTACGATATCGAAACCGTCCTTTCGATTAAAAACTTCGGAGAAATAAAGTTGAAAATCAAACAGCACTCTATAGCCAAGGCTCTTTACCGAACCATCCAAACGTTTTTGGATCTGTTCATCAATCTCAGATTTCAATGCAGCTTTACGCTGGCGGTCAGATTCGTCAAAATATCTTCTCTTGGTTTCCTCAATAATCGCAAGTCCTTGGGACTTGAAAGGAAAACCGTAAAGCGAATTGCCCGCCACAATCTTGTAATCTAAATTGGGCAACGGCTTGATCTGCTTTACGTCTTCTTCGTCCACCACCAACGAAAGCCAGAGGCGCAGCTTGGCAATCTCGACCGCGCCGGCGTCAATATCCACGCCATAGAGGCAATTTTGAATGGCGTGGCGCTTGAAATGGTAGGGAGTGCGGCCCCCTCCCTCACCCTCCCCCGTCTGCGGGGGAGAGCTGGGGTGGGGGAAGTAGGGTGTGAGCGCGCAGCGGGCGCGCACAATCTCGGTCATCATTCCCACCGGGAATGCCCCAGACCCGACCGCCGGATCGCAAATGGCGATTTCGGCCAACTTTTCATCAATCAGTCGGGCGTGTTCTTTGATGCTCTTGGGCATTTTGATGGCATATTCGGTTTCCACTGCTTCGTAATGCGAGATTTGCTCGCCCAAGTGAATAAACGTCTCAATGTCAGCGCGGGTGGGCGAGACCTTTGAGGTTTCGCCCGCTTCGCTTCGCTCCGGGGTGCTCTGCAAAACCTCAAAGGTCTGAGAGGCCAGGTAATTGATGAGGCTTTCCTGGCACATATAGTGAACGATTTCACGCGGGGTATAGAACGCGCCCAGGCCCTTGCGCCGGTTGTCCTC
>JBGSMF010000436.1:0-53209 GCA_041740315.1 Thermoflexales bacterium
GCATGGCGACGGCGTCCCCCTGGCGCATCGGCCATTCCCCAGCGACGGCCTGCCCAGGCTGCCAGCGGCGTGAGCGTCAGGGCCAAGACAAACGCAACTGTAAAGACGGTCAAAAATAGGGTCATGGTGCAGACAGCAGAAAGTAAAAAATAAGTTGGCTGCAATCCAAGTCTGAAATCTTGGTTCCTATTACCCGGTTCCAAACTGCCGGTCGCCTGCGTCGCCCAGGCCGGGAACAATATAGCCAATGTCGTTGAGCCGCTCGTCAACCGCGGCGATGTGAATGGGCACATCGGGATGCGCTGTAGATAGCCGCTGGATGCCTTCGGGAGCGGCGATCAGGCCGATGTATTTGATGCGTTTAGCGCCCCACTTTTTGAGAATGTCTACTGTCGCCACGGCCGAGCCGCCTGTGGCCAGCATGGGATCGAGGATGAGGCAAACATCTACAGTGGGAGCGATGGGCAGCTTGTTATAGTATTGCACCGGCTTGAGCGTGCGTTCATCGCGGAACAGGCCAATGTGCCATACCTCGGCCGAGGGCATCATTTCCCAAATGCCTTCAACCATTCCCAGTCCTGCCCGCAAGACCGGCACCAGGCCAATGGTTTCTTCTAGCTTCCAACCAGGCGCTTCACCCATCGGCGTCGTTACAGCCTTGTCGCTGAGTTTGAGGTCGGCGGTGGCCTCGTAGGCCAATAGCAGGGTCAGTTCGCGGATTAGCTCTCTAAACTTTTTAGGCTCGATGGCTTTATCGCGCAGCAAGGTGAGTTTGTGCTTGACCAAGGGGTGTTGAGACGGAAAGACCAGGGGCATTGTTTACCTCCACTTTAGTATTCAGAGGCGATTGTACCTTGCGATGGGGGGCTTGTCAACTTGATGCGGCCACAATAAAACCAGCCAGCGCATCTGCGCCAGAAGTGTGCCCATAGCAGAGCACCTGCTGCGCTGCGCGTTCCACGTTGTCTGGATTGTCTAGAGTCAGGGCGTTGAGCAGGTCATGCCAGGGTTGGCTAAACTCGCCGCGGGCGGCGGCGCGCAATAGCGCCGACGAGAGGAGCGTGGTTTTGCCTGCGGCGGCTTGGGTGATGATGGCGCACATTGGGGATTGGAGATTGAGCCACAGCCAGGCCATTACGCCGATAAGGAAATCATCGCCGGCGGGCGTCAGCCCGCTGCCCAGCCCAACCAGCCCGGCGGCCGCTTTGCCTACTTGCGCGCTGTCTTGTGAAACGAGGGCTGCGCCGAGCTGGCTGACTGCCTGGCGCGCCACAGCGAGCAGTGCCGTTTCGGTCGGGCTTGGCGCTGGCTGTGGGCAGAGCAGGGCGATCAATCCCTGTGAGGGTCTAGGGTGACGGCCGAGCCAGCCAGCCAGGTGTTCGATGTTTGCCCTAATTTGCCGTTGATGCGTGGACAGGCTCGCCCAATCGGGGCGAGGTTCCCACAGTGGTGCGCCATCCAGGGCGATGGTGATGTGAGCGAGGTTGAGTAGGTCGCCTTGAAGCTGAACGGGTTGGCCGGTTTCAATTCCTGCCCACACGCCGGGCGGCGCGTCTACCACAATATTGAGCGGCCCATTGCCCACCTCTAGCGTGACCAGGGCGATGACCTCGTTTGCATCTGTGGCGAGGTCGCAGGTGTGGTCAAAAGTAGCCAGCACACGGGCAACAAAACGGCCCGCGTGCGCAACGGGCCGAGAGATAGATCGGGCTGAATAGCGTGTTCCCATTATGGCAACTATAACCCCCTCTCTCCCCTCACATAGGGCACCCCCAGCGCGGCGGGCGCGCCCATTCGCTTGCGCAGGGCTTCACGGCTGACGAGCACCAGCACCAGGATGGTCAGCGCGTAGGGGAGCATTTGCAGGAAAAAGCCCAACTGGTAGGTGTAGTAAAACGGATTGCGAAAGCCGAGCAAGGTCTGTGGCCCTTGCAGATCGAGGATCAACCGGCGGATAGCGCCAAACATATAGCCGCCCGCGGCCGCCCGCCAGGGGTCCCACTGTGAAAAAATCACCAGGCCAACCGCAATCCAGCCTTGCCCGGCCGTGGTCAACTCGCTGAACCAGCCCGGCGACACGGCCAGGCTGATGGTAGCGCCAGCCAGACCCACCAGCATACCGCCGGCCAGCACGTACAGGTAACGCAGCCGGTACACGTTGATGCCCAGCGCATCGGCGGCGGCGGGATACTCGCCCACAGCGCGCAGGTGCAGCCCGGGGCGAGTGCGATTGATGTAAAACCACACCGCCGGCACTAGCAGGTACCCCACGTAGACCAGTATGTGTTGCTTGGTGAAAAAGATTGGCCCCAAAAGCGGGATTTGCGAGACCAGCGGCAGGGTGAATGAGGGCAAGAGCGGCACGGTCCCGGCCTTGCTCAACCCCTCGCCCAAAACCATGCTCAACCCAATACCTACAAAGTTGATGGCCAGGCCGCTCACCACCTGGTCGGCTTGAAAATTGACCGTGATGAGCGCGTGCAGCAGGCTCAAAGCGCCTGCAGCGAGCATGGCATATAGCACACCCAGCCACGGGTCGCCCCCCAACACCACTGTTTTAAAGGCCGTCATGGCGCCAATGAGCATCATGCCCTCGATGCCCAGGTTGAGCACGCCCGAGCGTTCGGTCAGCAATTCACCGATGGCGGCAAAGAGCAGCACCGTGCCGCTGGCCACGCCCGCCTGCAAAATGATAACCCAATCAATCATCTATGTTCACCTTATCCGCGAATAACACGAATCTGCGCGAATGTTTAAAACGTCCATGTTTATTCGCGGTTCACCTTTTCGTTCGCACCATTCGTTTCCATTCCAATTTGCTGGCTGAACCGAAATTAATGAGAACTCCAACTTCTATTCCTGTTGCTTTCAAGTAATTGAGCAATTGCGCTTCCTCGCGCAAAGTAAGACGGTCTAGGGCTTTGATTTCTACAATAATCTTGCCAAAGGCTACATAGTCAGCAAGATAGGTCTTTTCCAACCAATGTTCTTTGTACGAAATGCACAGTTCCTTTTGCGCCTCAAAAGGTATATGACGTTCCTTGAATTCTATTCCAAGGGCTTCTTGATAGACAGGTTCCAAAAAGCCAGCTCCCAGCACATTGTACACTTCCATCGCCGCACCGATGAGCGCATATACCTCGTCTTTGTAGAGCAGTTCGGTCATGTGAACTCTTTATCCGCAAATGTTAAAAGATTCGTGTTCATTCGCGTTATTCGCGGATTATTTTCTGACGATTCGAATCTGGTAGCGCAACAGCACATCGCTGGCAATGACGCAAAACAAGATAATGCCCTGCAGCATGCGCGGCACGCCCGAAGGTTGAATTTCGCGCCCGGCCAAGATCAGCCCGCCGAACAAGACCGAAACCAATATCACGCCAAAGGCGTTGAGCTTGGCCAGCCAGGCGATGATGATGCCGCTAAAGCCATAGCCCGGCGAGATGGCGTCTTGCAGGCGGTGAACCACGCCAGAAATTTCAGACATGCCGGCCAGCCCGGCAATGCCGCCTGAAACCATCATCACCAGTGTGGCGTTGCGCACAATGTCTATGCCGGCGTAGCGGGCGGCCTTGGGGTTGTCGCCAATCAAGCGGATTTCATAGCCCCAGCGACTGCGGTTGATGATAAACCACACCACCACAGCCATAACTAGACCAAAGACCAGCCCCAGGTGAACCGTCAACCCAGAAAAGCCTTTGAAATATTGCGCATAATCGGTCAGGCGCGGCAGCCAGGCGCTGCGCGGAAACACCGCCGACATTTGAAAGCCGCGCTCGCTCCACGCGCCAAAGACCCAATACTTGACCCACGAGATGGCGATATAGTTCATCATCAGCGTTGTGATGATTTCGTTGACGTTGAGCTTGGCCTTTAAATAGCCCGGCACCAAGCCCCACAGCGCGCCGCCTACAAAGCCGGCCACGGCCATGGCCGAAAGCATCACCAGACCGGGCGTGTTGGCCGGCAGCACCGGCGCCAGCACTATTGCGCTGGCGCTCCATGCGCCAATGAAAAATTGTCCCTCTGCGCCAATGTTCCACAACTTCATTCTAAAGGCCAGCGCGCACGCCAGGCCGGTCAGCAGCAGGGGAGTGGCTTTGACCAATGTGTCTGAAAACACTCCCACGCTGCCAAAGGCTGCTTCAAAGATGTGCAGGTAAGACTGGATGGGATGCCCGCCGCTGGCTTGAATGACAATCCCGCCGATAATGAGCGCCACCACGACCGCCCCCAATGAAACGAGGGGGGCCAGCCAACGCGGCACGTGCAGGCGCGGCTCGATGACGACGCGAAAAGGCGGGCGGGGCCATGCGCTCATTTGTCTTTTATCGGTCGTCATGTGTCATTGGTCCTTCCTGCGCGTGCCCGCCATCATCAGCCCAAGCTCTTCCAGGCTGGCTTGTTCTGCGCTCACCTCGCCCATAATCTGCCCTTCGTAAATCACTGCAATGCGGTCAGACAGCGACATTATTTCTTCCAGCTCTTCAGAGATGAGCAAAATGGCCGCTCCCTGTTCACGTTCTTCCAAGAGCAGGTGGTGAACGGCTTCTATCGCGCCCACGTCCAATCCGCGCGTGGGCTGCACGGCAATCATTACCTTGGGCTTGGAAGAGATTTCGCGGGCCAGGATGAGCTTTTGGAGATTCCCGCCTGAAAGCAGGCGCGCCTCGGTATGGATGGTGGGGGCCGCAATGTCATACTCGCGTTTCAATTTCTCGGCGTTGTGCCGAATGGCGGGCCGGTTCAGCACCCAGCCTGCGGCGATGGGCGGCTGCCGGTAGCTTTTCATAATCAGGTTGTCGGCTACGCTCAGGGTAGGCGAGCTGCCCACGCCGGCGCGGTCTTCGGGAATGTGCGATACGCCGTAATTGATAGC
Organism: Thermoflexales bacterium; assembly: GCA_041740315.1. GTDB lineage: Bacteria > Chloroflexota > Anaerolineae > Fen-1058 > Fen-1058 > JBGSMF01. The sequence continues at coordinate 4,880 of JBGSMF010000436.1, forward strand.
CGCGCGAGGCGGCGCATTGCTGATTTCCACCTCGCCAGCCGTGACGCGCCCGGCGGCGCAGTGGCGCAGGCCCGTAATCACCTGGGCCAGCTCGGTTTGCCCGTTGCCGGCTACCCCGGCCATGCCCACAATCTCGCCGGCGCGCACTTGGAGCGAAAGATTGCGCAGCGCCAGCCGGCCGCGGTCGCCTTCGGCGCTCACGTTTTCGATGGATAGCACTACCTGGCCGGGTGCGCCGGGTTTCTTTTCTATGCGGAAGACGACTTCGCGTCCAACCATCAGGAGGGCCAGGTCGGTCTTGGTGACGGTCTGAGCGTCTACCCCGGCGGCTGTCACGCGCCCCTGTTGCAGCACGGTGACGCGGTTGGCGATTTGCAGCACTTCATCTAGCTTGTGGCTGATGAAAATGATCGAGTGGCCGCGCTGGGTCATGGAACGGAGCGTGCCGAACAGCTCGTGCACTTCTTGCGGCGTGAGCACGGCGGTTGGCTCGTCCATAATCAAGACGCGCGCGCCGCGATAGAGCATCTTGAGGATTTCGACCCGTTGCTGTTCGCCTACGGATAGTTGCCAGATTTTGGCGCTGGGGTCTACCTGGAGTCCATATTGTTCTTGCAAGCTCAAAATACGCCGGTCGAGCTTGGGCAGGTTGAGCAGGAAGCGCGGCTGGTCCATGCCCAACAAAATGTTTTCGGTGACGGTCTGCGATGGCACCAACATGAAATGCTGGTGAACCATTCCCAGGCCGTGCGCTATGGCATCGCGCGGCGAGTCAAAGCTGACGGGCTGGCCTTCAACGATGATTTGCCCCTCTTCAGGCTGATATAGCCCCGCCAGCACGTTCATCAGCGTGCTTTTTCCGGCGCCGTTTTCGCCCAGCAGCGCGTGGACTTCGCCTTGCCGCAAATCAAAATCAACGCGATCGTTGGCAAGCACACCAGGAAAGCGTTTAACGATTCCTCGCATTTCGACGGCGTTGGGTATTTCGGCCATGGATGCCTCACGAAATGACAAGGTGACGAGGTGACAAGGTGATTGATCTCACCTTGTCACTCGTTCACCATGTCACCTTGTCAAACTTATTTGGGTAATTCAGCGATGATGCCTTCGGCCCACCACTTCATGCAGTATTTGCACGCCAGGCCTTCTGCGCCGGGCGGGAACTGATCCAGGTCGGCCTGCTCAAATTTTTGTCCGGCGGGGATGATTTCTTTGCCGGTGTTGTCTTTGATCGGGCCGGAGAACACGTCAAAGCGGTTAAACTCGCCCTTGAGCATCTTGGCCAGGATGTCTTGCACTTCTTTGATGACTTCGGGCGGCAGGTCTTTCATGCCGTCGGTCAGGCTTTGCCCTTCCATAAAGCCATACAGGCCCAATGCGCCGGTTTCGGCATCGAAATATTCCCAGCCTGCCTTGTAGGTGCCCTCGCTGACCTTCTTGGTGATGTCGGCATAGACCGGGCCCCAGTTCCAGTACGGGGCGGTCAGGCAGCCCTTGGCCTTGCACGATCCGTACCAGTCGTAGGTGACGCCCCACTTGCCCTTCTCGGTGGCCACGTCAGCCACGGCGGGGGTATCGGCGCCGGTAAAGACCACCTGCGCGCCGGCGTCAAACAGCGAGGCGGCGGCTTCTTTTTCGAGCACCGGGTCGTGCCAGGTGTTGATCCAGCGTATGTCCATAGTACATTCGGGGCAGGTCTTTTTCATCCCTAACGCAATGGCATTGCCCAGGCGGATTTCTTCGGGGATGGGGAAGGTGGCCATGTAGCCCAGCTTGGGATTGCCGTCTTTTTTGGCGCGGGCGCCGGCGATCATGCCGGCCAGGTATTTCATGTCTTCCATCGCGCCAAACAGGTTGCCAAAGTTCTTGGTGTTGGATTTATAGCCGCTGATGTGGACGTACATGATGTCTGGGAATTCGTTGGCGACGATTTCCATCGGGTCCATATAGCCGAACGAAGTGCCAAAGATCAACTTGAAGCCCTTGCGCGATAGGCTGCGGAAAACCTGTTCTGAATCGGCGCCTTCGGGCACGTTTTCGATGTAGGCTGTGTGCACATTGGGCACATTCTTCTCGACGTACTGAAAGCCCTCATAGTGTGCCTGGCTCCAGCCGCCATCATCGTGCGGGCCAATCAACACGTAAGCTACATTGAACTTGCCAGCTTCCACATCAGGAATTTGAAAGCTGCCGGTAGATGGTTCGGTGGGCTTGGGCGCTTCGGTTGCCTTGACCATAGGTGTGGCTGCGCTTGGGCTGCCGCAGGCTGCCAAGAGCATTGAAGCGGTAACGAGCAGAGCCATCAGGTTCCACACATTCTTGCGGGTAAACATTTACTTTCCTCCTGTAAAAATATCAGATTAAACGCACCGTTGTTGAAACACCTCTAATGTTTATCTTTTTTCTCACCTCCTTTCGTCAAGCGCGATGCGCAAAAATGCGCACCCATCACGTTGTGCTTTTATAATAGACATTATCGGAAATAGCAGGACTGGCATCCCCATGCCAGTCCGCCAACGTACACTTGCACCTGCGCTGCGCTTGGCGCAAGTGCAGGTGTGGGGATACGTTGGCTATGTTATTTCCGATAGGGTCTAATGTTTCACGGCACAATATGCGTGCCAGTCTCGCCGCGCAAGGCGCGCCCAATGTTTTGGGGGTTGGTGATGATGGCGTGCTTGCCGCCGGCTTCCATGTACCAGATGATGGCCTGAATCTTGGGCGCCATAGAGCCTTTGGCAAAGTGCGTGCCTTCGGCCAGGTATTGCTTGGCTTCGGCCAGGGTCATTTTGTCTAGCCATTGTTGGTCGGGCTTGCCAAAGTTGATAGCCACCTTTTCAACGGCGGTGGAGATGAGAAAGAGATCGGCCTTGATTTCGCGGGCTAACAAGCTGCTGGCAAAGTCTTTATCAATGACGGCTGCAGTGCCTTGATACTTGCCATTGCCGGTGTCAACCACTGGAATGCCGCCGCCGCCGACGGTGACCACGACCACGCCGGCAGCAACCAATGCCTTGACTGTTTCAATCTCTACCACTTCTTGGGGCAGCGGCGAGGCGACCACGCGCCGCCAGCCGCGCCCGGCGTCTTCAACCACACTCCAGGCCATCTCGGCTTCGCGGCGCTTGGCCTCGGGCTCGTCCATAAAGCTGCCAATGGGCTTGGTGGGGTTCTGGAAAGCCGGGTCGTTGCGATCTACCAGCACCTGGGTGACGACGGTAGCCACGTTTTTCTTGATGCCTCGCTCAAAAAGCTCGTTTTGCAGGGTTTGCTGGAGGGCGTAACCAATCGCTCCCTGGCTATCTGCGCCGCAGACATCCAGCGGCACTTCGTGCATACCTTCAACTTTGGCGGCAATCTCGGAGCGGCGCAAGATAAAGCCAACCTGCGGCCCATTGCCGTGGCCGATAGCCACCTCCCACCCGGCCTCGATCATATCGGCGACGTGAAAGGTGGTTTCTTTGGCGGCCAGGTATTGGTCTTCAACGGTTTTGTGCTGCCCATCTTTGATCAGCGAGTTACCGCCAATGGCCACAACAGCGATTTTGCGCTTGGGCGGCATGATTTTTTTGGGTATGGCTCGCTTGGCTGCCTTGACGGCCTTGGTCAAGGCCTTTTTGGCGGCGGGTTTTTTGGCCTTGGTCGTTTTCTTGGCTGGTTTAGTTGATTTTTTGGTGATTGTTTTCTTGGCGCTTGGCATGTGTTCTTCTCCTATATTCTGTTGAATAATCGTAACATCTCAAAATGTGGGGTAATTCTTACGATTACCATGTCTGGGCAGGGCATGCCCTGCCCTCACCCCAGATTGTTGAAAAGATGCAAATAATCGTCTGGCTTTTAATGTTGCCTGGACATTGCATTTCTCAGGTTTCAACCCGCCTTATCACGTGAAAGCGAAAGTGGCCGGGGACAAAGTGGCTGATGGAATAATCTATAATTTTGCTGTCTTGAGCATAGAGTTGCGCTTCAAGCTTGAGCAGCGGCGCGCCGCGCTGCACCCGCAATTGTTTTGCCAGGGTGGGTTCGGCTACGGTGGCAATAAAGTTGGTGTGCGAATAGGTCAGGGGCTGCCCGCCGCGCTTGCGCAGCACATCCAGCACTGAGCCGTTAAAGGCCTCTCCCAGGTCATCTTGGCCCAAGTATTCGATGGGCACAATGTCTGTCAAGTAGGCTACCGGTTGCGCTCGAACCAAAATGGTGCGGGCAACCGACAGTACCAGCGTGGCCGCTTTGCGCCCCAGCCATTTTAGCTCTTCTTTGCTGGCCGGGCGTTCCTCGATCACTGCCGCGCCCATGCGGATTTTCAGCCCGATGCGGCCGGCCATGTGCTCGATGCTTTCCAAGACTTCCAGGCCACTTTCGATGACGGGCGGGGGCGGAGCGATAAAGGTGCCCGCGCCGTGGCGGCGGATAACCAGCCCACGTTCTTCAAAGGAGCGCAATGCCTCGCGCAGTGTGGCGCGCGATACGCCCAGTTGCTTGGCCAGGGCAGGCTCGGCCGGCAGGCGGTCTCCGGCCCAGCTTTTTTTGATCAGCGCCGCCAAGGCGTCGTCAAGCTGAGCTCGCGCCGACTGGGTATTTTTGGGTTTAGATTTGCTCATGCCGGGTTTTGCCCAAGTTGTCTGACATCTCGAATTATAAACCCGTTTGCTAAACAATGTCAAGGACGAGTATATGATGGGTCAATGACAAATATCACTCTGCCATAGCTATTCTTGGACGAACAAAGGGACGATCTGAAAGGCGTCAACATCCACCAGACCCTTGTCGGTGATCTTGAGCGATGGAATCACCGGCAGCGCCAAAAAGCTCATGGCCATGTAAGGGTCGTGCAGCGGCGAGCCAAGCTGGGCGCTGGCGCGCAGCATGTCGCCCATTTGCGCGCGCACGGTCTCGATAGGCTGGTCGCTCATCAGGCCGGCGATGGGCAAGGGCAGCCGGGCCAAGATCCTATCGCCATCAACAGCTACCATGCCGCCGCCCATGCCGGCCACTGCACGCGCCGCCATCAGCAGCGAGCTGTCGTCAACGCCTGCCACGACGATATTGTGGCTATCGTGCGCAATGGAGGAGGCGATGGCGCCGCGCCGCAAGCCCAGGCCCTTGACCAGCCCGATACCAAAGTTGCCGCTGGCCTGGTGGCGCTCGATGACGGCGATTTTGCCAATATCGGCCCCAGCGTCCGAGACGACCGCGCCCTCTTGCAGCGGCAGGTCTTGCACCAGGTGTTGGGTGACGATCTGATCGGGAATCATGCCGATAATGCGCCCCCGGCGGCCCTGGGCCTGGATTCTAAAATCAACCCGATCCCAATTAATGTTCATCGAGCTGCGCGCCGCCGGCGGCGAACTGGGGCGCTGCCAGGGAATGGGCTGCCCGTCGCGCGCCACCAGCTTGCCATTCTGAAAGACCATCTCGGCCTGAATATCTTGCAAGTCGGTAAAAACCACCAGGTCGCCGCGCTTGTTGGGAGCGATAGCGCCGCGGTCGTACAGCCGGAAATATTCAGCCGGGTTGAGGGTGGCCATTTGTATCGCCAAGATGGGGTCTAGCCCGCATGCAATAGCCGCGCGCAGTATATAGTCAATGTGCCCCTGGTCCAACAGGTCAGACGGCTGGCGGTCATCGGTGCACCAGCACATGCGGCGGCCGGTGCGCTCGTTTACCAACGGCAGCAGTTCTTTCAGGTTGTGGGCGTTGGTGGCCTCGCGGATAAAGACCGTCATGCCTAGCCGCAGCTTTTCTTGCGCTTCTTCCACAGTGGTACATTCGTGGTCAGAGCCAATCAAGGCGGCATAGGCTGCCAGGTCGCGCCCAGATAGACCCGGCGCGTGGCCGTCGCGCACGCCGATGTCAAAGATGCGCAGCTTGTTCAGCACTTGTTCGTCGCCGTAAATCACGCCTGGAAAGTTCATCATCTCGGCCAGTCCCAGCACCCAGGGATTGCTGGAATAGGGTGAGAGATCGTACCACTGCAAATTTGCCCCGGCCGTTTCCATGTGGGTGGCCGGCACGCACGAGGGCATCATCACATACATGCTGAGTGGATTGTGCTTGGCCGCCTCTAGCATAAAGCGCACGCCCTCCAGCCCCAGCACGTTGGCAATCTCGTGCGGGTCGGTGACGACGGTGGTGGTGCCGCGTGGCACGACCGCGCGCGCAAATTCATTGGGCGGCACCATCGAGCTTTCGATGTGAACGTGCGCGTCAATAAAGCCGGGGCAAACATAGCGTCCCTCGACATCAAAAATCTCTTTGGCTTGATAGCCTTTGCCAACACCCACAATTAGCCCGTGCGCCAGGGCAATATCGGCCTGGTGCGCCTCGCCGGTATACACATTGACCACGCGCCCGTTTTTGATGAGGATTTCGGCCGGTTCCAGGCCGCGCGCCAGCTTGATGAGTTGAGCATGATCCATAGCTTCCTCCACTGCCAACGTCTAGGGATTACCGCCAACGTATAGGGATACATTGGCTAATTGATAATTCGGTTAGGGTCAAATGGCTTGCCCGGCGCAAACTTGCCGTGGCCGGGGCGGCCATAGAACCGGCCATCCTGGTACACAATCTGCCCGCGCGAGAGGGTGGCCTTGACGTGGCCTTGAACGCTCCATCCTTCGTAGGGGCTGTAACCCGAAACAGCGTGCAGCTCGCTGGCCTGGATGAACGATTCACCGCGCGGGTCGTAGATGACAATGTCGGCGTCTGCCCCCGGAGCCAGGTTGCCCTTGCGCGGATACAACCCAAAGATGCGGGCGGCATTGGTTGAACACAGCTTGACCAATTGCATCTGGCTTATCAGACCCACCTTTACGCCATAGGTGTAGAGCAGGGGGAGCGAGGTTTCCATTCCAGGCAAGCCGCCGGGCGTGCGGGTGAAATCGTTGACGGCCGTTTTTTGCGCCAGGGTGTAATCGCAATGATCGGTGCCGAAGGTTGACACGGCCCCCTCAGCAACCAATTGCCACAGCGCCTGCCGCTCGCCCAGAGAGCGCAAGGGAGGCTGAAGGATGTAGCGTTCGGGCTGGTCGCCGCCATAACAGCCATCGTCAAGCAACAGGTATTGCGGGCAGGTTTCGGCCATGGCAAGCTGGCCGCGCGCGCAGGCCGCTTGCACCAGCTCGACCGAACGAGCAGACGAGCAATGCACGATATAAACAGGCGCGTTGGCCTGTTCGGCCAGAAACAGTACGCGGTGAACGGCTTCATGTTCGGCCAGGGCCGGCCGGGCTTGGGCGTGGTATTGCCAGCTGGTTTGCCCATTGGCCACCAATTGCGCCGTGGCGGCGGTTACCAGCGCGTCGTTTTCACAGTGCACGGTCACCAGCACACCCGCCTCGACCGACTGGCGCAAGAGTTGCAAAATCATTGCGTCATCGGCAAAATAGTTGGGCCGGTAGGTGGTGTACAGTTTCACCGACGGCATGCCGAGTTGTTGCAAGGCCTCCAAGTTTTTAAACTCTTGGGGATCCGTAACCATCATGTGCAGCGCATAATCAATGCAGGCCTTGTTTTCGATTTCGTCGTGGCGATTTTTTGCGGCCTGCGCCAAGCTCTGGCCTTTGAACTGGGTGGCATAGTCAATCACTGTGGTGATACCGCCGCACGCTGCAGTGCGCGTGCCGATTTCCCAATCGTCGGCGGTTTTATAGATGCCGGTATCGAGCGCAATGTGGGTGTGGCTGTCTATCAGGCCGGGCAACACCAGGCAGTTTTCAGCGTGGATGATGGCGCAAGGCTCGCGTGCAGGCAGGCTTGTGCCGATGGCGCTGATAGTTTCCTCACTGATTTCAATGTCGCCTGCAAAGCTGCCTTCTGGAGTGATGATTGTCCCGCCCTGAATCAGGATATGCTTGGCTTGTGTCACACGTGCTCCTTACTTGTGCTCGAATTCAAACAATGGCACGGCATCATTTACAAAGCGTTGCCTGTTTGGGTCAATGGCGACGACGCGCGCGCTGCTGTCGCGATCATAAATCCCCACCGCAACACTGTACTGGCCGGGGGCCAGGCTGGGCGGCAAATCTACATAGCGCATATCGTACACGCCTTCGCCGGGCTGCCACGCCCACAGCGGGTATAGCCCCAGCAGCGGGTCGCCATCGCCCTGGGCAATGAGCGCGCCGCTGCTGTCGTAAACGTGCAGGAATACCGTCCAGTTAGCTTCGATGGGCGTCAGCGATGTCCAGTCTAGTGTGACAATCAGTTGATTGGCCTGGCGAGAGTGCGAGACGCCGGCAAGACTGATGCGCCCCTCAAAAGATGCCAAGATGTTGGCTGGCGCAGGCGCTGTTTGGATGTTGCCCGCTTTGGCCAAGCGCAGCCCGTCTGGCCTGTATTGTACCTGAAAAACGCGCGAGGCGCTATGCAGCTTGGGTAATAGATCCTCCCAATTGAGAGGGGGGGTGTAAAAGCGTTGAGTGTGTTTCCACGGCTGCCACACGTTGGTAAAGGTCACGCTTTCCACGCGCCGCTTTTGGCGGCTGTTGATTTCTACCAGCTCGGCGATATCCGAGTAGCCAGGCAGAAACGTTATGCCTTCAGCGCCCATGGCAAAAGTCCGCTGCGCGGGGCTGATCCACGAGGGAAAGTTGACCACCAAGACGGGTTGATCGGCTGGGGTGGCTGTTGTAGCTTGCACGACCTCATCAATGATTTGCCCGCCGGTCAGTGCCACATCGGCTTGCGCGCGCAGGAATGTCACACTGGGCGCAATCGCTACAAGCAACATGGCGAAAGCGAGAAATAACCTGGGCGCAGAGAACGCCGAGGCTTTGCCAGGTTCTTGAGTGCGCTTGGCGGTTAGCAAGCTGATGGCGCTGCCCCAAATAAGGGCCGCGCCCAAGGCCGGAATATAGTGCAGGCGCGGGCCGTTGGAGGTATAGTCCCAATCGAGCGTAGGCCACATGGGGGCCAGGGCAATACCCCACCAAGCCAGGCCAAAGAAAAGCGCCGCCAGCCGCTTGCCGCGCGCAAATACAACGACCAGGCCAATCAGTGCGATGAGAGCGATCGCCGCCACGGCCGGCCATGTCCATTCGCCCATTACGGCCACGTTTTCGGTGAGCGGCTTGAATCCGAGCAGTTTGGCCAACGGCAGCGCAATGGGTTGCAGCGGCCAAGTTAGCCCTTGAAGATAGTACAGCGTTTTGAGTTCCAGGTCTCGCAGCCACAGCCACGGCAGGGTGCTGCGCGTTTTGGGAACAGCGAACCAGGTGGCAAGGTAGAGGGCAGTGAAGGCAAAGTAGGAGAGGGGGATTAGGAGACAAGGGGACGAGGAGACAAGGGGATGGGGAGACGAGGAGACAAGGGGACGGGATGGCGCGAATGATGAACGTTGAACCCTCTTTGCTGCGCTGCGAGGGCAGGCATTGGACGTTGAACGCTGCTGCCACCACAAGATCAATTCGGTGGCGATGACCATCGGCGGGATGATGACGCTATATTCACAGGTGAACGAGCCAAGCAGCGCCATAGCCAATGAGAGGTATAGCCAGCGGTTGAAAGGCGGAAGATGGAACCCTCTTTGCTTCGCTGCGAGGGCAGGTGCGGAAGGCGGAAGGTGAGAGGTAGAGTTCCTCCAATGGGCGTAAGCGAGGGAAGCGGCGAGGGCAAAGAACGCCGCTTGCAATTGAAAGATGGGGCCGGTGGTGGGCATGATCTCGAAGGTGAACGGGTAGGCGGCATAGAGCAAGCCGGCAAACAGCCCCGCCAGTGTGCGACCACGTTGATTAAAAACAAGGCGTGTCAGCAGCGCGATCATGATGCTGTTGGCGGTGTGAAAGAACAGATTGACCACGTGCAAAAATTGGGGCTGAGAGTAACCCAGAAACAATTCCGAGAGTTTGAGCGTGGCAAAACTAAGCGGGCGATAGTAAGGAAAGCCGGTTGCGTCTACCCATAGCTTGCCCCACGGCATATCGCGCAGCCACAGCAGCATGACCATGTCGTCTCGAAAGAATGGCAGGCGCAAAATGTGGACATATAGCCCCAGCGCCCAAACGCCGACGATGACGGCGCTCAGCAAGGTCGTATGGCGTTTGACAAAGCGACCAACGACAGCCGACGACCGACTGACGATCGGCAATCTCCGTTCGCTCTGTGTAGTCAGTGGTCTATGGTCTGTGGTCGTTGGTCGGTTTTTTGTCATTCTATCATTCGCCGGCTGATGGCATTGTGCCGCTCAATCGCCGGCCCCAAATCTAGTGTGGTCAGGCGACCGTCTTGAACGACGACCTTGCCATTGATGACCGACAGGTCTATTTTTTGCGGCGCGCAAAAGATGAGCGCGGCCAGCAGGTCGTGTTGGCAGCCGGCAAAGTCGAGCGTATGGGCATTGACGGCAATGAAATCAGCAGCCTTGCCGGGGGTCAGTTGGCCAATGTCATCGCGGCCCAGCACTTCTGCGCCGCCTCTGGTGGCCAACCACAGCGCCTCTTGTGCAGTCAGCCCGGCGGGGTTGCCGCCTTTAGGCCCGCCCACGCGCTGCAACAAGAGCGCCTGGCGCGCCTCGGCCAGCAGGTGGCTGCCATCGTTGCTGGCGCTGCCATCTACACCCAATCCTACCCGCACACCGCTATCCAGGTAGGCGCGCACCGGCGCAATGCCCGAGGCCAGGCGCATGTTGCTTGAAGGGCAGTGCGCCACGCCGCTGCGCACCCGCGCCATGCGCTTGATTTCGTGCTTGTTGATGTGAACCCCATGCGCATACCATACATCGGCCCCGGCCCAACCCAATTGCTCGGCATAGGCCACCGGACGCGCGCCAAACTTTTCCAGGCAAAAGTTCTCTTCGTCTTTGGTTTCGGCCAGGTGGGTGTGCAGGTGGACATTCTGATATGAGCGCGCCAGCGTGGCGGCTTGGCGCATCAGGTCAGGCGTCACGCTAAAGGGGCTGCACGGCGCAAGCACAATCCGCAGCATGGCCAGCGGCTGGGGGTCGTGGTAGGTTTCAATCAGGCGGCGGCTATCGCGCAAAATGTCGTCTTCATTTTCAACCACGCGGTCGGGCGGCAGGCCGCCCTTGCTTTCGCCCAGGCTCATGCTGCCTCGGCTGGCGTGAAAGCGAATGCCAATCTCTTGCGCGGCGCGGATTTCATCGTCTAGCCTGGCGCCGTTGGGAAAGATGTACAGGTGGTCGCTGGCGGTAGTGCAGCCCGAAAGCATCAACTCGGCGCAGCCTACCAATGTGGAGATGTAGACTGCTTCGGCGTCCATTTTGGCCCAGATGGGATACAGTGCTTTGAGCCAACCAAAGAGGGTGGCATTTTGCGCGGCGGGCACGGCGCGGGTGAGCGTTTGGTACAGGTGATGGTGGGTGTTGACCAAGCCCGGCAAGATGACCTTGCCGCGCGCGTCAATGGTCTGATCGGCTTGAGCGGGCAGCTCTGCGCTGGGGCCAATTTGCTCGATGACATTATCGCGCACAAACAGGCCGCCATCGCGCAACGCGCGGTGATTGTCATCCATGGTAATGAGCAAACTGGCATTGCGGATGAGTAAGGTAGACATTTTAACAACCTCGTAATTGTTAATGGCTAATTGTTGTAACTACTCAGCCGGCACCCTTCGACCTGTCTGCCGACAGAGCAGGCTACGCGCCGCGCATCCTGAGCGAAGTGAAACGCAGTCGAAGGAGCGCGGCGCTCCGCTCAGGATGCTGAGTAGTTACTAATTGTTAATGATTAACGGTAGACGATGATGCCAAAGACAGCGGCAACCAGGATAGCCAAGGCGGGCGCTGCGCTCTTGACAAAGCTCAACAGGCCATCGCCGGCCTTTATTCCAGTAAGGTAGGTCACAGCGACAAACACGACGATGGCGATTAGAAACTTGTCCCAGTTGGAGGCAACTGCCGTGCCCCATGTCGTGCCGTTGGCGCGCAGCACCTTGCTGCCCAGGTCGTAGGCGGTCCAGATGAGCAAGCCGACTACCGTGGGGCGCACGGCGACCAGAGCCGATTTGATGATGGGCGAGTCTTTTAATTGTAAAAAGGCTATGGCCAGGATCAGCATCAATACGCCCGACGGGCCAATCGTTCCTAACAACCCAGCCAGCGCGCCGGCCAGTCCGGCTTGTTTAAATCCCACATACAAACTCATCTTGGTGGCAATCGGTCCAGGCAGCGCATTGCCCAACGCCAGCGCGTCTACAAAATCCTGTTCCGATAACCAGCCGGCGTTGATGACTTCTTGCTGCATCAGGGGAATCATTGAAGGCCCGCCGCCATAGGCCAGCACGCCCACTTTGGCAAAGACCCAAAAGATTTGCACGAGTAGTGTTAACATTGCAAGCAACTCCAAACAAGTGATGAGCAGATTCTACCTTGGCCTGAAAGGGATGTCAACCGCAGAAATGCAAGGCAAGGGGTGGCTGCTCGCCCTGGTTTTTATCGCACAACTTGACCAAGATTGCCAGCCCGCCCAGATAGCTACTGCTGCGGCAAAGGTTGTGCCGGCGGGCCAAATGCCTATAATTAACTCTAAAGGAGGTGTTACCATGTCAACAAAAAAGGCTTTGGTTTTATCGGGCGGCGGGGGACGCGGCGCGTATCACGTTGGAGTGATTGATGCGCTGGTGGAGCGCGGCTGGATGGAAGATGGTGTTGGGCCAGATATCATCGCCGGCACATCCATCGGGGCGATCAACGCGGCGGCGCTGGCTTCTGGGTTGACGGTGGCCAAGCTCAAAAGGCGCTGGCTAGAGATGCGCACCGAGAATGTGCATCAATTATCTGGCGATTTGCCCGGGATTGCCAAGCCGATTATGGGTTTGTTTCTCAAAAGTGTGCTCACGTCCGAAGGAGGGCAGGCGCTATCAGATGAGGAACGCGGCCTGAGCGACCAGGGCTGGCTAGAGCGGCTGAGTAGATTTTTCACGCTGGGCACCTTTCGTAGCTTGCTGGATGCCTCGCCCTGGCGGCACACGCTGCAAGAGTGGATGGATTTTGAGCGGATCAATAGCCCCAAATCGCCGGCGCTGCTCTTGGCCGCCACCGAATTGCAGACCGGCGCGCTGCGCGTCTTTTGTAACCGCGGGCTGAACGGCCGCCCGCCCGATAAAATTTGCATTGACCACCTGATGGCCTCTTCCAGCATCCCCATCGTTTATCCGTGGACCGAGATAGAGAGCGCCAAATACTGGGATGGCGCGGTGTTGGCCAATACGCCTTTGGAGCCTGTGATTGACCTGGCCGGCAGTGAAAGTATAGATATTGTGGTGGTGATGATGACGCCCTGGAATGAAGACCCCAACGTTTCGCGCGCAGCGCTTCAGGGCGTGCCCAAGGACCTGGTGCAGGCGCTGGCGCTCACGCTCGATTGGGCGCTGCTGGCTTCTTATCGCGTTGCGTTCGAGATGATCAATCTGCGCAATGACCTGGCCGAGGCGGTGGAAGAGCTGAAACCGGTGGCGAGCAAGTGGAGCGAGTATGCGCTGCGGATGCAGGGGCCCAGCCTGCGCCGCGTGCCCAAGCCGTTGGTGATTGCGCCACGGGACTTTATGCCGCTAGAGTGGATCATTGACTATGAGGTAGACACTCATCACAAACTGTTCGAGCTAGGCAAGGCTGATGCCGAGCGCGCCCTGGCGCAAAGATAGCTCACAGGCAGGAGGCAGAAGAATATACTCCTATCCTGGTAGACTGTTTTGACAGGGGAGGCTGGTTTTGCGGTGTATTTGATGATGGGCAACTTGATGGAGTGGCTGTGCTAGAGGCCAAGTTCATCGGCGAGCACAAGGATCAATTGCAGCTCAAGTTCTTGCACGTCAGCCGCTCGTACCGGGGTAGGGGGATTGGAAAAAGCCTTTTTGCCCAGTCTGCCCACAGAGCCAGAGAGTTGGGCGCCAGGCAGTTGTACATCTCGGCCACGCCTTCCGAGCGCACGATTGATTTTTACTTGCGCTGCGGCTGTACGCTGGCGGGTCACATTGACCCGGACTAATGCGCTGGAGCCGGAAGATATTCACATGGAGTATGATATCCCTGCATAGCAAGGAAATAGGGTGGGCATGGAGATAAATTAGGTAGATAAGCGGCGTTTCTTGCGTCGCTCAAGCTTCATGCTTACATAGGCCTCGAATTCCCGAAATGCAAAATCCGTCTTGAAAAAGATTCCGGCATCATAATGTTGCACCTCATGGTGTATATCTAGGCGTGTCTTTAATTTTTCAATCTCTGACTGAGTTTTGAGCGTTTCATCTATGGATGTAACCACCACCAGGTCTGTTTCTTGCTGCTGAATATCACCGAGCAGCCTGGACCAATCCGCTTTCCAATCGGGGGGCATTTCTCTCTGAAGCGCAATGTTGACAACGGCCAGATCGAAGGGTTGTTCTTCGAGCTTTTGACTGGCTTGCTCGTAACTGGGCACAGATTGAACCTGATAGCCCAATTTTTGTAAGCGAGCAGCTATTTTTTTGGACCAGTATTCATCATCTTCAATGACCAGGATTTGTGGACCCGAGTGAGGAAAGTAAAGCTTGTATTGGTTGGGATTTATCTGTTCTAGTTTAGATAACAACCGCTCAAATTCTAGGTGTTGCTCGCAGTACTCGATCAGCCGTTGGACTTTGGACAAGCGATTCATTCCAGAAGTGATCTCATCGTAGACCTGGCGAAAGTGATCAAAGCATAGCGTGTCCAGCTCGGCGTCACTTAGAGCGGCCTGCAAAAGTTTGCGTATGATGGCTGTGTCATAAGGCATTCTAGTTCTCCCGCATGGCGGATTCCCACGGCTATCTCGAATGAGGGTTTATCTGTCTTCACACTGTTGGCGAATTGCTTTTCGAACGGTTTGCCGGTATTCGTCAGGATCAAAATATTGCTTGGGTATATACCCAGAAATGCCGTGAATCTCAAAACCATCCTTGACGTGTTCTACCTTGCCATAGGCTGAAACGATAACAACCGACGCTGTTTTGTCCTTCAATAGATCGAGCAGTTCCATCCCTTCGAAATTTTCGCTGCTGTCCATCAGGCGCAGGTCTAAAACAACGAGATCAAAATCACACTCTCGGAGCAGTTTTGCGGCCACATCATAGCCGTCGGCGATGCTTATTTGGTACTGGCAAGGCTCCTGGCGCAGATAGCGCTCCAAGCGTTCTCGCCAGTCGCGGTCGTCCTCTATGATTAAAACGGAGGCGGATTGTTTCTCCGGCGACTCTTGCGCAGATGCGGGCGAAGCGACCTTTTTCACAAGCTGCTCTTGAACCAGGCCAAGCAATTTAGAGGTGTCGTATGGCTTGTCTATGCAGTCGTGCGCGCCCAGCTCAAAGATGGCGCTTGTTTTTTCTGTGGTTAATTCGGTTGGAAACATTACGGCGACGCGCTGGCCTCTTTGGGTTTGAAGTTGCGCCACATCTCGAAACGTTGCTTCTTCTAGCCCCACTTTTTTCAAATCGGCCAGCACCAGGTCAAACGATTCGTTTTGCAAGCGTTCCCAGCCGCCAGGCACGCCCCAAGTTGTTTCGATGGCATACCCCGCTTCCGATAGAACCCTTTTGGCCGAGTCTAACCAGGTCGGCTCGTCGTCAATGAATAAAATGCGTTTGAGATCAGGCTTGTTGATCATCGGCATCCTCCACTGCGCGCAGCCGAACAGCAAGGGTAGTGCCTTGAACAGATGTGCTCTCTATGTGAATCTCCCCCTTGATCGCCCTTAGAAAGGTCTTTACCCACCATAATCCAAAGCCGCGATGCCCTTCCCACCCCAAAGGCGATTCTTCAGAAAGGTCTTGATCGCTGCCTCGAGCAAATAGCTCAAAGATTATCTCTTGGTCTTTCGATGGAATGCCTCGCCCGGTGTCGCTAAATTGTACTGTAACCCAGTTATCCTCTACGGTGGTGTCAATAGCGAGTTTCTTTGTCTCTGAAGATTGCATGGCGTTGACGGCGTTGACGATAATCTCGACAAAGGCTTCGACAAGGTACTTGTGCCCCCAAACAAGAGGCAGGTGCTCAGCGTATCTGCGTTCTACCTCCACATCTTTAGGAATGTTGGCATATCGTAGAGCATCTTCCAGGTAATAGCGCACATCGGCTCTTTCTAGTTTTTCTCTCGTGCCTTGTTGCGGCCTAAATAAAAAGTCGGACAGCTTTAAGAGATAATTATTGTTTCGCTCTATCGTATCGGCCAGGTCAACAATCTCGGCGTCCTGAATGTGATGGTTTTCAAGATACTCTTTTAACTCCTTGACACATAGTCTGATCATTCCTCCTTTATTGCCTACCCGGTGAGCCAAGCTTCCAGCTATTTGTCCTAGATAGGCCCACTGTTCCGCTTCGAGCCGCTTGAGTTCTTCGGTTTTCCAGGCGTGGGTCCGTTCTTCTATTCGTTTTTCCATCTCGTCGTACAATTTTGCGTTTTCAATGGCCACCGCGGCCTGGTTGGCCAATAACTGGATCAACCCTTTTTCTTCTTGAGAAAAGTTGTGGGGGTCGCAAAAGTTCAAAAAGAGCACCCCAACGGGTTTGCCTTTAGCTTTCAGTGGAATGCCAGCAAAAGCCTTGATGCCGTGCTCTCGGATAAAAGAAACTTTGATGTGAGGGACAGGGGGTGGGTTTTTTAGCGGTTCTTCTACAAAGACGGGTTCTTGCGTTTTGGCTATATAAGCGGCAAGGCCGCTGTTGCTCGGTGTCGAAGGTTCAGATTCAACCCCTTTGCCTTTCCGTATTTGGATCCCGCTCTCAAAGCAGTCACGCTCAGAATCATATAGGAACATTGTCGCAAAGTCAGCTTCCATGATCATGTTTGCGTACCCGACGATTGAACCAAGCACCTCGGCCAACTCGAGTTGTGACGTGATGGTGACGCCTATTTTTTGCAAAGCGGCCAGTTGTCGCGCTCGCCGGCTCTCTTGGGCCAACAAGCGAGCGTTTTCAATCGCCACCGCAGCCTGACTTGCCATGGTTTGCAGCACTTCTTGATCGTCTTGTCCATAGAAATCCTTGAATTCATAATTCTGCAAAGCAATGACGCCCAATACTCTGTTCTCGATGAGCATTGGCACGCCAAGCCAGGATTCTGGAAGCGGCTTGACAGGAGGATCTAGCCTGTTCTCTTTGCAATATCCTTGAACATCTGGCAAGCAGAGTGGACACTTGAGCCGAATGGCTTCCTCGGTGAGGCCCCCCTTGGTGCGATCCTCAATTTCAACCTCGCGTGAAAACGTTTCGAGGCGCTTGCCTTTGACCGTCATCAGCGGAAAGTCTAGTATGCGCTGCGCCTCGTTGTACAAGGCAATGTACATGTTGCGGGTATCCATCAATGGGCTGGCTTGCTCGAAAATTAGTTCTAGAACCTCATCTTCTCGTAGACGAATGCCGGAAGTAAGTTTTTGGCCCACCCTGTTCACTGCGCGCAGGTTTTCAACCAGGCGGACGTTCATGATGGAGCTGGCGACTCGATCGGCCATGGTGGACAAGAGGGTGCAAGTTCTTTTGTCATAGGCCATTTTGCGCTCATAGTTCTCGGCCACAATGACGCCAATGACATTGCCCCTGGTCGCTATAGGGACTCCCATCCACGAGAGAGGCAATTCGCCTGTTGGATAGGCCAGCCTGTTTGCGGCAATCCAATTTTCAAAATCCTGTTCTATCAAGACTGGCTTGCCGCTGGCAAAAATGCAGTCTGGCAAGAGTTTGTCTGGTTGGCATGGGCGCGATACCCACTGCCCATCTTGCCCTTCTGGTCTTTCTGGGACATTAACTTTTTTTCTCACGACCAGGGGAAAGTCAAGTGTTGCGGTCACCTTGTTGAATAATGCAACGTAAAAAAGGTGCGCATCTATGATCTTGGTGGCGCTGTCGGAAAGGGCGGTCAGAATTTTTTGGAATCTTTCCATCGAAACTACCTCCGCGACTGAATCACTAGGGTTTATCGGAAATAACGCAGCCAACGTATCCCCACACCTGCACTTGCGCCAAGCGCAGCGCAGGTGCAAGTGTACGTTGGCGGATTGGCATGGGGATGCCCGTCCTGCTATTTCCGATCAGGTCTACTATTCACCTGACTGATGACTGGATGACTGATGAGTGCTTGACTGATGAGTGCCTGACTGATGAGTGCTTGACTGATGAGTGCTTGACTGATGAGTAGAGTTTAATGCTTCTCTGGGCCAACTCGATCTCTAGCAGCGATAATGGGACCCCAGAGTTTTTGACCAGGTCAATCACTTGTTGTTCGCTAATCGAGCCGTTCCCGCTACGTTGAACAAGCCGGTCGAGCTTGCGATAGCCTCTGGAGAGTGTCTGTTCAAAGCAATCGCTCTCTGTTGCAAAAAAGGTCAAAAGCCGTTCTTGTCCCTCTTTGAGATTGGGGTGTTGATTTTTATAAAGATCGAAGGTTGCGCCAATCAGGCTAGGTATAAAATCGTTTTGGCTAATTCCCAGTCTTTTTTGTTGGGTCAGAATTGCCCGGATCAGCTTTCTTATAATCCCGGCTCGTCCTCCTTTGCCGGGCGGCGGCGCGCCATCAGCCGCCAGGAAGAGCAAGGCCCTAATATGGTCGGCTATTACCCATTCGCTCCCTACTTTTTCCAAGCCAAGAGAACTGGTTTGATAGGCTTGTGCCAGCTTGACCAGGGGCGCCAGGCACTCGATGCCAAACACGGACGATTGGGCTTGCAGCACCATAGCCAATCGCTCGACGCCGATCACAGCTTCGTCAAAGGGGTTTGCCAGCGGGGCCAATGACTGGGTGGTCAGATCAATCTGTGAGTGGATAGAAAGGACATTTGCCACCTCGATGTACCGCCCACACTGGCAACCTGCTTGGCAAGCACCCCCGCAGCGCCATTCCGGGCCACGGTCAAAGAACAATTCTGTGCTTGGGCCGCACTTGCGAAAGCGCTCCCGGCCAGAAATACCACCCCCCTGCTTCCAAAAACCCCCGTCAATGCCCACATTCACAATCTGAGCCGGCGATAGCCCGAGTGCCTGCCAGGTTTGAATTGCCTCACTGTCTTTTTCAAACTTGTGCCCATCACTCTCGCCGCCGGCAAAACAAGTTACTCTCAGTTGTTCCTTGTCCAGGCCCAGGTCGTCGGTCAAAAAGCCCCATATCTTTTTAATCGTATCTTTTCGGCTTGTTGCTCCAAAGTGAATGGCCCCACACATTCTGAACAAGCTCAGGTGAACAGGGCTTGTCCCAATTTTTTCCTGGTCAAAATGACGAAAGCAGGTTTGCGAAAGCGCGTAACGCTCCCCTGCGTGTCCTTGGCCTTGTTCGATTGCGATCTCGATTTGAGTCAGGCCAGCGCTCATCACAAATGTCATGGGGACTGATGGATCCAATAACGAACTGCTTGGTATCAGCGTGTACCCACAAGCTTGATAATAGTCCAGAAAACGCTGACCTACCTCAAGCGTGCTGAGCGATTGATTGTGAGTTTTTTTCGCCGAATTCATAGTTTCTTTGCTACATTACGTCTGGCAAGACCCTGGCGCTGAGTTCGCTCAAGGCATCTAATTCCAAGACTCGGCGTTCCAACTGATGAACGAGCTGGGCGTTTTCAATAGCAATGGCTGCCTGGTTGGCAAACAAATCCAGAATTCTCTTGATCTCGCCAGGAAATGAAATAGTCTTTTCAAGGTTGATGAACAACATCCCTACAATTTGCCCTTGCCACTTGAGCGGGAGCGCGGCAAAGGACCGAACGCCTCTGTCAATGGATTTTTGGTTGATGGTGGGGCAACCAGGTTCCGGGTGCAGGACATCAGGCAGGTAATACGGCTGCTTGGTCTGAAGCGCGTGTTGACTTGTCCCGCCGGTTGGCCGCGGATAAGCTGTGCTCAAATAGTCTTTCAAGGGCCCGGCCGTTTGATAGTCGTAAAAGCTATTGTTCGCCTGTTCGTAAAGGGCCATGCAAGAAGATGTCTCTTTGCCCAAAATGATGTTGATGCTATTCAAGATTCGGTCGAGCACGTCGGCAGTGCTTTCACCTTGGGTCACTTGATGCAACCCTTCCATTTGAAGGCTCATTTGTTGCATCGTGTCAAGGATTTGGTCCTTCTCCAGGGCGGTGGCTGCCACGTTGGCCAGGTTTTGGCATAAAGTTACTTGTGCTTCGTGAAAGGCATTTGGGGTAGAGCTTTCCAAATCTAGAACGCCAATGACCTTTCCGTCTCCGCCTCTAAGCGGCACCGCCAGTTCAGAAACAGTAGATTCGTGCCATTTTTTGTAATGGGGATCAGCGCCTACATTGCCTGTGTAGTGGGCTAGACCTTTTTGTGCTACATAGCCCGTGATGCCTATCTCCCAACTGCGATGCCTCTGGCCCTCTGGAATTTGATCTTTGACCAGCATCTTGGTTTTTTCCCAGATTGCCTGAAAAGTCAACTGTTTGGCGTCTGGGTTTACCAGGGCAAAGGCGCCGTATTCTGCTCTGAACAGCTTGATAGTTTCTTCCAAGATAATGGGCAGGGGATCAGATCCAAAGCCAATGGCTCCGACAATCTTTTGAAGGGCAGCCAGGTCTTTGCTGCGTTGTTCGTATATTTTGGCGTTTTGGAGCACCACGGCGGCCTCGCTGGCGAACAATTCAAGGACGCGCCGTTCGTCATCTGGAAAGAGATGCGGCAGCTCAAAACAGATGTAGAGAGTGCCCAGAACAACATCGCCGACGAATAGCGGCAGGCACGCGAAGGATTTGAGGCCTTGCTCGGCAAACTCGGGCCGGGTGAGTTGGGCGCTGGCAGCATCGTGCACAAATAATGCTTGTTTGGATTGAACCACCGTGGCGCTGACGCCTTGTTCTCGAGGTGGATTGTCCTTCAGCACTGCCGCTTTGGGGCCGACGGCAAAGGTGGGAGGAATGAATTCCCTTTTGTCTGGATCATAAAGGTCTATTGCCGCCGAAGTGCCTTGCTCAAAAGTCTCGACGACATTTTTCACCAACAACGGCAACACTTGTTCAAAATCCAGTGTCCGCATAGTAATGTCCAAGACTTGGTGCAAGCGCAAAAGTTGTTGGGCTTTGGCTTGCTCACTGTTAAATAACCTGGCGTTCTCGATAGCAATGGCAGCCTGGCTGGCCAGCGTAGAAAGCAGAGACTGCTCAGTTTCGGTAAAGTCGTGTCTCTCCGAGTCGTTCAGGTAAAGCGCCCCGATCACTTTTTGTTCGAGCATAAGCGGGATGCCGATGAGCGAGCGAACACCCAATTTGACCAGCTCCCGGTTCACTCGCAGGTCCTGTTCGATATCTGGAATGGCTATAATCTCTGGATTGGTAATCAGTTGATGGGTAAGTCCGTGTCCTTTATCTAATCGAGGGATGGGCAAATTAAAGTCGGGCGGGTAATGGTATTGTTTTGTTATCAATTGCTTATCGTCGCTGAACAAATAGATAACCCCCAACTTGGCATGAATCAACTTTATCGCGCCCGAAACAATGCGTTGCAAAATCTCGGCTTGATTGGGGGCGCTTATAACCTGGTTTCCAATATCTTGTAATAGCCTCAGCCCTTCTGCGCGTTGGATGGCGATGCCAGCCTGTTGCGCCAGAGCATCCACCAAGCGCCGGTCATTTTCACTGAACCAGCCGAATTCATCCTGGTCGGCGCTGATCACCCCAAGGGTCTTGACGCCGACCTTGACCGGCGCGACCAGCATCGAACGAGGCCGTTCTTTAATATCCCTGGCAGGCGAAAAGCGCGGATCTTGTCTAACATCGGGCAGCACCAAAGATTCACCATGTTGAAAGACCCAACCCACCAAACCCTCGTCTAACCTAAAAGTTCGCCCCATAATCTCTGGGCGTTCACCAAAAGTCTCTACAGGCGCTAGCACGAGTAAGCCATTCTTTTCTTTGGGGAAAAAGAGAGTGCAGTGGGTACACTTGAGTTGTCTTGCAATCTGGGAGGCAATGGTCCTGAATAGATTTTGCGGGTTGAGCTCCGAGTTGATGACCTGCGTGACGCGGTGGACGATCTCCAAATCGCGGACTCGATGTTGGGTTTCTTCAAAGAGATGCGCATTCTGTAGGGCCGTGCTGGCTTGCAAGGCCAATGTTTCAACCATTTGCAGGTCGCGTTCGTCAAAGGCATTGACTCGATCCTGGTCGGCAGAAATGACGCCGACCACACGATCGCCCGTCTTTATTGGCGCCACAATGATTGAGCGATCAACCTGTGGCCGCGTCTTGCCTGTAACAAAACGCTCGTGTTTTTTGGCGTCACGGATTAAGATCGCTTGGCCTTCTTGCGCCACCCAGCCAGCAACTCCTTCGCCCAGGGCAAAACGCCGGGTGACCAGGGGGCCAGTCCCCTTGCCCAGCGATGCGCGTGGTACCAACGAGTTGTGCTCCAGGCCAAAGATCGTGCAATGGGTGCAATCCAATGTCTGCACAACGGCCCTGGCCACGGCTTTATAAATGGGTTCGGCATCTAGCTTGGCGCCCA
Organism: Thermoflexales bacterium; assembly: GCA_041740315.1. GTDB lineage: Bacteria > Chloroflexota > Anaerolineae > Fen-1058 > Fen-1058 > JBGSMF01. Next base: position 27,279 of record JBGSMF010000436.1, read on the forward strand.
GTTCGTGGCTAATCTGGTTCAATGTCTGGAGCCGCTCAATCTGCTGCTCAAGATCGGCGCGCAGACGAGCATTCCGCACCGCCTGGCTTACTTGCGAGGCCAGCGTCATGACTAATTGCTGGTCTTGTTCGTCAAAAGCCCCCACTCGATCATGCTCAACAGAGATGACGCCATACACTTGGCCATCAAGCCAAATAGGCCCCTCTACCAATGACAGCGGGTCAGATTGCGGGGCTGACCAGCCTGGACTGAAGCGGTCATCGTTCCGAGTGTTTGGCACGATTACGGGCTGGCCCGTTTGCGCCACCCAGCCAGCTACGCCCTGGCCTTGTTCAAAAGTTCGCCCAATTGATAAACTCCAACCTCGGTTTCCTTCGGCGCCCCTGACGACGAGCTCTTTATTTTCCAGGCGAAAGACAGTGCAATGGGTGCAGTCAATGGCATTTGCTGCCGCGCGGGCTACTTTGGTCAGAATGGCTTCTTCATTCAATATCCCGGCGAGCTCTGTCCCCACTGTGTTTAATGCCTGATGTCCCCTGACTTGACGCTGCAAATCAACCAAGAGATAAGCGTTATAGATGGCCATGGCGGCCTGGCGACAGAATGGGGCGAGTTGGTCCTTGGTTGCGTCGGTATAGTAACCGGGCTGGTCATGATCAAGTGTGATCAACCCAACAGTTTCTTGTCCATAGACGAGGGGGATGCCTACCCAGGAATTGACGTCAAAGGTCTCATCGTGGACTGTCCAATCGCGGTCGTCTCGTGTCCTGCTCAGAACAAGCGGTTCCTTGCACTCTACAACTCGTTTGATCAAAGCATCTTGAGAAATTTGTGGCAAGAGCCAACTGGCGGCATTGGGTTCCCCCGGCCCACGAAAGGTGACCATCTCGCGGACATCGCCTCGAATAAGTTGCAATGAGGCTTTACGATATTCAACCACCTTGGCCAGTTCATCCAGGACCCCTTCAGCTACTCGTCTTAGTTCGGGGGCAGAAATGAGGGCGCTGGAAATCTCGCCTAGTTCAAGCGCAAAACTGATTGCGCCAGACACCTTGCGCAATGTCACAGCCTGCTCTAGCAAAGTTCGCTCTTTTGCGAGCAGCCGGGCATTCTGAATGGCAATCGCCGCCTGGACGGCGAACAGTTCGATAATTTTTTGTTCTTTATCATCAAAGTCTTGGCGGGTTCGATAGTTTACAAAGAGCGCGCCCACTTTTTCTTTGCCGGCTGTCAGGCGCACTGCCGCGGATGAAACGATGCCTTCCCGGTCAACAAATGCCTTTGGTTTGCCTTGCACTGCGGGCTTGGTTTTGATTAACTGCGGCCAATCTTTTGTTGCGTCAGGCGCATAGACAGGCTTGGCTCGCCCAAGCACCCTGAACACGGCGGAATTTTTGTGTGCGCGCGCTTGGCCTCTTGCCTCCAAAACCTCTGGGTGCCGAATGTCGCCCCAAATGATGGGCGGAATGGTGACATCGCCTGTCTCCTCGTGGTATTCGTAAAGAACAACGACATCTGCTTCTAAAACAGACCCGGCAGTTTTTGCTATCCGTAGAAGGAGCGGTTTTAGGTCTTGAACGGTGACCAACGATTGACCAACTTGCAAAAGTTTCTCCAAGGTCGCAACATCAAAGCCATGAGGTGACTTTCTTTTGGCTGGCATTTACTTTCTCCTGGTGAACAAGAAACAAATACTACTTTACAAGAGCATGTGTGCAAGAAACCCTTTTTCCCTCGGTCTGGCTCCATTGATCAAAAGAGGACTGGGCGTATTCGATGAACTTGCCAAGACAAAAATCCTCGCCTCGGCCTACGCTTGTCATAATTATATCACGGAAGGTCAAGCGCGGCAAAAATATCTACACTGAACGTCGCTTAGGCCACGTGTCTAATCGAAAAACTCGCCGCATGTCCAATGCCTGTGTGGAATTTCTGTGCTATACTGAGTCCCAATGAGTTAATAACTGCTCTCCGTAGAGATACTGGCATATCTTTGGTCAAATTGGACAAATGGTCACGGTGGGGTATTGTTCGAGCGCCGCCGCGTGGCTCAAGCGAGCAGAGAAAAATGAAACACCGTAGCGTTCTATTGTCTTTTGCAAGCGCCGATAAGGAAAACTAGGGCAAGAAAAAGATATTGTCGAACTTTTAACGCCTGCCCTGGAGCGCGCTGCAGCGCTGTTTGGCGCAACCCAAGAGGCTTTTGCTTTGAAGGCTCCTTTCGACAGGGGAGATTGAAGGAATGAACTATACGCACTATAAGCAAATTGATCAGGAAGCGGACGGGCTTTATTCTCAAAAGAGATATGACGAGGTATTGCGGCTCATGGACTATGCCGAGACGCGCTTTCCAGAGCAATTGTTTTACACAATCTGGTACAAGGCGCACATCTATGCGCTGACAGGGAATCACGAGAAATGCATAAACGCAATTGAAGACTTGATCGGCCGTGGCTTGGGCTGCCCACTGTATTGGAAAATGCTGGAGCCATTAAAAACCTATCCCAGGTTCCAGAAACTCTGCGAGGAAAACGACCGCCTGCACGCGCAAGCCCAAAAAAGCGCCAAAATGGAGTATGCAGTGTATTTGCCGAAAGGATATACGCCGACCAATCGCTATCCACTGTTCGTTGTGCTTCATGGCGATGGGGTGGGCGGAAATCTCGAATACCAGAGATGGTATTGGGAACCAAACACAATGACTGATGGCGGCTTGATCGCGGTGTATGTTCAGTCGTCACAGGTTGCATGTCCCGGCCACTTTCGGTGGCTTGAAGACTGTCAGATCGCCAAAAGAGATATCTTGGATTGTTACACCCAGGTATCCGCGCAATACGCAGTGGACCCCGCCCGTGTCATCATAGGAGGTTTTTCGGGCGGCGCGGTCATGTCTGTGGAGATTGCAATGACAAACGTGTTGCCGGTCAAGGGCTTTATTGGACTGTGCCCGGAATTGCGCCCCGAGAGTTGTACGCAAGAGAATGTCGAGCGTGTGGCGCGGCGGGGCGTAAAAGGCGTGTTTATGGAAGGCGAACTCGAGATGCCAGTGGCCGACGAGCAGGCAATGCTCGATGTCTTTCAGGCTGTCGGCCTTCCCTGCCAGTTCTACGTCAACCAGGGGATCGGCCATGCGTTTCCCCGCGACTTTTCGGAAAAGCTCGGCCAGGCCATTGCCTTTGTGATGAGCTAGCAGCCTGTCGGAGAGGCAGGTTTGGCCTCTTGTGGGCGCTGTGTGGGACAGGTTGCCAAACTGTCCTACGTTAGCTCTCCGACAGCCTGCCAGTCCTTCTTCATTTTTGTTTAATACTTGCCGTCCTGCGGACAAAACTTGTCTTTGCGGTTCAAATTCTAGTTCTTTCAGCAGACTCGGATCATGAAACTGAATATGCGACAGTACCAAACCGAAGACGATTATTGGCGCATCCGCGCTTTTTTGCGCGAGGTGTTCACCCTCAATGGCCGGCGCGAATTGAGCTGGCCTGTGGCCCGGCTCGATTACTGGCGCTGGCATTGCATTGAAAACTGTTCTAGTTGCGCGCCGGTGGATCAGGTCACCTACCTCTGGGAAACGACAAAGGGCCAGATCGCCGCTGTGCTGAATCCGGAAGAAAGCGGCCATGCCTTTTTGCAGGTGCACCCCGGCTTCCGCACGGCAGATCTGGAAGAGGAAATGATGACCCTCGCCGAAGAGCGCCTGGCAACTTGCTCGGACAAAGGTCATGCATTGTGCATTTGGACTGATTCTCAAGACACGCTGCGCGCGGATCTTTTGAGCCGGCGTGGCTATACCAAAGGTAAATGGACTGAATATCAGTGGCGTCGAGATTTGTTATTGCCTATCCAGGCTGCGCCGCTTGCCGAGGGCTATACTGTGCGCGCCCTGGGCGATGTGGACGAGTTGCCGGCGCGCAGTTGGGCCTCGTGGCGCGGATTCCACCCAGATGAACCCGATGACAGATACGAGGGGTGGAAATGGTATCTCAACATTCAACGCTGTCCCCTGTACCGGCGTGACCTGGACATGGTCGCCGTTGCCCCAAGCGGCGAGATCGCTTCGTTTTGCACCATTTGGTACGACGATGTGACCCGCAGCGCCTACATTGAGCCGGTGGCTACTGTGCCAGAGCATCGGCAGCGCGGCCTGGGCAAAGCGGTGATCACCGAAGGGCTGCGCCGGCTCCAGCGCATGGGCGCGACTCGGGCTTTTGTGGGCGGGTATGAACCGCCGGCTAATGCGCTCTACCAATCAGTGATGGGCTCCGAACACGATCTGTTTGAGCAGTGGGTAAAGCGATGGTAAGAGGAGAAAGAAACATGTCTGTTTTGCAAAACGAAATACACCAACAGCCGCAGGTGCTTGCGGCCTTGTTAGAGCAGGAAACCGGAAACGCCCAGCGCATTGCTGCAAGCTTGGGCGCGCGGTGTATCAAGTATGTGATCATAGCGGCGCGGGGCACATCGGATAATGCCGCCCGCTATGGGCAATATCTTTTTGGCGCGTACAATCGCCTCTTGGTGGGGTTGGCCACACCCTCGCTGTTTAGTGTCTATAACCAACCGCCCCGGCTGGAAGATAGTCTTGTTATCGGCATTTCGCAATCCGGCCAGTCGCCCGATATTGTCGCCGTGCTGGAAGAGGGTCGGCGGCAGGGCGCGCCGACGCTGGCCATTACGAATGATGCCCATTCTCCCCTGGCGGCTCGTGCCGATTACGTCATTCCTCTCCACGCTGGCGAGGAGCTGGCTGTGGCTGCCACCAAAACCTACACGGCGCAGTTGACGGCGCTGGCGCTGTTATCTTGCGCCCTGGGAAATGATCTCGAACGGCTGGCGGCGCTGCAACGCGCGCATGGGGCGATGGAGCGCGTGCTGGACGGCGAGGAACAGGTAGCCAAGGCGGTGGAACGTTATCGCTACATGGAGACGTGCGCCGTGTTGGGGCGCGGCTACAATTACGCCACGGCCTTTGAAATCGCCCTCAAGCTCAAGGAGCTAAACTATCTTATTGCCGAGCCTTACTCTTCGGCTGATTTTATGCATGGCCCCATCGCCGTGATTGGCAGCGGCTTCCCGGCGCTGGTGGTAGCGCCCAGCGGCAAGATGTTTGATACGATGCAGAGTTTCACGCTAGAGCTCAAGTCGCGCGGCGCCGAACCGCTGGTTATTTCTGATCGTTCCGAGCTCTTGGCGCAGGCTATCACACCGTTGCCGCTGCCAGAAGGCATGCCAGAGTGGCTCTCTCCGATTGTGGCCGTCGTTCCCGGCCAATTGTTTGCCCTGCACCTGACGCTCATCAAAGGGAACGATCCAGACAAGCCCCTGGGGCTGCAAAAGGTCACGATCACGCGCTAAAAAGGGACTCGGATCCAATTTTGAGGTTCGTAGTAACGGCTTTAGCCGTTGAAAAACCGCTATCCACATCAGCGACACCATTAACTGTGACTCTAACCGAACCATCGAATGAAAGGACTGTAGAAATGGCAACGATACAACTTTTGGGGAATGCATGCACGTTGATCACAGCGCCGGATGGAACGCGCATTGTCAGCGACCCCTATGGCCGCATGTGCCCAGTGGGGCTGCTGCCGCTTCCGAGCGACCTGAAAGCCGACGCCGTTACGGTCAGCCACGCTCACCCTGATCATAATAACGTGGAGGCTGTCGGAGGCGCGCCACAACTCTTCACCGAACCCGGAACGTATCAGGTGGGCGTGATCAAAGTGACAGGCTATGCGAGCCGCGAAGGGTCACCCTCTGGCCCATCAGAAATGCGCAACGTGGTCTTTGTGTTCGAGATAGGGGGAGCCAAGATTGTGCACCTGGGTGATGCGGGTGTGATCCCCGAACCGGAGGCGCGGGCGGCCATTGCAAATGCCGATGTCATCCTGGTGAATATTGATGGATATGTGCTTCCTCTGGACCAACTCTTGCCAGAGATGGAAAAGCTTGGGGCTAGAACGATCATTCCCACCCATTTCAGCATCTCGGCAAACTCTCGCTGGGCGACCTCAGAGACGTTGACGCTGGCAGAATATCTTGATTCGCTGCCCTCTAACGTCGTTGTGACAAGGCTGGGCAGCGAAATCCAGGTGACGCCAGGTATGCCCAAACAGGTGGTAGGGCTAAGCTACCTGCTGCTTGCCAAGTAATATACAAATTTTGCAAGATTTTTCACATCAGGCCGGCCGCCAAGGTCGGCCTGATGCATTCCCCGTTTTTGGTTGATGAATCGGCCTGTTGGGTGTATGATGTGTTTACTATGGATGACCATATTACTATGGATGACCATATCACTATGGATGACCATGACCGCCATTCCACCATGCAGCAAGCTCCCAACCGGCGACTCACCATCGGGTTTCTGGCCGGCAATATCCATCTTGGCGTCGCTCAAAGCCTGTGGCCGGGGGTGGCCGATGCGGCTCAGAAGCAGGACGTCAATTTGCTCTGTTTCCCTGGCGGAGGCTTGCGCGTCTCTGAGGGATTCGAGGCGCAACGCAATGTGCTCTACGATCTGATAGATAGCGAGCGATTGGATGGCTTGGTGAGTTGGTCTTCCACGGTCGGCGGGGCGCTTGAAGCTGCCGAGGTTTTGGATTTTCACCGGCGCTATCAGCCTCTGCCCGTCGTCAGCCTCGCTCAACAGATAAAAGACATGCCCACGCTTTTGATTGATAGTTACCATGGGATGCGGGCTGTTATTGTCCATTTGATCCAAGCGCACGATTATCGCTGGCTGGCTTTTATCCGCGGCCCCGAGAGTCATTATTACGCCCAAGAGCGATTTCGCGCTTATACCGATGTGCTGCAAGAGTATGGCCTCCCCTTTGATCCGCGCTTGGTCACTCGGCCTGTGCAATGGGAAGCCGGCGCTAAAGCCATTCAGATATTGCTCGATGAGCACCGGCTGCGCCCAGGAAGCGACCTGCAAGCGGTGGTGGCAGTGAGCGATTTGACGGCTCTGGGGGCGCTCAGGGCTTTGCAAATACGGGGCGTGCGGGTGCCGGGCGATGTGGCTGTGGTGGGGTTCAACGACTCGGTGGAGGGGCGGTTGAGCATGCCCCCTCTGACCTCGGTCGCCTTGCCATTCTACGAGCAGGGGCAGCAGGCCGTCGAAGCGTTGTTGGCACAGATTGCAGGCAAGCCGGTGCCCCAGCAAGTGCTGTTGCCTTCTAGCCTGGTGGTGCGCCAGTCGTGTGGCTGTCCTTCTGAGGCTGTTGTGCAGGCTGCGGCCGGCCCAATGCAAACAAGCCCTGATAACCTGAGCCATAGCTTGAGCGTCGTCCTGGCGCCTGGCGCGCGGCGGAACAGACTCCTGGCCGAGATGGCCCAGGCGGCTGGCGGGTCGGTTGAAACTACCGCGTGGACTGCCCAAGTGCTGTGGGCCTTTCAAGCCGATCTAGGTTTGAGGGACGAACCGCCCAAGCTCTTTTTATCCACTTTGGAAAATGTCTTGCGCCTGGTAGCGGCAAAGGACGGCGATGTGGCCGCGTGGCATGGGGCAATCTCGATAATGCGCCGCTACGCGTTACCCCATCTCGATGGCCAGGCGCGCGCTCGATGCGAAGATTTGTGTGGGCAAGCCCGGGTAATGATTAGCGAAGCAGCCCAACGAGCGCAGGCATACCAGCAGTTGCTGGCCAGGCAGCAATCGGAAACGCTGCGCGAGATTGGACAGGCGCTCATCACCACATTTGATGTCGCCAGGCTGGCGGATGTGTTGGCTGAGCGGCTGCCCAAGTTGGGCATTGCGAGCTGCTATCTTTCGCTGTATGAGAATCCCGCCGTGCCGCTTGAGCAAGCCAGGCTGGTTTTGGCTTACACCGAGCAAGGGCGAGTTGAACTGGAGCCAACGGGCTGGCACTTTCCTTCTCGCCATTTGGCTCCAGAGGGCCTGTGGCCTGACCGGCGCGCTAGTTTTGTCGTCGAGCCGCTCTACTTTCGAGAAGAGCAGATCGGGTTCATTTTGTTCGAGATTGGGCCGCGCGACGGGTCAATTTACGAGGTGCTGCGCGCGCAGATCAGCAGCGCGCTCCAAGGCGCGTTGCTTTTCCGCCAGGCCCAGGCCGCCCGAATCGCCGCCGAAAAAGCCGACCGGATCAAGACGCGCTTGCTGGCGAACGTGAGCCACGAGCTACGCGCGCCGCTCAACATCATCCTTGGGTACACCCAGGACGCATTGAGCTCCCCCGATCTTTATGGCATCACCTTACCCGCTGCCCTGTCGAGCGATCTGGGCCACATTCAACACAGCGCCGAACACCAGCTCCGTGTGATCAACGATCTGCTTGATCTCTCTCGCGCCGAGATTGACGAGCTAGACCTCTATCCAGAATTGTTGGACCCCCGCTCTTTGCTGGAGGAGGCGTTTCACAGCATGGCAGCTCACGCCGCTTCAAGCGCCGCTCCGAGCGTCGTGAGTTGGCATCTGCAATTGCCCAATCGCTTGCCGGCCATTCAGGCTGATCCAGTGCGCTTGCGCCAAATCTTGTTCAACCTGTTGAGCAATGCTCGAAAATTTACCAAAAAAGGCCATATCATTCTTGGGGCAGAACTAGTACCACCGCACCTGCACATCTGGATCGAGGATACGGGCGTTGGCATCCCGCCTGATCAGCACGAGCGCATTTTTGAGCCTTTTGTGACGGCCGAGTATGACCATCATGAGGGTGGGATTGGCCTGGGCCTGTCTATCGCTCGCCGCCTTGTGGCGCTGCACTGCGGCTCCATGACGCTGGATAGCCAGCCAGGACACGGCAGCACCTTTCACATCTATCTGCCGCTGCCCAGCCTGGGTGACCGAGCCACCCCGGCCCCAGAAACAACTCAACCTGTGCTGCTTTTGATTTCGACTTACGCTCAGCCGGCCATCGAAATCATAGAGTTGAGCCGGCGTAGCGGGCTTGCAATACGCCGCCTGCAAGCAAGCGATGATCTGGATGCTGTGCTGGCAGAGATTCAACCGGCGGCGCTGGCCTGGGATTTGGCTGGCGCTAACCCTGGCGATTGGGCCATGGTTCGCCGCTTGCGCAATCATCCACGCTTGTGCCAATCCCCCTTTATTCTTTATGGACAAGATCAAAAGGGCGAAGCGAGCTTGACCGTTGGCATCACGAGCTTTGTGGTCAAACCGGCCAGTGGTCAGACGCTGCTCGATGCGATCAATGCCACCCGCCCGGCTGAATCCACCGGCCCCATCTTGATTGTAGATGACGATCCCAGAGCGCGCGCACTTTACCAAGAGATTGTGACCCAAAGGCTGCCTGGCTACCTTATCTGCACAGCCAACGATGGCGCGGCTGCCCTGGCCATGATGGAGCAACAAATCCCCAGCCTGGTGATTTTGGATTTGGTGATGCCTGGCTTGAACGGGTTTGACGTGTTGGATCGGATGCGCGCCGATTCCCAAACACGTCAGGTGCCGGTCATGATCCTGAGCAACAAACTGCTCAACTTGGACGACGTCAAGCGGATTGAGCGGCACGCGCTCGTCACACTGCAAAGCAAAGGCATCTTGTCAGAGGCCGAAATTGTCACTGCGCTGAACCGCGCCCTGTTTGGCTCTGACACGCTGCCGCAACAGACCAGCGCCTTGGTCAAACGAGCTGTGGCCTATTTGCACCAGAATTATGCTCGCCCGCTTGCGCGGTGGGAGATTGCAAAAGCGATTGACGTGAGTGAAGACTATCTCAGCCGCGTGTTTCGCCAGGAACTGGGCCTTTCTCCGTGGGATTACTTGAACCGCTATCGCGTCTATCAAGCCAAAGAGTTGTTGCGCAGCACAAGCGAGAGTATTCGGTCAATTGCCCGGCAGGTCGGGTTCAGGGATCAGGCGTACTTTAGCCGGGTGTTTCACAAACTCACGGGCCTATCTCCCAACGCGTTTCGGGAATACCCCGACGTATAACTCTTTTCCATTCACTCTCCGATGGCCAGCTTTTTCACTGCAGAGTCGCCGAGCCAGTGCGACGCTTCGCCCGTGTCTCTGGCAGAGAGCGCGCCTTGATGACGGTATTTTCCACACGTTGTGCGCCAAAATCCATGCTGGTACTGTTACAATAGACCCGTACTTATGCCCTGCCGCAGGTTCGAACGCTTTGAGTGCACCTTGACTGGGGTCGCAAGCCCAAGACAGCCAAATTGTAACCTGCGAGAGCGTAGGCAGGTAGTTACAAAACAGCAAAGCGCACCCATAGAAAGGCAAGTGACCTTGGGCGTATTGAGTATATCCACATTGTCAAAGCGTGCCAGAGATCTGAGACGCGCTATCTGGAAACATCGCTGGTTTTATCTTCTGCTGATCCCCCCGATCACATATTATGTCATTTTCAGGTACATCCCCATCTATAATGCCCAAATTGCCTTTAAGGATTATCGCCCGCTCTTGGGCGTAGAAGGCAGCCCGTGGATTGGATTCGAGAATTTTCGAACGTTCATCAACTCGTTTTACTTTAGCGAGCTGATGGTTAATACCGTCATCTTTAGCTCCGCCAAGCTCATCTTTGGGATGCCGATAGCGATTATTCTTGCCATCGCCATCTATGAATCGCGCTTTAATCTTTTCCGCTCTCTCGTGCAAACCGCCACCTACCTGCCGCACTTTTTGTCGTGGGTGATCATGTTTGGCGTTTTATTGATGGTGCTCTCGCCGGGCAGCGGTTTGATCAACGAGATCATCAAAGCCCTGGGCGGCGAGCCGATTGCCTTTCTCACCACGCCGGAATGGTTTCGCCAGGTTGTGATTGGCTCTGATATCTGGAAAGACACCGGATGGAGCACAATCGTTTACCTGGCCGCGCTGTTGTCTATTAGCCCAGACCTGTACGAGGCTGCCGCGGTAGATGGGGCGTCGCGCTTGCAGCGCATCTGGCATATTTCGCTGCCGGGCATTCTTCCTGTGGTGGTGTTGATAACCCTCTTGCGCCTGGGCAACATTCTCGATGCCGGGTTCCAGCAAATTTTTGTGCTGTACTCGGTGCCTGTCTACAGCGTCGGAGATATTATTGACACGTGGGTCTATCGCAGCGGCGTGCTAGATTTTGAATTCAGTCTTGCTACGGCGGTTGGTTTGTTCAAAGGCGTCATCGGCCTCTGCCTAATCCTTGCCGCCGACAGGGTTGCCAAGCGCATGGCGCAACAAACTTTTTTCTAGGGGGACTATGTTTCGGTTCAATGGTCGCGAAGAATGGGGGTTTCAGATTCTGGTCAACGGATTTCTCTTGGCCGTTCTGATTATCATCGTCGTTCCGCTGTGGCGCGTCGTTATGGCCTCTGTCACGCCATTAGAGGTCTATACCCGAGAGGGTGTCCCTTTCTTCCAATGGCCGTGGGAGTGGTCATTGGCCGCGTATCGGCAAATGATGGGCCATTCGGCTTTCTTGCGCGCCACTTTGAATAGCGTCATCATTACGGTCTCGGGAGTTGCGCTCAGCCTGGGTCTGACCGTTCCGCTGGCGTATGCGCTGTCTGTTCGCACCCTGCCGGGGCGCGGTGTTATTACGGCGCTGATCCTTTTTACTTTTTTGTTTCACGTTGGCCTGATCCCGGTTTATTTGCTTGTCGCAAAAACGTTGGGGTGGACCAACAGCCTCCTCGCCGTAATCATCCCACCGGCCGTGAGTGTCTACAATACGCTTGTGATGAAAAGTTTCTTTGAGGGCCTGCCAGAGGAACTCAAAGAGGCTGCGCGCATAGACGGCGCCAATGACTTGCAGGTGCTGTTTACGATTGTCCTGCCGTTATCCAAGCCGATCTTGCTTACGATTGGCCTATTTTACGCCGTCTGGTACTGGAACGAATTTTTTTACCCCATCTTGTACTTGAACGACTCGGAATTAATGCCGCTGCCGGTATTGCTGCGCAACATTCTCATGGGTGAGAGTTTTAACGAATATGTAGAGTACGATGCCTTTAGCGCCGCGTCCATCGAATCGCTCAAAGCGGCGGCCGTAATCCTCACAATGTTGCCCATGGTAGCGGTCTACCCGTGGATTCAACGTTACTTTACCAAAGGCACGTTGCTTGGAGGCGTTAAGGAGTAACTCGAGTTAATCCGTAGGACGGCTCTGGCCGTAGGAATTTCCTTTTTCACCACAAAGGGCACAAAGGCACACAAAGGAAAAAGGAAACTTGGTGTCCCTTTGCCTGCCCTGCCGGTCAGGCCAGGGTGTACTTGGTGGTTAACTTGAAAACACGGGACAAAAATTTGCAAAGGAGGACGATAGAGAGAATTTTTCAACTATCAATATCCAGTCGCCACTTTATGATCCAATATTTAAACCCTAGGAGGAATTTGATGAACAAGAAAATATTCGCCAAATTGATGCTGCTGGCACTGGTGGTGTCCATGCTCGTCACCGCGTGCGGGCAAGCAACTACACCTACCCAAGCCCCGGCACCTACCCAGGCCGCCGGCGCGCCCACCAAGGCGCCCGTAGTTGAACCGACCAAGGCGCCCCCTACGGTAGAGCCGACCAAGGCCCCTGAAAAGCCAGTTGATATTGAACTCTGGTTTGGCTCAAGCGTCAGCGAGGCGGGCTCGCCGCCCGACGATTGGGCTGTTTATAAAATCGCCCGTGAGCAACTGAATATCAATCTAAAACTGGTGGCGCTCCCGACTGCCACCGGCGACCAAGACACCAAGATCAACGCCGCCGCCGCCGCCAACAATCTCCCGGATGTTTTCATGGTCAATCGCGATCCCGTGTTGTACAAGCTGGTTGAGCAGGGTTTGGTTGCGCCGGTGGATGATTTGTTGCCGCTGATGCCAGAACGGACCAAGACTCATTACAATGATCCGAGTCGGAACAAACTTGCCACGTGGGATGGTGTGATGTATGGTTTGCCGGACCCCGGCACATTGCCACACATTGATGGTCTGGTTGTCCGCAGAGACTGGCTCGACAAGCTTGGCCTGCAAGCGCCCACGACCCTGGACGAATTTCTGACTGTTGCCAAAGCGTTCACCGAGCAAGACCCCGATGGGAACGGCAAGAACGACACCTACGGCTACTGCGCCTATATCGAGGGCAGCGGGCTGACACGCGCCGGACTGGGCACGCGCTTTGATTGGATCTTTGGCGCTTACGGCGCTGCCGGAACGTGGAACCTGAGTGATGCCGCCTCGTTTGGCTTGAATGTGCGCAATCCCAACTATATGAAGGCTGTCCAATTCGTCAATCAGATGGTAGCGGCCAAGGTGATTGATCCCGACTGGCCCACGCTCAAGAAGGACGAATTCCGCGCGCGCTGGAAGCAAGGCAAGTGTGGTATGATGCACGAAAACTTTGCCGCCTTGTCAACCAAGGCCAATTATTCGGACTTTGACAAAAACTTTCCCGACGCCCTATGGGAGGTCCTTCCGCCCCCCAAAGGCCCAGAGGGCAAGAGCGCCAATGGCGTAGAGATTGCGTCTGCGCGCATCTATGCGGTTTCCAAGCGAGCTGCAGACGCCGGCAAAGGTCCCGCTATTGCCAAGCTGCTCGAATGGATGTCTACCGATGGCTATATGCTGGTCGGCTTTGGGGAAAAGGGCGTGAATTATAACCTGGACAAAGATGGCAATGTCACGGCCGAAGGCATTGATCCGAAACTGGTGTGGACGGCGAAAGAAATGCAACCGCTGACCCAGTTGCGGAACATGGTCTATATCAACAATCCCTTGGAACTAAAGGTGCGTTACCCATCCTTCACGACCGTCAGTGGGCGCGTTCAAGATCCGCTGGCGTATCGGAATGGCTTTGACCAGCAACCGTACCAGGAATCTACCGGGGCGGCCATCGTCAATCCGCCATCCAATGCGGCTGACTTTATCCGCTTTTACAACGAACACATTATCCAGTTTGTGCTTGGCCAGCAGCCGCTGGACGAAAAGGCTTGGACAGATTACGTCAGCGGTCTGGACAAGCTGGGCGCCAAAGAGTTGGAAGCCAACGCCAAAGCGACATTGCAACAAGCCGGCTTTTTAAAGTAAGCTGATTTGCCATGCGTAGGGGCGGCGCGGGCCGCCCCTATTTTATGGTCTTATACTATGCAACCTATTAAACTCAAAATTGCTTATATCGGCGGCGGCAGCCGCGAATGGGCGCGCAAACTCATGTTTGATCTGGCCCTCTGCGCCGATCTTGTGGGGCAGGTGGCGCTTTACGATATTGACATGGAATCCGCGCGCCTGAATGAGCAGCTCGGTAACTGGCTGCAAGATCAGCCCGGCGTTGTTTCTCGCTGGCGCTATGTTGCCGTTCCAACTTTAAAAGAGGCCCTGAGCGGCGCAGATTTCGTCGTGGCTTCAATCCAGCCGGGCACGCTTGAATGTATGGCGCAAGAGATCGCCCTGGCCGAGCGCTACGGCATGTTCTTCCCGGTGGGCGATACAATCGGCGCGCCTGGATTGGTGCGCGGCCTGCGCTCGGCCACAATCTACGAGGGCATAGCTTGCGCCATCGCCGCGATTTGCCCCAATGCCTGGATCATCAACTATACCAACCCGATGACGATCTGCACCCGCGCGCTGACGCGCGTCGAACCCAGGCTCAAGGTGTTTGGCTGTTGTCACGAGGTGTATGCCACGCAGCGCTTGCTGGCCTCGCTTGTAAGCCAACATCTTGGCATTTCTCCTGCGCCTGGCCGTGACGAGATCAAAGTCAACATTCTGGGCATTAATCATTTTACGTGGATTGATCGGGCCTACTACCAGGACACTGACCTGCTGGAACTGGTGCGTCGCCACATCGCGCAGCCGGGTGTGCTCCGGTGTTATGCGCGCGAGGAAGTGGAAAGCTGGAACGATTGGTTCCGCAGCGCGGAGCAGGTCAAATTTGCGCTCTTGTCGCGCTATGGCGCGCTGGCGGCTGCGGGCGACCGTCACCTGGTCGAGTTTTTGCCTGGCTTTACCCGTTCACCGGAAGAATTGTTCCGCTGGGGCGTGATTCGCACCCCAGTCTCGTGGCGCATCGAGCGATGGCGCAACGCGCCGCAGAAAACACGCGACCTCATGGCAGGCCGTGAGCCATTCTCGCTTTGCCCCTCCGGCGAGCAAGGCGTGGCGCAAATCAGGGCGCTGGTGGGGCTGGGCGACGTGATCACGAACGTCAACCTGGAGAACCAGGGGCAGATCGCCAACTTGTCCCTGCGGGCCGTGGTTGAAACCAACGCTCACTTTAGCCGCGACCAGGTCAGGCCATTGACGGCAGGCTCGCTGCCTTCTGGGGTGCAGGCTCTGATTGCTTCCCATGTGAGCAATCAAGAGATGATTATTCAAGCCGCGCTGACACGCGACAAAGAGTTGGCCTTCCAGGCTGTATTCAACGATCCTGCCAACCGCTTGCCCATTGATAAAGCCTGGGAAATGTTTAACTTGATGCTGCAAGCCAGCCGTGAATTTTTGCCTGGCTGGAAGGTTGATTAAGAGTGGAATAGTAGGGACGTGAACCGACAAGATCATTCTTGCTTTTTCAATGTGCTCGATTACGGCGCTGTCGGCGATGGCCAGACGCTCGATACGCGGGCCATTCAGGCGGCCATCCAAGCCTGCCATCAGGCCGGCGGCGGCACAGTCTATGTGCCGGCGGGCAATTATCTGACCGGTTCGCTCTTTATGCGCAGCCATGTAACATTGCACCTCGAGTCTGGCGCAACATTGCTTGGCAGCCAGAACCCGGCAGATTACCCCATCGTGGACGACCGCTGGGAGGGCGCCGACCAGAAAACTTTTGCGCCATTGATTGCGGGCAGCAATCTCGCCAACATTGCTATCGTCGGACGCGGCACAATTGACGGCCGGGGCGCGCCGTGGTGGAAGTTGCACGCCGAGAAAAGACTTGCTTATCCGCGTCCGCGCCTCATCTCGTTCACTCACTGCACCAACGTCCTGATCGAAAACATCACGGCGACCAACTCGCCGAGCTGGACCATCAACCCCATCCATTGCGAAAATGTGACCGTGGACAAGGTGACAATCATTAATCCCCCCGATTCGCCGAACACAGATGGCATCAATCCCGATTCGTGCCGCAACGTCCGCATAGCGAATTGCTATGTGAGCGTGGGCGATGACTGCATCACGCTCAAGTCGGGCACGGAAGACAATGGGCGCGCTCATCTCGCGCCGTGCGAAAATATCACCATCACCAACTGTGTCATGGCGCATGGCCACGGCGGCGTGGTGATCGGCAGCGAGATGAGCGGCAGCGTCAAAAATGTTGTCATTACCAATTGTATCTTTACGGGAACGGATCGGGGCATTCGAATCAAGTCTCGGCGCGGTCGCGGCGGCACCGTGCAAGACATCCGGGTGACCAACATTATCATGACAGATGTTTTGTGCCCTTTCACGATGAATCTTTATTACGCTTGCGGTGTATGGGGCGACAAGCTAGTTTCGGACAAGCGGCCTGGTCTGGTAACAGACGGAACACCGCGTTTCCGCCACATTCACCTTAGCCATGTCACCGCTCACGGAGCCAAGCTTGCGGCTGCTTTCCTGTACGGCTTGCCGGAAATGCCGGTTGAAGATGTTTCGCTGAGCGATATTTCAATCGCAATGTCGCCGGATGCCAAAGCGGGCCAGCCCGAAATGGCTGATGACATAGAGTTGATGCAGCGGGCCGGCTTTTTTATCCGCAACGTGCGCGGACTGCGGCTTGACAACGTAGAGGTCAGCGGGCAACTGGGACCGGCGTTGATATTGGCGGACTCGACCGATATTGACATCAATGCTAGCTCAACGCCCACGCCGCAGCCAGATGCGCCGGTGATTCGCATGAGCAATGTGGATGGCGCGTTCGTGCATGGCTGTAAGGCAGGCGCAGGGACCGCAGTGTTCTTGCATGTAGAAGGCGAGGCTACCAGAGAAATTGTTCTTGAGGGCAATTATCTGGCGCGAGCCAGGCAAGCGATCTTTGTGGCAGGGGATATCCCCCCTGGCGCAGTAATTGGCTAGATGGGTTTGGGGGCACACATGAAAGTTGTGACGTTTGGAGAGATCATGCTGCGACTTGCGCCGCCAGGGTTTCAGCGCTTTGCGCAAGCGCGAAACTTTGAAGCCATATACGGCGGCGGCGAAGCCAACGTGGTTGCCTCACTGTCAAACTATGGCGAGGTAGCCGAGCTTGTGACGCGCCTGCCCAAAAACGACCTGGGCGATGCGTGCATTGGCTTCCTGCGCGCGTACGGCATTCGCACCGATCACGTCGCGCGCGGCGGCGACCGCTTGGGCATTTATTTTCTCGAAACAGGCTCCGCTCAGCGCGCGAGTAAGGTTGTGTACGACCGGGCCGGTTCGAGCTTTGCGACGATTCAGCCCGGCATGGTAGATTGGCAAGCTGCGTTCCAGGGCGCGGATTGGTTCCATTGGACCGGCATCACGCCGGCCGTTTCGCAAGGCGCAGCGGAAGCTTGCCGCGAAGGCATTCAGCTTGCCAGGCAAATGGGCCTGACGGTTTCGTGCGACATGAACTATCGCGCCAAGCTCTGGAAGTGGGGCAAGGCGGCGGGCGAGGTGATGGCTGATCTCGTGGGCATGTGCGATGTCGCCATTGGCAATGAAGAGGACGCCGCCAAGGTGTTTGGCATCCAAGCGCCAGAAGCCAATGTGACCGCGGGCAAAGTGGAAGCAGACAAGTATCGCTTTGTGTGCGAGGAACTTGGCCGGCGCTTTCCGGGCCTCAAGACAATCGCCATCACATTGCGCGGGTCGCTTTCGGCCAGCCATAACACTTGGTCGGGCGTGCTGTGGGACAAGGGCAATTTTTACATTGCGCCAACCTATGATATTATCCCGATAGTAGATCGCGTGGGCGGCGGCGATGCGTTCATGGGCGGCTTGATTTATGGGCTGCGCAAGTATACAGGCGATCCCGAAAAAGCCTTGCGCTTTGCGGTGGCTGCCTCGTGCCTCAAGCACAGCGTTGTGGGTGATTTCAATGCTGTGACCGTGGCCGAGGTGGAGCAGCTCATGGCAGGCGACGCTTCGGGGCGAGTGGTACGGTAAAGGATAAAGGCAAAGGGATGAAGGATGAATGTTTCATCCTTCCGCCTTCAGCCTTGGAGGAAAATACATGGCGCGCTTTATGCGTCTAGATGTCATCAATGCGATTTTGGATATTGGCCTGGTGCCGCTGTTCTACAACGGCCAAGCCGAGACGGCTATAGAGATTGTGTCTGCCGTGAGTCGTGGCGGCGCGCGCGTCGTCGAGTTCACCAATCGCGGCGAGATGGTCTATGCCGTTTTCACCGATCTGACCAGGCATTTTGCTCAAGCCGATCCGTCCGTTATTCTTGGCGTTGGCTCGATCATGGATGCGCCGACGGCGGCGCTTTATATGGCCGGCGGCGCAAACTTTATCGTGGGGCCGAACCACAACCCCGAAATCTCGCGGCTGTGCAATCGGCGCAAGATTGCCTATCTGCCTGGCTGCGCCACCGAGACCGAAATTGCCAACGCCGAAGAGCTAGGCGCGGAAATCGTCAAAATATTTCCGGGTGAGTCGGTTGGCGGGCCGGGCTTTATCAGTGCGGTGATGGCGCCGTGCCCGTGGCATCGTCTGCTCCCGACGGGCGGCGTGGACGCAACCGAGGCCAGCATCACCGAATGGATCAAGG
Organism: Thermoflexales bacterium; assembly: GCA_041740315.1. GTDB lineage: Bacteria > Chloroflexota > Anaerolineae > Fen-1058 > Fen-1058 > JBGSMF01. Next base: position 45,879 of record JBGSMF010000436.1, read on the forward strand.
CCGGCGCGGCGGCAGTGGGTATGGGCAGCAAGCTTATTACGGCGCAGGCTGTCAAGGCGCGCGATTTTGATGGCATTGCCGCCAAGGTGGCGCAGTGCGTCGGATGGGTGCAAAAGGCGCGTGCCGCTTAAAATCCTTTGTGTCACCTGCCCCCGCGCAAGCAGGGGGTTAGCGGTTTTTCGGTAGACAACATGAGCTGCGCTCTCAACCAGGAATGAAAATAGAGCGTCTTTGCGTTTCTTCGTGTCCTTGGTGCTCTTTGTGGTTATTTTCGGAAGAGTCGCTTTATACAAAACCAGGAGGTTATTCTATGTCGTACTTTGAAACTGTGCCCAGTGCTGCGGGCCTGAATAGCGTTAAAAGTCCATTCAAGCTGCTCGATTTTAATTATCTTGTTCTTTCCAACGGCGAGCAATTCAAAGCCTCAACCGGCAGCCGCGAAGTGTGCGCCGTGTTGATGGGCGGCAAAGGTACTTTTGTTGTAACCCCACGGGGCGGCTCTGCTCAGACGTTTTCCAGCGTGGGCGGCCGCCCCAACGTGTTTTCCGGCAAACCCCATTCGGTCTACATTCCTTGCCAGTCCGATTACGCCATCACCGCGCACGGGCAGCTACAGGTAGAGCTGGTCAGCGCGCCGAGTGACTTGGAGACTGCGCCTTATGTCATTGGGCCAGATAGGGTGACGAGCGGCGTGTGGGGCGCGGCGAATTTTAGCCGCAACTATCACCAGATTCTCACCCTGGCCGGCCAGCCAGATTTGCCCGCCAAGCGGCTCATCGTGGGCGAGACCTACACGCCTTCGGGCAATTGGAGCACTTTTCCGCCGCATCGCCACGAGAAGGACGATCTGCCGCGCGAAGCGTATCACGAAGAGTTGTATTTCTTCAAGGTCAGCCCGGCAGATGGCTTTGGCCTCACTCGTTACTATAACGGTGAGGTTGACACCGGCTACATTGTGCGCGACAATACGATTCTGATGGCGCCCAATGGCTATCACACCGTCGTCAGCGCGCCCGGCTATATGACGTATTATTTATGGGCCTTGGCGGGCAATCAACGGGTTCAGGCAACCGTAGATGACCCAACGCTGGCCTGGGTGTCGCGCACTGTGCCCATGCTCAAGGCGTTGGGACATTGACCCCCACCCTAACCCTCCCCCTACAAGGGAGAGGGAAAAGAGGACATGAATGATTCTGGATAATTTTAGGTTGAACGGCCGCGTTGCGCTTGTGACCGGTGCGCGGCAGGGCTTGGGGCAAGCAATGGCGCTGGCGCTGGCCGAGGCCGGCGCCGATATCGCCGCGCTGGATCGTTCGGACGTGGACGAGACCGGCGCTCGCGTCACGGCGTTGGGGCGGCGCGCTATGCCTGTACAATGCGACTTGGGCGCCGCATCGGTGGCAGACCTGCAACACGTGGTTGAGCAGGTGGTGGCTAGGCTAGGCCGCTTGGACATTTTGGTCAACAATGCCGGCATCATCCGGCGCGCGCCCGCGCTCGAGTTCGGCGAGGCAGACTGGGACGATGTGTTGCAAATCAATCTCAAGGCGCTATTCTTTCTCTCGCAAGCAGCGGCTAAGGTAATGGTCAAGCAGGGCGGCGGCAAGATCATCAACACGGCCTCGATGCTGTCGTTCCAGGGCGGGGTCATTGTGCCATCGTACACAGCCGCCAAGAGCGGTGTGGCCGGTGTGACGCGCGCGTTGGCGAACGAGTGGGCCAAGCACAACATCAATGTCAATGCGATTGCGCCTGGCTACATGGCCACAGACAACACCGCCGCGCTGCGCGCCGACCCGCTTCGTTCTGCGTCTATCCTTGACCGAATTCCGGCGGGGCGATGGGGCGAGCCAGACGACCTCAAGGGTATTGCCGTGTTTCTTGCGTCGCCTGCTTCAGATTACGTGCACGGCGCCATCATTCCGGTGGATGGCGGCTGGCTGGCGCGTTGATAGATAGACAAAAAGTAACTTGTATACTGAACTACTCGGCCTTACGCAGAGTTACGCGGAGAACGCACAAAGAAACACAGAGAAGAAAAGAAAAAACTCTGTGTAGCTCTGTTTTCCCTCTGTGAATCTCTGTGACCAGAGTAGTTGCGACAGGAAAACATATTCGATGAATCTGCAAGAATTGACTCGGGCTTATGACTTGACAGACCAGACCTTTGTGATCACAGGCGGCGCGGGCATCTTGGGTGGCGAAATGGCCTGCGCGCTGGCCGGCTGCGGGGCGAATGTTGCCATTCTGGATCGCAACCTCGACCCGGCGCAGGATTTACTAAAGCGCATGGGGCCTGGCGCGGAGCGAGTGGCCGTGTTCGCTGGCGACGTGTTGAACCTGGATAGCTTGCGCCAGGTTGCCGATGCCATTGTGAACAGGTTCGGCCGGGTTGATGGCCTGGTCAACGCTGCGGGGGGCAACCGGCCGCAAGCCACCACCAGTCCCGAGCTTTCGTTCTTTGACTTGCCGGTGGATGCGTTGCGGTGGGTGTTTGAGCTTAACCTGCTGGGGACGATTTTGCCCTGCCAGGTGTTTGGCAAGATGATGGCCGCGCAAAAAGCGGGCGTGATCCTCAACGTCTCTTCCATGAACGCCTTGCGCCCGCTCACACGCGTCCCGGCCTATTCCGCCGCCAAGGCGGGGGTGAGCAATTTTACCCAATGGCTGGCCGTGCACATGGCCCTAGAGTATTCGCCGCAGATTCGAGTCAATGCCATCGCGCCCGGCTTTTTCTTGACCGCCCAAAACGAGTTTTTGCTTACGGACAAGCAAACCGGCCAGCTCACCCCGCGCGGCCAATCCATCATCGCCCACACGCCGATGGCGCGCTTTGGCAAGCCAGAGGATTTATTGGGCGCTGTGTTGTGGCTCTTGTCGCCGGCCTCGGCGTTTGTCACCGGCATCGTCGTGCCGATTGATGGGGGATTTTCGGCGTACAGTGGGGTGTAGGGTGATTGGCAAGAGTGCTGACGGTCTTTTGACAAACGACGAGGTGCGTCAGGTGGTGGGCGAGGGGCTGGCGATGCTACCGGTGAATGGCAAGCGAGTGCTCGTCATTATCCCCGATGGCACGCGCACGATGCCCATGCCGTTGATGTTCGAGTTGTTCCGCGAACTGCTTGGCCCGCGAGTCAAAGCGCTAGATTATCTGGTGGCTTTGGGCACCCATCAGCCCATGAGCGACGCTCAACTGAGCCAGTTGGTGGGACATTCGGTCGTCAATGGCCAGGCTGGCTCAAGCCGCATCTATAACCACGAATGGAGCAATGCCGCAAACCTGCGCACCATCGGCGTCATCCCGGCCGCCGACATTCGCCAGATTACAGGCGGCCTGATGTTTCAAGAGGTGCCGATTACGCTCAACCAGCTCGTCTTTGAGTATGACCAGCTAATCATCTGCGGGCCGGTCTTTCCGCACGAGGTGGTGGGCTTTTCAGGCGGCAACAAGTATTTCTTTCCCGGCATTGCCGGGCCGGACATTATCAACTTTACTCATTGGCTGGGCGCTGTCATCACCAATTACAAGGTCATCGGCGCGGGCTATACGCCTGTGCGCGCGGTGATTGATCGGGCCGCTGCATTCATTGATCGCCCGCTTGCTTGCTTTAGCCTGGTTGTCACGCACGCCGGCTTGGCGGGCCTCTACTTTGGCTCGCCGCAAGAGGCCTGGCAGGCGGCTGCAGCCCTGTCGGCCCACAAGCATGTTATCTATGTAGACAAGCCCATCAAGCGGGTCCTCTCCGTCATGCCCGAAATGTATGACGACATTTGGACAGCCGCCAAGGGCATGTACAAGATGGAGCCGGCCGTGGCCGATGGCGGCGAGGTCATCATCTATGCGCCGCACATCACCGAGCTTAGCTATACGCATGGCAGATTGCTGGACGAGATCGGCTATCATTGCCGCGATTATTTCCTAAAGCAATGGGCCAAGTTCAAGAGCTATCCGGGCGGCGTGTTGGCCCACTCGACGCATGTCAAGGGCTTGGGCGAGTACAACCAAGAAACCGATATCGAGATGCCGCGCATCCAGGTGACGCTTGCAACGGGCATCTCACCAGAACGCTGCCGCCGCATCAATTTGGGTTATCTCGATCCAGGCAGCGTCCGGCTGCAAGAGTGGCAAGGGCGTGAAGCCGAGGGTATTTTGGTTGTGCCGCGCGCCGGAGAAATGTTATATCGGCTCAAGTGAGGGCCTAGCCCAAAATCTCTTTTGCCAGCACGAAAAAGCCAATTTGGGGCTAGACTCTAAAGGGAATACAAACATGCAACAAACACAACTGACAGCTCAAACGCTTGTAACTGATAAACCCTGGTCAATCCGCCTGGCCGATTCGACGATGCAGCGGCACACGCCATTATCTGTCAGGTGGCATTACGAGTATGGGTTTATGCTTAGGGCGCTTGATCAGGTGTGGCGCAAAACAGGCGATGAGCGCTATCGGCGCTATATCCACAAGGTCATTGACCAGTTTGTTGACGCGCAGGGCAACATCCGGTCATACCACGTCAACGAATATAACCTGGACCAAATCAATCCCGGCAGATTGCTCTTTTCCCTGTACCATGCCAGCGGCAACGAACGCTACAAAAAAGCGATCTACCTGTTGCGTGAGCAGTTGCAGGGCCAGCCGCGCACGAATGAAGGGGGATTCTGGCACAAACAGATTTACCCGTATCAGATGTGGCTGGATGGCATTTACATGGCGTCGCCGTTCTATGCCGAGTTTGCCAAAACATTTGAAGAGCTGTCCGGTTTTGACGATGTGGCTCGTCAAATCGTCATCATCACAAAGCATGCCCGCGATCCCCGAACGGGCTTGCTTTATCACGGTTGGGATGAAAGCAAACAACAGCGATGGGCCAACCCCGAAACTGGATGTTCTCCTCATTTTTGGGGGCGGGCCGTGGGCTGGTTTGTGATGGGGATTGTGGATGTTTTGGATCACTTGCCACCCGACCATCCCCAGAAAAGCGACATTATTGCCATTCTCCAAAACACACTAGACGCTCTGGCTCATGTCCAAGATGGGGCGAGTGGATTGTGGTATCAGGTGCTCGATCAAGGGAATAGGCCCAAAAACTATTTAGAAGCCTCTGGATCATGTATGTTTGTTTATGCTATTGCCAAAGCGGTTCGATTGGGGTATATTACGGGCAAGTACATGGATGTGGCGCAACGTGGTTACGACGGCGTCATTCGGCGCTTGATTCAAATCAATACCCTCGGCCGAGTGAATCTTGAGGGGACTTGTGGCGGCGCTGGGCTGGGTGGAATTCCTTATCGAGATGGTTCGTATGAATATTACGTCGGCGAGAAAATTGTGACCAATGACCTCAAAGGCATTGCGGCATTTATCCTGGCGGCGGTCGAAATGGAAAGCAATGCTGTCGCCGCGAGCGACAGCTGATGATAACCGTTCGGTCATAGATGATCTTTGGCTCTTTGGGATTTCGCGTGGTAGACCTAACCCCCTGGCCCCCTTCCCTACGAGGGAAGGGGTACGTGCTCCCCTCTCCGCTTCGGGGAGGGGCTGGGGGAGGGGTTCAGCACGGCAACTCCCAAAGAACCTGATCTTTTGCCGCCAATCCCCTGCTTGCGCGGGGACGGTGGCACAAAGGATACTAAACAAGAGGGCGGTATGCACAAAATCACCTTGCTCCCCGATCGCTATTTTGGTCCTGACCCTCGGCAAAAAGAAATCGCGCAACATTTGTACAGCCTGGTAGCCGACTTGCCGCTGGTCTGCCCGCACGGCCACGTTGACCCGCAAATGTTTTCTGACCCAAATTATTCTTTCGGCACGCCGGTTGATTTGCTCATCGTCCCAGACCACTATGTCTTTCGGATGCTTTATTCTCAGGGCATTCCGCTGGAGCAGCTTGGCGTTCCACGGCGCGATGGCGGCCCGGTAGAGCGCGACCATCGCAAAATCTGGCAGACCTTTGCCGAGCACTTTTATCTGTTCCGGGGCGCGCCCACCGGCATGTGGCTGGCGCACGAATTGCAGTCTGTCTTTGGCGTTGAAGAAAAGCTCGCCGGCGATTCTGCGCAATGTGTCTATGATCAAATTTCGGCCCGGCTTGCCACGCCAGAATTTCGCCCGCGCGCAATGTTTGAGCGGTTTAACATCGAGGTGATGAGCACCACCGACGCCGCCACAGACTCGTTGGAACATCACCGCGCCATCCGCGAATCGGGCTGGAAGGGACGCATTGTGCCCTGCTTCCGCCCGGATGCCGTCGTCAATCTAGATGCTCCGCCCGGTGTGTGGCGCAAGAACGTTGAGGCGCTGAGCGCCATCAGCGGTATTGAGGTGTGCAGCTACCGCGCTTTTATCCAGGCGCTAGAAAATCGCCGCGCGTTCTTCAAACAGGTGGGCGCTACAGCCACCGATCACGCCGCTCAGACCGCTTATACCGAAGAATTGACAGGGACCGAAGCCGAGGCCATTTTTCAGCGCGCGCTCAACGGCACGGCCACCCCTGAGGAGACAATCCGCTTTACCGGCCACATGATCATGGAAAGCGCGCGAATGAGCATTGAGGATGGGCTGGTGATGCAATTCCACACCGGCTCGTTCCGCAATCACAACCCGCTGATTTTCGATTGCTTTGGCCCAGACAAAGGCGCAGATATTCCAGTTCAAGGCGAGTATACGCGCAACCTGCGCCCCTTGCTGAACAAGTATGGCAACGATTCTCGCCTGACCCTTGTCCTGTTTACGCTCGACGAGGCTTGCTATTCGCGCGAGCTGGCTCCGCTGGCCGGTCACTATCCCGCTGTCAAGTTGGGGCCGGCCTGGTGGTTCCACGACAGCCTCAACGGCATGCAGCGCTACCGTGAGCAGACTGTCGAGACTGCCGGGCTGTACAACACCGTTGGCTTTAACGATGACACACGCGCTTTTCCCTCAATTCCAGCGCGGCACGACCTATCTCGCCGGGTGGATGCCAACTGGATTGCGGGCTTGGCTGCGCGCGGCATTGTAGACATGAGCGATGCGGAAGAGATGATTCACGATACAGCGTATCGGCTGGCGAAAAAAGCGTACAAGTTTGTGTGATACACACCACGACGGAGGATTTGTGACTCTAACATCTTTGCCCCCCTTGAACATTTTTCCCCATTCACTCGTCGCCACAGATAGCGCCGAGTATGGGCTGGCCCAGACCGAGGCTGGGCTGGCCCAAACCGGGGATGGGCTGCGCTTGGCTGTCCTGGCAAAAAACGCAGAGTTGTCTGCGCTGCGCGGCTTTGAGGGAGAATACAGCGAGCAAGCAGGCCAAACGTTTTTGCTTGGCCCAGCCAGCCCGCGCAACGCGGC